>NZ_JAUSWF010000002.1:0-179290 GCF_030815095.1 Aedoeadaptatus ivorii
AATGGCTGTGGTGGCGTTGTGCGCTATTAGAAACAAAGGGTACGTCGTGCGTTCCGGCAATGGCTTCGTTGCATACCCCTTGTAGGGAGAGAGATTCTTCGACTCGGAACTAAAGTTCCTCGCTCAGAATGACAAAGAGGGGGCGGTTCGCGAATCCCCACCGCTGTCATCCTGAGCGGAGCGCAGCGAAGTCGGCCGCTCCGTTAGCCAAATCAAAGATATGGACTGCGCGGCATCTGACCTACGACGAAATCGAAGATTTCTGTTAGGTCATGAAAAGATCTCAAGTTGACTATTGCGGGTCGACTGCTTGCATGGTGTCGATTGCGTGTCTTATCCCCCAAAAGAGAAGGTACGTCGCGCGGTCCGTCATCGGCCTCGTTGCGTATCTCTTGTAGGGAAAGAGATCTTTCGACGCGGGGCTTCGCCCCTTGCTCAAGATGACAATGTGGTTGCGGTTTTCCGCACACAAAAAGAGCGAGGGGGTCCCTCGCTCTGTATCCGCGCGGCATCAGCGGGCGTGCACTTTTTCTTTTCGTTCGCGTAAGGTCTTTTCCCAAAGCTTGCCGGAGGTCTCGGCCCACATATCGGCGGTGTCGTGGCATTTGGCGCAGAGGTCGTCGACGTTTTCGGGGTTAAGCAGATCGGTCGACTTGGCGCCGGAGGCGTGGACCATATCCGCCAAGCGGTCTTTGTTGTCCAAGAGGGGACAGGGACGCAGCAGATTGTCGTTGAAGGGCTGTCCGTCTCGGTAGGCCCGAAAGAGGGGGTTGGTGAGGGCATCGAGCAGCGAAACTTCGCGGATGTTGGCGTCGGAGTAGTGGATAAAGGCACAGGGCTCCACGTCGCCATTGGCGTTGATGTGCAGATAGTTGCGGCCGCCGGCGATACAACCGTGTACGTATTCGCTGTCGTTCCAGAAGTCAATGGTAAAGATCGGCTTTTCGTTGCGGAATTTGCGGATGGTGTGATAGATCTCTTCCCGCTGTTCGGGCGTCGCCATCAGTTCGGTGGGAGAGCCGACTCCGACGGGCATAAAGGTGAAGAACCAAGCGAAGAGGGCGCCCTTTTCGACCATAAAGTCGAAATATTCTTCGGAGGCGATGGCCTCGGTATTTTGCGAAGTATAGGCGCAGGATACGCCGAAGGGCAAATGGTGGGCCTTCAAAATATCCATCGCGCGCTCGATTTGGGCAAAGGTGCCGCTGCCGCGGCGGCCGTCGGTGGCGGCTTCAAAACCTTCCACGCTGATGGCGGGCACGAAGTTTTTGACCCGGAGCATCTCCTCGGCAAAGGCGTCGTCGATCAGGGTGCCGTTGGTAAAGGCGAGGAAAAAGCAGTCGTCGTGCTTTTCACAGAGCCGGATGACGTCGTCTTTGCGCACCAAGGGCTCGCCTCCCGAGAACAAGAACACGTGCATGCCCAGTTCTTTGCCCTGGCGGATGATGTCGTCGAGCTCCTCGAATCGCAAATTCAAGTGGTCGTCATACTGCGCCGCCCAGCAGCCATCGCAGGCCAGGTTGCAGGCGGTGGTGGGGTCGATGAGCATTGTCCAGGGAATATTGCAGTCGTATTTTTTCTCGAGGGCGTCTTTTTTCGGCGCCCAGTCCACGAATCCGTTGATGACGAAGTTTTGGAAAAAGGCGTCGATGACGCCGGGGTCGATGTCTTCGAACACGTGGTCCATAAGTATATGCCAATTGTTGTTCGGGTCCTTGACCATGGGACGCAGGAACTGAAATTGGGAGTAACCCGCGAGTTTGGGATAGAATTTCTCTAAGAAATCGTATGCCTTTTCTATATTGTCGGCGGGATCTTCTTGCACAAATTGAATCAGTTTTTTGACCGTAAAATTTTTTAACATAAGAACCTCCCTTGTAGCTATATCATAGTCTCCACCGGGTCGGATTGATATAGACAAATGAAGCGTTCTGTCTGAAAATCGCGTTTTTTGTAGATTTACGAAGATTTTGCCATGGAATCGAGGGTATGAGAAAGGCTTTCTTTGAGCAAAAAGCGAATCTGATCCCGATACACCTGAAAATTCTCGTCCATATTGCGCTGTACCCAGTAGAGATAGATGCCGGTAAAGCTGTAGGTAAAAAAGTCGACGAGGAGTTCGGCGGCGTCCGGATCGACGGGGCGCCGCGGCGCATCCGCTTCGATGCGCTTGCGAATAAAAGGCCGCATATGGCCCATGATATAGTCGCCGATCCATTTGGGGTTGACGGAGTGGTAGATGTTTAAGATGATTTTTTTCTGCTTCAACGACTCCTCGAAGATCTTGAGCAGAAGATCGTCACCGCCCGCGAACAAAGGCGAAATGTCTTCGTCCAGGGTGTATCGCAAGAGGTCGTAAATGTCTTCGAAGTGGTAGTAAAAGGTCTGCCGGTTGACCCCCGCCTGATCGGAGATTTCTTTGACGGTGATCTCGTCGAGACTGCGGGTCTTTAGGCAATCGACCAATGCCTCCGCCAATGCGTTTTTCGTATCGTGGGCCACGGTGTCCCTCCTTTCTGCGGTTTTTTCGCCGTTACTATATCTTTACCCAATCGCAGCATGAAAATTTGTCGCAAAGAAAAGCGGAAATACGGTTGACAGCGTACGGATCTATGTAGTATCCTTTCTAACAACAGCAAACCACAGAAAAGAAGAGTACCCTTCCGAGATGCGTACAGAGAGCTTTGTTTGGTGAGAAAAGCGGATTCGACGGAGGCGAAGATGGTCTTTTGTCCGGGAGACTTCGATACTAGGGGTCTACGGGGGCGCCCGTTACAGCGCTAGGGTATGATGGTACCTGAAGAGGCTTTTGCCGCGAGGCATAGGCGAAATAAGGTGGTAACACGGAGTAAAACTCTCGTCCTTTGGGACGGGAGTTTTTTTGTTGGCAAAAGGAGGATTTACAATGACGGATTTGAATCGCATCGACATCGAGAGCTTGTGTGTGCAGGGCGGCTATCAGCCGAAGAGCGGCGCGCTCAGAACGCTTCCGATCGCGCAGGGCACTACCTACAAATACGACGACGCCGACGAAGTGGCGGAGCTGTTCGACTTAAAGCGCGAAGGGCATTTGTATACGCGCATCTCCAACCCCACCACGGCGGCATTTGAAGAAAAGATCGCCCAACTGGAAGGCGGCATCGGCGCCGTCGCCACGGCATCGGGACAGGCGGCGAATTTGATGGCGGTCCTCACCATCACCAAGGCCGGCGAAAATGTCGTCGCCATGAACAATATTTACGGCGGCACCTATACGTTGTTGGGTTCCACCCTAGAAAAATTCGGCATCGAATGCCGCTTTGTGGCCCTAAACGATTTCGAAGCGCTCGATGCCGCCATCGACGAGAACACCAAGCTCGTATTCGGCGAAACCGTAGGCAACCCCGGCGTCGCGGTGTTGGATATCGAAGGGGCGGCGGAAATCGCCCACGCCCACGACATTCCCCTCGTGGTCGACAACACCTTTGCCACGCCGTATCTGTGCCGGCCCTTCCGATTTGGCGCCGACATCGTCACCCATTCCGCGAGCAAATATATCGACGGTCATTCCTTCTGCATGGGCGGGGTCGTCATCGACGGCGGCCGCTTCGACTGGACCGGCGGCAAATTCCCCTGCCTGACCGAAGCGGACCCGAACTACCACGGCCTCAGCTATACCGAGACCTTCGGCGATGCCGCTTATATCACCAAGGCGCGGGCGGTGTTTCTGAGGGATTTGGGCGCATCGCTCAGCCCCCTGCACGCCGCGAGCTTTCACAAAAGCCTAGAAACGCTGGCGCTGCGTATGGAACGCCACAGCGCCAACGCCCTCGAGATCGCGAAATATCTGGCGAATCACCCCAAGGTGGAATGGGTGCACTACCCCCATCTGCCCGATTCCGAAAGCTATGCGCTCGCCCAAAAGTACCTGCCCGACGGCGGAAGCGGCGTGATCTCCTTCGGCGTAAAGGGCGGTTTGGAAGAGACCAAGGCGTGGATCAACGGCCTCGAGATGGTGAGCCTGGTGGTGCACGTGGCAGATACGAGAAGCCATGCCCTTCACCCAGCGAGCATGACCCATCGCCAGCTCAGCGACGAAGCCCTAAAGGCGGCGGGGATCTCGCCCAATATGGTGCGACTCTCCGTGGGAATCGAAAAAGTAGACGACATCATTCGCGATTTGGACGCATCGTTTTCGAAGCTATAACAAGACGAAATCAGGAGGGAAGGATGACGGCGTTGTTTGGTACAAAGGAAGGGAAACAGAATATAGACACACGAAAGAGCGCGCGGCATAACGCGCCGCTTCGCATCGCGCTGGTCAATCTGATGCCCGACAAACGCGCGACCGAAATGCAGTTTCGCGCCCTGCTTTCGCGGAGCGGGGCCGAAATCGACTGTATCCGCATGGCGAGCTATACGAGCAAGCGCGGCAGAGATATGGACTGCGTGCGGCGGTACAAAACCTACGACGAGATCCAAGGCGAGCACTACGACGCCATGATCTTTACCGGCGCGCCGGTGGAATGCATCGACTACGCGGATATCGTCTACTGGGAGGAACTGACCCGGCTTTTCGACTACGCCGAGAGGCGCGTCGAGAGCACCATGTTTATCTGCTGGGCGGCGCAGGCGGCCCTCCACTACTTTTACGGCATCGGCCATCGAACCGCGTCGCACAAAATCTTCGGCGTATACGACTACCCGCGGCGCGAGGAAAATGCCCTATTTGCGGGCTTCGACGACCGCTACTATATTCCCCATTCCCGCCACACCTATGTGCGAAGTGGGGATGTGGCAGTGGATTCCATCGACATCCTGGCGGCGAGAGAAGAGACCGGCATCAGCCTCGCGGCAGATGGTAACCGCGGCTTTCTCTTCAACTTCGGCCACTGGGAATACGACCGCAACACCCTCCACCGGGAATACCTGCGCGATCTGTCCCGCCAAAAACCCATACGTCCGCCCGAAAACTACTACCGCGGCGACGATCCGGCGGCGGAAATCTGCGTGCGCTGGCGGGCATCGGCGACGCTGTTTTTCGAAAACTGGGCGCATCTCGCCCGCCAAAAGGCAAGAGCGGTGCAGTAAGACGAAAAAAACATCTCCTGTCAACACGGGAGATGTTTTTGATTGCGCAGATTATAGATACGGAATCACCGCCGTCGCCAGGCCGAAATAGACGATCAGTGCAAAGGCGTCGCAGAGGGTGGTGATAAAGGGGCCCGATGCCACCGCGGGATCGATCCCGATTTTGTCGAAGAGCGTGGGGATAATATAGCCGATGGCGGCAGAAATCGTAAGCGTCAACAGGATCGACGTGCCCACCACCGCGGCGAGCAGCAGATTGCCTTCCACCACCAGCACCACGATCCCGATGGCGAGAAAAGCCGCCATCCCGATAAAAAAGCCCGAAGCGAGTTCGCGGAGAATGCTCTTTATAAAGCTCTGGTTGCGGTCTTGGTGAAACGCCAAGCGGCGAATGGCGAGGGCGAGGGATTGGGTGCCCACATTGCCGGCGCTGTCCAAAATAATCGGCATAAAAATCGCGAGCGCCACTACTTCCTCGATCGTGTCTTCAAAGAACGAAATCAGATTGGCGGAGATTAGGCCCAAAAAAATCAAAGTCACGATCCAGGGCACCCGCGCCTTTACCGCTTCGAACACGGAATCCGCGGGGGAAGGCCGGCTATCTGTGTCTTCTACCAGCGTAAACAACCGCGTGAGCTCGTCGCCGTCCAAGCAGGCGGTAAGGCGGGTTTTGTTGACGGGGTAGAGGGATTGGAACAGCCGCTTTTGTTCGTCCGTTCGCAGGGAAAAAAACATATCCCGGAACTTTTCGTACTCTTCGTATTTTAAGAACCGATACATCAGGTCGAATTTCTTTTCGGTGGTCATATTTCTATCTCCTTTCGGTCGTGCGTTATTCGCGCTTCCAGTAGCGTCTCTCTCGGGGAAGAGGGTCTGACATAGTATGCTCCTTTCTGTGGGAGGACGATACAGAAACCCCGGAAGATAGAAAACCCCCACTGCGCAAGTGGGGGCATAACCGATACTTTCTATTGAGTTTCAGCACTTTACAACGTAACGTGAGGTAGCTGCATTATGTCTTTCCTTGGCGAAAAGACCTGTTCGACCCGTTGGCGTCTCTCGACATTTCCGGGCAGCAGCGTGTATTTGTAAAGGAGCCTCCCTTAATAACTGTATGATATTCATTTTTACTACGTCATCATATCATGGATTCCGAATCGGGGCAAGGTGTGAAAATTTACATGGGGATCACGCAAATTTTAACCACCCCGTATTGTTTTTTTTTCCTCGGAAGCGTATAATGGGGAACAATATATTTTAGCACGGTAATGTGTGAATTGATCCAGGAGGGATTGCTATGGCGAGAAAACGAAACTTCTCAGCGGGTCCGGCGACTCTGCCCGAGGCGGTATTGAACAGAGCCGCGGCGGAGATGACGAATTTCAAGGACAGCGGTATGTCTGTGATGGAGCTGAGCCACCGCAGCGCGCTGTACGAGTCTATCCACGACGAAGTAAAAAGTCGGCTCTCTCGTTTGCTCTCACTTCCGGCGGATCGGGAGGTTCTCCTCCTACAAGGCGGGGCATCTTTACAGTTTGCCATGGTTCCCATGAATCTATTAGAACCGGAGGATAGGGCGTCCTATCTGATCACCGGATCTTGGGCAAAGAAGGCCTATAAGGAAGCGCAGTTTTTCGGCCATCCCGAGATCCTCGCCTCGACGGAAGCGGAGGGATTTCGACGGATTCCGTCCTTTTCGGTAGAGGACGTGCCGAAGGCCGCCCGCTATCTCTATTTATGTACCAACAACACCATCTACGGCACCCGCATTGCCCCGGAAACGATCCCCGAGGTGGGGGTGCCCTTGGTGGCGGATATGTCGTCGAACATTTTGTCGGAACCTTACGATATGCGCCACTTCGACCTCGTCTTTGCCGGGGCCCAAAAAAATCTGGGGCCTGCAGGGCTTACGGTGGTCATTCTTAAAAAGGGGCTGCTCCGCAAAGCGTCGGGGGCCCTGCCCGCTATACTGGACTACCGCACCCATATGGAGAAGGGGTCTTTGTATAACACGCCCCCGACCTACGCCATCTATATCTGCAATCTGGTTTTGGCGTGGATCGAGGAGATGGGCGGATTGGATGCCGTGGCGGAACGAAATCGGGACAAAGTGCAGATGCTCTACGATTGCATCGACGAGAGCGATCTGTTTTTTAACGACCGCGCCCGAGAAGATCGCTCCCGCACCAATGTGGTCTTTACCACAGGGGACGCAGACATCGACCGCGCCTTTGTGGATGGGGCGGCGGAGCGGGGGCTTATAAACCTCAAGGGGCATCGAAGCGTCGGCGGTATGCGGGCGAGTTTGTATAACGCCATGGAACCGGAAGGGGTGGCGGAATTGGTGACTTACATGAAGGAATTTGAGGTGCGAAATGGACGCTGAGCGGAAAAAAGAAAGCAGAATGTATAAGATTCGAACCATCAACGAGATCTCCAAGGAGGGACTGAAGCTCTTGCCGCCGAACTTTTTTGCCAGCCCGGAGGAGCCGAATCCGGATGCGATCCTGGTGCGTAGTGCCGACCTCCACGATTTTGATTTTACCGAGAACATTCGCTTTATCGGCAGAGCCGGTGCCGGGGTGAATAACATCCCCGTGGCGTGCTGTTCGGAAAAAGGCATCGTCGTCTCCAAAGCGCCGGGGGCCAATGCCAACGGCGTCAAGGAACTGGCCCTTTGCGCCCTGCTCTTGGCTTCGAGAAATATCGTCGGGGGCATCGATTGGGTGCGGGGCTGCGAGGAGATCGACCTGCCCAAGGCCGTGGAGTCCAACAAAAAGCGATTTGCCGGCCCCGAACTCGCCGGAAAGACCTTGGGGGTGATAGGGCTCGGAGCCACCGGGCGTTTGGTGGCCAAGGCGGCCATCGATCTGGGCATGGATGTATTCGGCTACGATCCCTACCTTTCCGTAGAAAACGCCCTTCATTTGGACAGCCGGGTCTCTGTCGTAAACTTTAGCCGCACCTTGTTCAAAAATTGCGACTACATTTCCCTACATTTGCCCCTGACCGAGGAAAACAAACACTTCGTCGGCGCCGAACTCCTCTCCGTCGCCAAGCCCGGCTTGCGTCTGATCAACATCGCCCGGGGCGGATTGGTGGACCACGCCGCCTTAAAGGCGTATATCGATTCCGACATCGTAGCCGCCTATGTGGTGGATTTTCCCGACGCCGAAACCCTGGCTTTGCCGAACACCGTCAACATTCCCCATTTGGGGGCATCCACCCCGGAAAGCGAGGAAAACTCCGTGCGCCTGGTAGTGCGGCAGCTCGTCGACTATCTGAACAACGGGAATATCAAAAACTCGGTGAATTTTCCCGATTCCGATATGGGCGTCTGTAAAAGCGCTTGGCGCATCACCGTGAACCACCGCAATATCCCCAATATGATCGGGCAGATCACCACCGTACTGGCGGAGGAAGGCATCAACATCGCCAATCTGCTGAATCGACACAAAAATGGTTGGGCCTACACCATGATCGACGTCGATTCCCCGGTAGACGAGACCATGCGCGATCGCCTGTGGGCCATCGACGGCGTCGTGCGGGTTCGCTTTATGAAATAGGAGGAAATATGGTACAGATACGAGGATTTCGGGCCTTACGGCCGATGCCGAAAGAGGCGGCACAGATTGCGGCCCTGCCCTATGATGTGTATTCGCGAGAAGAAGCCCGGCGGGAGATCGAAAGCCATCCCCTGTCCTTCTTGCGCATCGACCTTCCCGAGGCGATGATGGCGCCGAAAGAGGCATACGGCGATAGGAATCGCCGCGCCCGTAGAGAACTCGATGCCATGGTGGCGGAGGGGCATTTTTATCGGGAAGAGGTGCCGGGCCTGTATATCTACGAATTGGAAAGGGAGGGGCGGCGCCAAAAGGGTTTGGTGTGCTTAGCGTCGGTGGCGGAATACGAAAACGGCACCATTCGACGCCACGAAAAGACCCGCCGAAAAAAAGAAGCCGACCGGGTGGATCACATCCGCGCCCTGAACGCCCAAACCGGGCCCATCTTCCTCGCCTATCTGGAGCGGGACGAAATACGGAGACGGATCGACGAGGAGAGTGCCCGCCCGCCGGAGATCGAATTTACCACAGACGACAAGGTGGTGCACCGCATTTGGAGCCTGCGGGATTCCGATACCGTAACCGCCATCGAAAACCTTTTTCGCGCCGTGCCGTCGATGTATATCGCCGACGGACACCATCGCTGCGCTGCCGCCGCGCGGGTTGCCGCCGAGACCGAGAAGGAGAATGCGGGCTTCCTCGCCATCCTCTTCTCCCATAGGGATTTGCAGGTCTACGATTACAACCGCGTCGTAGCGGATCTGGGCGGCCTCAGCGAAAGGGCGTTTTTCGAAAAGCTCGGGGCGCACTTTGCGGTAATAGAAGCAGAAGGTCCCCTTCGGCCCGCGCAAAAAGCCACATTCGGCATGTATACGGGGGGCCGGTGGTACCGACTGGAATTTACGGGTCAAATGCCACGCGATCCCGTGGCCGCTTTGGACGTATCCCTTTTGCAAGACAATGTCTTGGGGCCGATACTGGGCATCGACGATCCCCGCACCTCTGAGCGCATCGACTTCGTCGGCGGCGTGCGGGGCATGGAAGCGCTCGAGCGGAGAGTGGATGCGGGCATGGCCGTCGCATTTTCCCTGTACCCCACCGCCCTGGAGGAACTTATGGACGTCGCCGATGCCGGCTGCGTAATGCCGCCCAAATCCACATGGTTTGAACCCAAACCTCGATCGGGATTGTTTATTCACGAATTGAGGTGAGTACGGCAACGGGAGAATTGGCGAGATGCACATTCGTCCCCCATTGTCCGGGCGACAAGACACGCAGAAGGTAACGTGCAAACCGTCGACCCGCAATAGCTCTGGGAGATCCTTCGACTTCGCTGCGCTCCGCTCAGGATGACAAATTCTTGTCACGCCTCATATTGTCATTCTGAGCGAGGAACTTTGTTCCGAGTCGAAGAATCTCTTTCCCTACAGAGGGTACGCAACGAAGCCATTGCCGAACCGCACGACGTATCTTTCCGCTGCGCTCCGTTCAGGATGCAGGGGTGGTTTTGCGTGTTACACCCCTATTGTCATCTTGAGCAAGGGGCGAAGCCCCGCGCCGAAAGATCTCTCTTCCTACACGGGATCCGAAACGAGGCCATTGCCGAGCCGCACGAATAGGATTTTATCGTAAATTTCCACACAAATAGAGGTATACCAAACGGTATACCTCTTCTCTTTCCCCTATCGACAGAAGGCGGTGGCGCCGACGAGGATGCCGACGTTTTTTGCCCCCGGCTCTTCGCGCATTTCCTCTCCCGCGTAGAGTTGTACGTTCACGGTAGAGTAGAGGGGCGACAGCATGTTCTCCCGGTGTCCGGGGCTCTTCCACCAGGCGTTAAAGCTGTGGTGGGCGAGATACACGGGATCGGTCATGATCTGCCGCGTATTCTCGTCCATTTCTTTTTTGAGGGGCACCTGAATCAGGTTTTCGCCCACAAAGTAGCGGGGATTCAGCACGGGCAGGTAGGTGTAGGCGGTGTAGTAGGGCGTGCCGTCGGGACGCACGTGGCGATTGCCGCGGATCCGCATATTGCCGTAGAGGGCGAGTTCCTTTGCCCGCACATACGCGCCCTGCTCCAAATCCACTGTGAGGCGGAGCGGCTTTTGTCCCGCCGAGGCGCGGGCGTCGTTGATGAGTTTCAGCAGTTCCTTCTGGTACACGCGGTGGTCGAAGGTGGAGCGGGTGTTAAAGCTGTCTTTGTAGTCGCTGAAGCCCGGCGCCTTTTCTTTTTCCGGCGGCACGACGAGGGTCGCAAAGCCCTCTTCGTCGGCCATGGCGTCGTAGAGCATGACGAACACATCGCGGCGGAGTGCCGGCGCATTGCCCGCCACATCCTCGGGGGCGAGACCCAGTTCCCGCGCCCGGTGCATCCACCCGTCGGGCCAAGGTTCGGACGGATCGGGGTAGCGCGCCTCTTTGTCGTCGAGGACGACGAGGATTTTTGCCACCTCGCCGTAGCTCGCTTTGCGATCGGGCTGAAAGTTGCCGTCTGCGTAGCCATTCAGTACCGGGGCGGGCCGCTTTGCATTGGCGCCTTCAAGGGCGGCGATATATCCCTTCGCCCAGTGGGCATCCGCCACGTCGGGGAAGGGGGAGGGGAGCGACTTGGCGGCATCGGCGCTGTCTTTCAAACCCATGGCGAGCACGATCAGTTTGCTGAGCTCCGCCCGGCTTACGGCGCGGTCGAGCCCCAAGTTGTCGTCTCCGTAGCCGCGCACGATGTTTTTTTCCTGCAAAATGCGGATCTTTTGCGCTTCGGGGGCGGCGTCCGATTCTGCCGCAAAGGCGCCCGAAGCACAAGAGAAGAGCATCCCCGCGGCGAGGGCCGCCGCGGCAAGGCCGGATTTGAAAGATGATAACATAGCTACCTCCTAAATTTTACCTGCATTTCATGTAGTACTAGGATTATAACCGAAAATGGGGTCCCGCTAACAGGAAAATTGCAGTTTGCAGAGACCTCGCGACGAGATTTTGGGCAAAACACGGGTATGTACCCCATAGACACAGAAAGGAGATTATCTATATGAAACGTTCGTTGTCTCCGAGCGTGATCGTCATATTGATTTTTGGCGTCATCAGTTTGTTCGGGGATATGGTATACGAAAGCGCCCGCAGCGCCAACCCCCAATACTTCCAGTTGCTGGGAATCGGGGCGGCAAAGGTCGGTCTCGTGTTCGGGATCGGCGAATTTTTAGGCTATTTTTTGCGATTGGTGGCGGGCATTTTATCGGATAAAACCCAGCGGCCTTGGCTGTTTATGTTTATCGGCTACGGCATGTTGATCGCCGTGCCGATTATGGGGCTCTATTACGATTGGAACATCCTCGTGGTGCTCATCCTCGCCGAGCGGATCGGCAAGGCGCTGAGAAACCCCGCCAAGGACACGGTCCTGTCGGGCGTCGCCCAGGGCGAGGTGGGCGTCGGCTTTGCCTTTGGCCTGCAGGAAGCCCTCGACCAGCTGGGCGCCTTTTTGGGGCCGCTGATTTTTACCGCGGTGTTTTATTTTTCCGGGGCGCGGGGCGTAGGCGCCTATCGGCAGGGGTACCGGCTGTTGGCGATTCCCTTTGTCGCCCTTATGGTCTTTTTGTTCTTTGCCTACCGCAAAGTAGAGGGAAACCGCCTCTTGCCCGATGCCGATACGGCGGGGCTTCGGCAGCAGCGCTTTGAACCGGTCTTTTGGCTCTATACCGCCTTTACCTTTTTCGCCACATTGGGCTTTGTAAACTTCAGCACCATCGGGTATCATCTCAAGGCGGCGAATCTGTTTACCGACGCGCAGATTCCCATGCTCTACGCCTTTGCCATGGTGGTCGACGCCGTCACCGCCCTCGTGGTGGGGCGCGCCTACGACAAGAAAAAGGAACAATCCGGCGCCCGGGCGGGCCTCGGCGTGTTGATCGTCATCCCCGTCCTCTCGGCGCTATTGCCCCTGGTTTCCATCACACAGAACAAAGCCGTCATCGTGGCGGGGATGTTCGTATTCGGCGTCATCCTCGGCATTCACGAGACCATTATGCGCTCGGCGATTTCGGATTTGACGCCGTACCACAAGCGGGGCACGGGCTACGGCATCTTTAACGGCGCCTACGGGCTCGCCCTGCTGGGCGGTGCGGCGTCGATGGGCGCCTTTTACGAAGCGGGGCAGATCGGTGCCATCATCGCCTTTGCCCTCGCGGTAGAAGCGGTGGCGCTCCTTCTGTACTTCCGCATGCGAAAGGTCGCCGGCTAAAATACGATTGCACACAAAAAGAGACGAGCCATTTTTTTGGCTCGTCTCTTTCTTTTGCCTTCGATTACGATTCCGTGCGCACCGCGTGGATCACCATGCGGTCGTCCCGGTCGGAACAGGTGGAGAGGGTGAGTATTTTTCCGTTTCGCGGCATCGTGTAGGGAAGCAGATTCTCCGCGTCGATCCGCGAAAGGAAGCGCGCCTTGTCTTCGCCGCTATACTGCGGCTTGCGGTAGTCCGCATAGGCGGAGACGTCGTAGGCCGCCACCACCCGATACGCCATTTGCCCGCGGGGCGTATCGACATAGATTAGCGGGTGCGCGGCGCGAAATTCTTCGTCGCCATACTGCACCAACTCGTGGAACACGTGGCCGCTGCGGACATTGTGCCCGTAGAGCACCGTGTTGTAGTCCGAAAAATCCGCCGCGTCTCGCGCGTCCATAAACACTGCGCCGAAGGGGTGGTACTCGCCCTTGTAGTTGTGGTCCAGGTAAAAGGCATTGTCCTCGCCCTGCACCACCGGAAAGTCCACCGCCGTGCCCGGCACGCGAATGCGGCCCACCACATCGGGGTAGCGGTCTTTTAGGGAGCGGATGGCATTTTTAGAAGAAGCGGGCGCCGCCTCTGTGCGCGCTTTCTCTGCGGCGGGGGCGGGCGCTTCCTCCCGTGCCGCTTCCCGTGTCTCGGACGCGGGTGCCGCCTCTTCCGACTTTACCTCGGAAGACTTGGCGGGGAGGGGAAGGGCGGGCGTCTCTTCCTTTGCCGCTGGCTCTGCGGGATTCTCGGGCGGGGTAGCGGCAGGCGAAGCGGCCTCCGCCCTTTCCATCGCCTGCACAAATTCCGCCTGATCCGCCTGAAAGCTTTGGTTGGAATGGTAATAATCGAAGATCTTATAGGCCGAGAATAGAATACACAGGACCAACGCCAATTCTACGGCGCGTATCAGATATTTTTTCATGGACGGTCCTTTCTATAACCGGCAAATATCGTGCTTATTTCTTTCTGCGCTTGGATTCGAAGAAACCGAGAATCGCAGATGCCAAAACGCTCAGCCGAAGTAGCCGCTTACACCGGCATCGAAGGTTTGGGGCGCCTTGTCGGCGTCGTCCTTCGCCTTGGTTTCGACCTTCTTCGTCGTATCGCCCTTGTCGGATTTCTTTACCACGCCGGTCTTTTCGGGGGCGTAGGGTTTGTCCGTAGAGGGCTTGTCTTTGGGTTGCTTTTCGGGAGCAGTGGGTTCACCCGGCTTATTGGGCGTGGGTTCACTCGGCTTGTTGGGGGTGGGATCTACCGGTCCGCCAGGAGTGCCGGGGTTCCAGGGCTTGCCGGGCGTCGGGTCGGACGGCGTTCCCGGGGTCGGATCGGACGGACCTTCCGGCTTGGTCGTCTTCGTGTCTTTCTTGTAGACATAAGTGACCTTGAGTTCTTTTTTGGGAACAAAGTTGTCCTTCACTTCGCTGCCGTCGATGGTCTTCGTGATTTCATCAGACTTTTCAATTCGTTCGGGAACGAGTTCAAATCCTTCCTTCGGATTTTCCTTCGTACCGTCGGGTTTGGCAGAAGTGGTAAACTCTTCTTCCTTGGTTCCTTCTTGTGCGGGAATCTTAATTTCCGAAGTCTTGACCAGCTTGCCGTTTTCGTACTCTTCGTAGATATGGGTTTCTACAAAGGTACCCTTGTCTTCTTTTGGATCCACAGGTGTGGTATTTTCTACCGTCTTTTCATAGACATACCTGACTTCAAGATCCTTTCCGGGGATAAAGTTCTTTGTAACTTCTTGACCGGTAAGCTCTTCTTCAATTTCGTCAGACTTTTCAATCTTAGTGATGACGAGTTCAAAGTCTTCTTTAGGATTCTCTTCAGTACCGTTAGGTTTGGCAGCGGTGGTAAACTGTTCGTCTTTTGTACCTTCTACTATGGGTACGCTGATGGTAGTTGTGTTTACCAGCTTACCGTTTTCGTATTCTTCGTACACGTGGAGTTCTTCAAACGTTCCATTGACTTCCTCAGGCAGTTCTCCGCCGGCGGAAGATTCCACTGTTAGAATATTGTTGTTTAACCCTAACCAAGTTGGACTAGTGGTAAAATTTCCGTCGTTGCCGTAGAATTTAGCGGCGGAATATAGATTTATATTCTCTTTTTTGGGATCGACTTTAGAGACGACTTTAATGACATAGGGATTGTCAATGGTCTTTCTATTAAAGTTCACTCTGGCCTTGCCGGTTTGATTGTTAAAACCTACCTCACTAGCGGTATCGATCTTGTCATCGGTGAGCCAGTCTCCGTAGACGGCATGGGGCATAACGTATCTTTATCGAGTTTGTATACGGTTACCTTGGTGTTGTCATTGGTGAAGAATACGTTGCTGCGGTAGCCGGTAACTGTTTCTGCCTCGTTTTCATCGTTTCCATTGTGAAGAATAACGCCGACAGATAGTTGAAGATCGTTTTCCGAAGAATAGTTTACATCTTTAGAGTTGGGGTTAATATAGTAGATTGGGTAAATTCGCCGGTTTCCGGATTCCATTCGGTGAATTCACTCTTTCCCGCTAAGGCTTCATGATTATAAGGTTCACCATAATCCACATTTAAGGTAATGGAATCAGTGGTCTCGCCCATATCAACAGTAAAAGTTTGCTCTTGACTGTTTTGGATCTTCTCTTCCCGGTCAAAAGCGGCGTGTTCGGCGCGTGCCTTAGCGTAGCCTCTTCCATTGATGGCATCGGTAAAAGTATAGACGATTGTGTTTTTATCCACGTCATACTTTCCAGTTGCAATGACGGTATCGCCGAATGTGATGTCTAAAAGATCGGTGGGTACCGGCTCGAGTCCCTTTAATCCGAAGTTATCGGAGTGGGTAATGGTTACGGTGTCTCCGTCCCGGGTGTCCTTCGGAGTGACAAAGGAAATTCAAAGGAGAGGGCTTCGCCACCGACTACGTCTAGCGTGCCTTCAGTATCCTTTGTTTCCGTCTCGCGAATCTTTACCACGGGGTTAATCAGTTCGTTGGTAATATCCTTAGCATCTCTTGTAACTTCTTCGGCCAGTGTGGAGGGATCGACTTCGACGGGTGCGATTTCGAGCTTTTCGGGTTGCAGGGCCTCTGCTTTGAGGAGGGCGTCTTTTTCTTCTTGGGTTCGATCGGCGGGGTCTTTTGCCAAGGCGGCGGCGAGGCGTTCGTCGTTCGCGTCGGCTTCTTCCGCCTGGGCGTCTTTTTCCGCGTCTTCTGTGGGCATGGCGGCTTTCAATGTAGCAGCGCTTGCGGGCGCGAGGATCGTTTCTTCTTTTTCTTTGTCCGATTCTTCGGGTTCTGCCTCCTTCGTGGAAGGGGCATCGACGTCAATACTTTGAGGGGGTGGATTGGCTTGTTTCTGCGGTTTCCTCGGGGTTTACGGCTTGCGCTTCGGCGGTATCTGCTTGCTTTGCTTCTACCGGCGCTTCGGCTTCTTTGGCCTCGGCGGCGGGCGCTTTTTCTTCTGCGGGCTTTGTGTCGGCCTCTTCGATTTCTTCGGGCGCTACCGCTTTGGCGGGCGCTTCTTGTGCCGGTGCCGATTGGGGCTTGGCGCTTACGGTTTCGTAGGCGGTCTCTGCCACGGATTGGGTGGCAACGAGTGCTGCCACGTCTTCTGCCTCTTGGGCGTGGACGGTGATTGGCGCCGCCAGTACGGTCATGATGAGAACGTTACGAATGGCGTTCTTTTTAAAGTTGTTCATGGATCATCTTTTCTCCTTTACAATTGACGTTCGAGAACCCCGTGTACCCGTGTATATGAATGTATACACTTAGTTCTATATGTTACTATACCACGATTGACGGTGTTCAATCTATTGAATTATACAAAGCATGTGTAGTTTTCTGGCGGGAAAGGTTTCCCGTATTTACAGTATTTTAAAACCATTTTCACATTATTCAATAAATTGATTTTTGAATTCTCGAAGAAAACACGCCTTGCATCGGATCGTACGGCGGATGTGGGGCAGGTATATAAAATTTATATATAGATGTCATCCTATGGATTTTGAGGATATATGGTTGCCTTGTTTTCCCGCCAAAAAAACCGACGCCCATAAATTTGTAATCAGAATGACTTAGATTGCCTTCGGTTTTGCGGATTGCTATACTATTTATGTAGGCTCCTTCGGGATAAAAGGGGAAGTCGCCGTTTGCGCACGGTCCCGCCACTGTATACGTCGAGAGGCCCGCTCACTTTACGGGAAGGGCGCTGCCTCGTTGGAGACGGGAAGTCAGGATACCCGCCTACGGTAGGTTTTTCACGCGGTATGAAGACATACACAGGAGGTTATTATGAAGAGGTTTATTGCGGTCGTATCGATTTTGTTATTGCTCCTCGTAGGTTGTGGCCGGGACGCAAATGTTTCCGATACGGCAGGTGAAAAGACGGCGGTGCCGTCGGATTATGCACCGGTTACGATCGACACGGTAGACAGCGACGGTAAGCCGGTGGAACAGACTTTTGAGAAGATGCCCGAAAAGGTGCTCTGTGTGTACCAATCGGCGATCGAGAATATGCTGGCGCTGGGTCTGGAGGATAAGATTGTCACGGCGGCGATGCTCGATATTCCGGTAAAGGAAGAGTATAAGGAAGCCTTTGGCGAGGTAGAATATATGGAAGATGCGCCCTCGAAGGAAGCGGTGCTCGCCATGGAGCCGGATATGATTCTCTCTTGGTCGTCGTATTTTACCGATAAGATGTTGGGCGATGTGCGCGATTGGCATAAAAAGGGCGTACATACGTATATATTAAAAAATAGCGGGGCGGTAAAGCCCAATCGCTTGGAAAATGAGTTCGACGATATTTTGGCGCTCGGCAAGATTTTTCATAAGGAAGATGTGGCGGAGCAGATTGTACGGGATATGCGCACGCGTCTCGAGGAGACGGAAAAAGCCCGCGCGGGTAAGCCCAAGGTGACGGCGGTGATTCTCGAGATCGAGGACGAAAATTTGTTTCGCAATTACGGCAAGGACACGGTAGGCGGCGAGATCGCCCTGAAGGCGGGCGCGGAACTTCCGATCGAAGGGGATCGGTTCGGCGCGGAAGAATTGATCGAGAAGGATCCGGAGGCGATCTTTTTGGTGTATTTCGGCGAAGAGAAGACGGAGGGCGAGCAGCTCGCGTGCGTTCAGGAGAATCCCGCGCTTCGGTCGCTGAGAGCGGTGCAGGAGGATCGGGTATATCCGGTGAGTCTGTCCGAGGTGTACGCTTCGGGTGTGCGCACGGCCGACGGGATTGAGACGATTGTAAAAGGGTTGTATCCCGCACTATGATTCGGCACAATCGGTTTTTATTGCCGCTTTTGATCGCCTTGTTTCTGGTATCGGCGTATATGGGATTGTGTTTGGGCTATGCGAAGATCCCCGGCGCAGAGATTTTTCGGGCGCTGTTTCGCCCGCAAGAAGCGCCTGCGCAGGTAGCGGCGATTGTCACCGAGATCCGCCTGCCGCGTATGCTCCTCGCGGTGATTGTGGGCGCGGGGCTTTCGGTGGCGGGGCTCGTAATGCAGGCGGTGGTGGGAAACCCCATCGCCGACCCGTATATATTGGGGATTTCCTCTGGGGCATCGCTCGGTGCGACGGCATCGATCGTGTTGGGGCTGTTTTCCGCCTTCGGCACCTACGGACCGGGGATCGGCGCGTTTTTGTTTGCGCTCCTCACCGCGCTCGGGGTGCTCGCCCTTTCGGGCGTCGGCGGGCGCGCCACGGCGGAGCGGCTGATTCTTTCGGGCCTTGCGATTTCGACGGCGGCATCGAGCGCATCGACGCTGCTTTTGTATACGGCAAAGAACCGCGATGCGGTGCGCGAGGTGAGTTTTTGGCTTATGGGTTCGCTCTCGGGGGCAAAGCTCGCGGAGTTGAAGTTTTTGGCACCGCTGATTCTCCTCTTGTGCCTGTTTTTAACGGGGCAGTACCGCAATCTGAATCTGATGCTGTTGGGCGACGAGACCGCCTATAGCCTGGGGAAGGACCTCGCCAAGATCCGCCTGCTTTACATTGTGTGCGTATCGCTGATGGTAGGGGCGATGGTCTACGCCGCGGGCACAATCGGATTTTTGGGGTTGATTGTACCCCATATGGCGCGGTTTATGGCGGGCACCGACCACAAGCGGCTGATTCCCGTGGTAATGCTCTTGGGGGCTATATTTTTGTTGTGGGCCGATATCGCCGCGCGCAATATGGTCCCCGGCGGCGAATTGCCCACCGGGGTGGTGGTATCGGTGGTGGGGGCGCCGTTTTTCGTGTATCTGATCGTAAAGAACGCAAAACGCAGGACCCGGGGCTAAGACCGGGCACAAAAAAAGGCCCCCGCGGGGACCTTTTTCGTTTGGGATTAGGATTCCAAGAGTTTGATAAACTCCCGCACGTGTACCGGCAGATCGCCGGGGTTGCGGCTGGTGACGAAGTTGTCCGAAACGACGACTTCTTCGTCGACCCATTCAGCGCCGGCGTTTTCGAGGTCTACGCGCAAGCTGGGAAAGCTGGTCACCTTTTTGCCCGAAAGATCGGCGGCGGAAGCCAGCATCCAGGGGCCGTGGCAGATGGCGCCCACGGGCTTACCGGCCTCTGCCATGACCTTTACAAAGGCGACGGTGTCGGGAGAGCGGCGCATAAAGTCGGGGGAGAAGCCGCCGGGAATATACACGCCGGCGTAATCCTCCGCCTTGGCGTCTTGTGAGGCGCGGTCGCTCTTTTTCACAAAGCCCGCCTTGCTCTTGTACTCGGTCTCGGCGTCGGTGCCGATCAGCTCTACCTCATAGTCTTCCCGCAGGCGGTGGAAGGGGTAGATGAGTTCCTGCTCGTCGAATTGGTTTTCTATTAATATGGCTACTTTTTTCATACTGTCCTTACCTCCTATACATACTGCATACCCGCAGGGGAGGATCTGACGCAGATATTTTGATGCGAGAAAGGAGGCGCTATGCTCGAAGCCGAACACCTCATTGTGTCTATCGGAGAAAAGGAAATTTTGAAAGACGTGTCGTTTGTCGCGCGTCCGGGGGAATGTGTAGCCGTGATCGGGCCCAACGGATCGGGAAAGAGCACTTTGGTGCGCACCCTGGCGCGCATTCTTCCGTATAGCGGGCGGATTTTGCTCGACGGGGCGGAGGCCCGCACCATCTCTCGGCGCGCGTACGCCCGGCGGGTGGCGCTGGTGAGCCAGTTTCAGAATATGGCGTTCGACATGAACGTGCTCGATATGGTGCTGATGGGCCGCACGCCGTACAAGTCGTTTTTGGCGCGCGATACCGCCGAGGATGTGGCGCGGGCGCGGGGGTATTTGAAGGCCGTGGGGCTCGAAGACTTTGCCGAGCGCAATCTGTTGGCACTTTCCGGCGGGGAGCGGCAGCGGGCGGTGCTCGCCCGGGCGCTGAACCAGGAGACGGATATTTTGATCTTGGACGAGGCGACCAATCACTTGGACATTTATTATCAGCTCGAGATCCTTTCGCTAATAAAGCGACGGCAGGCGACGGCGATCTGCGTGCTGCACGATGTAAACCTCGCCCTCGCCTATGCCGACCGTCTTTACGCCTTAAAAGACGGAAAGATGCTTTCGCCCCGCCGTCCCGAGGAAGTGGATCCCGCCTGGATCCGCGGACTGTACGGGGTAGAGGCGGTGGCGACGATGATTCCGGGCACGGACACGCACCAGGTGCTTTTTCCGCCCCAGGGACTTTGATAAGCGGCGGCTTTCGTACTTTTTGAATCGCCTACCCTTCGGGTATACAAACCGTATACCCATAGGAATGAAGCATAGGAGGTAAGTATGGAAGTTGCGAATCGAAATTACATCGAGATTTTGGGAAAAGAAGAAGAAATCCCCGAGATCGCAGAGACATACGCCTACGACGTGGTCGTGGTGGGCGCCGGCACCCCGGGCATTCCCTGTGCACTGCGGGCGCAGGAAAAGGGGCTTTCGGTGGCGGTGATTCAAAAGGAATCCGCCGCCAGTGCCTGCGGCAATATCGGCGCGGGGATTGTCACCGATGAGAGCAAGCCCGAGGACGTGGCGCGGCTCGTCTCTATTATGCAGAACCACTCCGGCCATAGGCCCAAGCGCGAGGTGCTCGAGGTGTGGGCAAAGTATTCGGGCGATGCCGTATCGAGCATGATCCACTGGGGCGAAGAAGCGGGCTGCCAGGTGCAAAATGTGGGCACCGGCCCCCACAAGCCCATGCTCGAAAAATACGACCTCGACATCAGCTTTGTCACCGCCCTATTCGGCCCCAAACCGTATAGCGTGGGGCGCGCCGTCAAAGAGCTCGCCGCCTACGGCGAGAAAAAGGGCATCGACTTTTACTATAAGACCCGCGGCGTAAAGCTCGAAAAAGACGGCGATCGCGTGGTCGGCGTCATCGCCCGCCGCGGTGAGAATTATCTGCGCTTTGCGGCGAAAAAAGGCGTGGTAATCGCCACCGGCGACTACCAAAACGACGAGGAAATGTCGAACTTCTTTTTGCCCGACATGGTCCACTACGAGCGCAAAAAGCGCGGACGCACCGGCGACGGTCACCGCATGGTCGTGCGCGCCGGCGGCCGCATCGAAAACATCGGCCACACCAAAATGGCCCACGACTTCGACGCCGGCTCCGCCGAAATGATGGATATGCCTTTTTTGCGAGTAAAGCGCGACGGCACGCGCTTCTGCAACGAGGAAGAGCAGATGGCGGTCATGAACTGCTATCTGCTGAGCGAAGAAGACGAGGGGAACTACTTCCAGATCTTCGACGACGTCTACCCCGAAAAGGCGAAGGACTTTCCCGGCGAAGTGGCGGACAAAGAGACGATCAAAAACTTTATGCCCGAAGAAGACATCGCCAAGCGAAAGGGCGTAATCCGCTCGCAGATCGGCACCTTTAAGGCAGACAGCCTGGAGGAACTCGCACAGAAACTGGGCATCGAAGACATCGAAAAATTCGTCGAAACCGTGGAACGCTACAACGAAAACGCCCGCAAGGGATCCGATCCAGACTTCGGCGTAAATCCGAAGTACTTACAGACCACCGACACCACGCCGTATTACGGCATACACCGGCACTTGCGCCTTACCATGGCATTGGGCGGCGTCGTGGTAGACGGAAACCTCAACTGCCTCGACGAAAACGACAAGCCCATCCCCGGGTTGTATGCTGCGGGCAATGTGTGCGGCTGCTTCTTCGGCTCCAGGGATTATCCCATGACCGTGCTGGGCCTCAACCACGGGAACAACTACACGCAAGGGTACTTCCTCGCCGAACACCTGGCGAAATAGAGAGAAGGGCGCGACATCGGTCGCGTCTTTTTTTGTGGGGATGTAACGCGAAAAACACTTGTCATCCTGAGCGGAGCGAAGCGGAGTCGGCCGCTCCGTTAGCCAAATCAAAGATTTGGACTGCGCGGCATCTGACCTACGACGAAATCGAAGATTTCTGTTAGGTCATGAATGGATCTCCGTGGGCTATTGCGGGTCGACAGATTGCACAGAGCCTACTGCGTGTAGTGTGTTCCGAAACATAGGGTACGTCGTGCGTTTCGGGGATGGCTTTGTCGTGTACCCTATGTAGGAAAAGAGATCTTTCGACGCGGGGCTTCGCCCCTTGCTCAAGATGACAATAAGGGGAGGGTCGCGAAAAACCACTTGTCATCCTGAGCGGTGTCTATTGCGTGCGTTGAGTTCCGAAAGAGAGAGTACGTCGTGCGTTTCGGGAATGACTTCGTTGCATGGGCCATGTAGGGAACGAGATTCTTCGACTCGGAACTAAAGTTCCTCGCTCAGAATGACAATGGGGGGTGGGGCGCGAAAAACTACTTGTCATCCTGAGCGGAGCGCAGCGAAGTCGAAGGATCTCCCTAAGCTATTGCGGGTTGACGGATTGCACAGAGCCTACTGCGTGTAGTGTTGCCCGAAAGAGAGGGCGGGTCTTGCGTTTCGGGGATGGCTTTGTCGTGTACCCTATGTAGGAAAAGAGATCTTTCGACGCGGGGCTTCGCCCCTTGCTCAAGATGACAATAAGGGGTGGGTCGCGAAAAACCACTTGTCATCCTGAGCGGTGTCTATTGCGTGCGTTGAGTTCCGAAAGAGAGAGTACGTCGTGCGTTTCGGGAATGACTTCGTTGCATGGGCCATGTAGGGAACGAGATTCTTCGACTCGGAACTAAAGTTCCTCGCTCAGAATGACAATGGGGGGTGGGTCGCGAAAAACTACTTGTCATCCTGAGCGGAGCGCAGCGAAGTCGAAGGATCTCCCTAAGCTATTGCGGGTTGACGGATTGCACAGAGCCTATTGCGTGCGTTGAGTTCCGAAAGAGAGGGTACGTCGTGCGTTTCGGGGATGGCTTTGTTGTGTACCCTATGTAGGGAAAGAGATTCTTCGACTCGGAACTAAAGTTCCTCGCTTAGAATGACAATGGGGGCGGCGCGAATCGAAGGATTGCACGGCGCCAACTGCGTGTCTTATCACCCAATAGAGAAAACCTCACAAACAAAAACCGCATTTAATTTTCCTATATCGATACGTACCGATGGGTTCTGTGGTACTATCGATATATATTCATATACAAGGGGGTATATTTATGAAAAGAATTTCGCTCGTGTTGAGCATGTGCCTATTGTTGGTACTTACGGCCTGCGGTGGCGGACAAAACGCGCCGGCGGAAAACGGCAAGAACGGCGCCAATGCCACGAATGCCGCGGCAGAAAATACCGCGACGGAAGATAAGAAGGCAGAGGATGCCGAAGCAGCCGATGAGACGACGGCAGCGGCGGATCGCAAGGTGTTTATCGACGCCAAGGAACTGGCGGATCTGCAAAAGAACGAGAAGGATCTCGTCATCGTAGAAGCCGCCTGGGGCGAAGGCAAGGACGGTATGTACGGGAAGAAGCACATTCCCGGCGCAATCCATATGAATACCGATTCGATCGAAGAAGGTCCGGTATGGAATCTGCGTGCCGCCGACGAGCTGGAAAAGGCGTTTTTGGAACACGGCATTACGAAAGACACGCCCGTGGTGGTCTACGGGGAAGATACGGGTCGCGACCGCGTGGCCTTTACCTTGCTCTATGGCGGGGTGGAAGATGTGAAGGTGCTCGACGGCAATATCGCTACTTGGGAAGCCGCCGGTTTTGAAACCGAAACCGATGAAGTCAAGCCTGAAGCGGCCAAGGAATTCGGTACGAAGATACCGGCGCATCCGGAATATGTACTCTCCCTCGAAGAAGTGCAGGAAAAGCTGAAGGACGACA
This sequence comes from Aedoeadaptatus ivorii, assembly GCF_030815095.1. Lineage (NCBI taxonomy): Bacteria > Bacillati > Bacillota > Tissierellia > Tissierellales > Peptoniphilaceae > Aedoeadaptatus > Aedoeadaptatus ivorii. Next base: position 24,104 of record NZ_JAUSWF010000002.1, read on the forward strand.
ACTTTAAGCTGGTTTCCATCCGTTCCGAAAAGGAATGGATCGGCAAGACCTCCGGCTACACCTACATCCCCAAGGCGGGCGAACCCAAGGGCGCGGTATGGGGCAAGTCCGGCGAAGGCAATAGCGGCATGGACTACTACGTAAACGAAGACAATACCCACAAGCCCTGGGACGAGATCGTGGCCATGTGGAAGGAACAGGGATTCGGACCCGAAAATGACCTTTCCTTCTATTGCGGTACGGGTTGGAGAGCGTGCCTGCCCTGGCTGATGGCGTATGAAAACGGCGTCGATGCGACCTTGTTCGACGGCGGTTGGAACGAATGGCAAATGCACGACGAACTCGAAGTGCAAGTAGGCGATCCCAAGTCCGACGACGTGGTCTACACCACGGTGGGAGAACTTTCGAATGACAAAGCCGCAGCGGAATAAGCGCATTGTAACGGGGATCCTCGGCATTTTGATGCTGGGGATTCTCTATTTTAGCGAGACGAAGATGGGGATGGAGCGACATATGCTCTTTATGGAATACGCCTACGAAAAGGCATTTGTCGGCGGCTTTATCTTCCTGCTCTTTGTCACGGGCCTGTTGTATGTGAAGCGGGGGTTCGATAAAGTGACGCTGTCGTCTTCGGCGGTGTGCACGCTCTTCGGGATCTACTTTTTCTTCGATCCGGCGAAGTTTTTTGCCCCCTATCACTACACGGCGGCGATTTTTTGCCTGCTCTTGGGCGAAAACGAGTTGGTTTGGCCCCACCAGCGGTAAATACAACTGCATAAGGAAACTATATGAAAAGCCGGTCATTCGGCTTTTCATATTTTAATGCAGTAAATTGTAAAAGTGCATAGAATCAAGGCTTGCCCGCGGGAAAAATTGCGGAATGGGGTTTCTTTAATTTGCTGACTTAGTATTTACATTGATTTATCTTAACTATATAATATGCACTGTGAATATAGTTTAGCAGGAGAAAGGAGAAAATTGGTGCGACAAAGAGTAGATCGTTTGCTTTCTCTGATGAAAGAAAGAGATATAGACGTTTACATAGTACCTTCCGAAGATTTTCACCAAAGCGAATACGTAGGCGAGTACTTTAAGGCGCGGGCATGGCTTTCGGGCTTTACCGGCAGCGCCGGCACGGTGGTTGCCACCGCCGAGGAAGTATGCCTGTGGACCGACGGCAGATATTTTCTGCAGGCGGAAGAACAGTTGAAGGACACGGGCATTGTGCTGCAAAAGATGGGCCAGCCCGATGTACCGACGGTCCTTTCGTATGTCAAAGCGGCGCTTCCCGAAGGGGGCACGCTGGGCTTTGACGGCCGCGTGATTTCGGTCGCAGACGGCGCGGACTACGAAAAGATCGCAGAATCGAAGGCGGCCTCGATCGTCTACAATATGGACTTAATCGACGAGCTGTGGGAAGATCGCCCGGCTTTTTCCGAAAAGAAAGCCTTTTCTCTTCCCGTAGAGATCACCGGCGAATCGGCGGCGAGCAAGGTAGGCCGCGTACGCAAGGCGATAGACGAAAAGGACGCGGATACGCATATTCTCGCGTCTCTCGACGATATTTGCTGGCTGCTGAATATGCGCGGCGACGACGTATTGTACTCGCCCTTGGTCCTCAGCTATTGCGTGGTGGAGGCGGAGCGCGTCGTGCTCTTTGTGGATGCGGCGAAGCTCAACGACAAAATTTACGCGTCTTGGGAAGGGATAGACGTCGAAATCTTACCCTATAACGACGTGTACGCCTTTGTAGAGAATCTTTACGATCGCTCGATTCTCTTGGATCCGTCCAAGATGAACTACGCCCTCTACGAAAACATCCCCGCAGACAATGCGGTGATCGAATCGGCGAACCCGACGATTTTGATGAAGGCGATGAAAAACGACGTCGAGCTCGAGAATATGGCGATCGCCCACGTAAAAGACGGCGTGGCGTGGACCAAGTTTATGTACTGGATCAAACACCGCATCGGCAAAGAGACGATCACCGAAATCGACGCCTCCGACAAACTCGAGGCGTTTCGCAAGGAACAGGATGGCTATATGTGGCCGTCGTTTGCCCCCATCAGCGGCTATGCGGAACACGGCGCCATCGTACACTACGAAGCCGACAGCGAAAGCGACAAGACGCTCGAGCCGAAGGGACTGTATTTGTCCGACACGGGCGCGAACTTCCGCGAAGGCTCGACGGACATTACCCGTACTCTGGCACTGGGCGAGCTGACCGAAGAGGAGATCTTCCACTTTACGCTCGTCTTAAAGAGCCATATCGGCCTGGCGCGGGCGGTGTTCCCCTACGGCACGCACGGCTATGCCCTCGACGTGCTAGCGCGCAAGCCCTTCTGGGAAAACCACCTGAACTTCGACCACGGCACGGGCCACGGAATCGGGCAACTGCTGAATATTCACGAGGGTCCCACGGGATTCCGCTACAAGATCAATCCGGCAAAAGGCGAACACCATCAAATCGAGCCGGGCATGATTATCACCATTGAACCGGGCATTTATATTGCCGGAAAGCACGGCATTCGCACGGAAAACTGCATCGTAGTCAAAGAGACCGAGGCGAACGAGTACGGACAATTTATGTACTTCGAACCCATCACGCTGGTGCCCTTCGACATGGATGCGGTGGATGTCTCTATGCTGGATGCCGACGAAATCGCGTATCTTAACGCGTACAATCAACGGGTTTTCGACACGATCTCGCCCCACCTCGACGAGGACGAGCGGGAATGGTTGAAAGAATACACCAAAGAAATTTAGGAGGAAGAAATGAACACGAAAGTAAAAATGCCCTTCGGCTTTTATGTCGTGTCCCTGGGCTTCTCCATGGAGCGGTTTGCTTTTTATTCCGCGAAGTGGCTGATGACCGTAATGGTAGCCGCCGCCGTAGTGAACGGCGGTTTGGGATTGACCGATGCCGATGCGGCGAAGATGAGTGCAAACCTCGTCGCCATGACCTATATCGCACCGCTGTTCGGTGCCTATATCTCCGACCGATGGATCGGCGCACGGTACTTAATACCGGTGGGAATGTTTTTAATGGGCGTCGGCTATCTGATCGGATGGCAGGCGGATTCCGCATTGATGATCAATATAATGATTGCGGTGGTCTCCATCGGTACGGGGCTATTTAAGCCGCAGGCGAATGCCTTGACCGGTCGACTCTTCGACGATCCGAAGATCCTCGATACGGCATTTTCGACGCAATATTCTTTTGTTAATATTGGCTCGTTTATCGGGACCACGATCATCGGCGTCTTGGCGCTGAGCAAGGGCTACTCCTTTTGCTTCTTGGTCTGTGCCATTATGATGTTTGTCAATACCATCTGGTTTATCTTCGGATGGCGTTATTTGGGCGATGCGGGCAAGCGACCCTTTAAGGTCGACGAACGCGAGAGCGTGGCGGAGCAAAAAGAAGCGGCCGCTACGGTGAAAAAGCCCTTGACGGAAATGGAAAAGAAGAGAGTGGCTGCGATCATTTTGGTATCGGCGTTCTCGACGCTGTTCTGGCTGTTCTGGTACCTGGCCTATATGCCCGTGTACTTCCACTGGAGCGGGGACAACCCGGCGGCAAACTGGGTCATTTTCGGCTATGAAGTGCCCACCGCTTGGTTCGACTCCCTTAACGCCCTCTGCTGCATTACCTTCGGACCGATTCTCGGCGCCTTCTGGGCGCGCCGTGCCAGAAGTCCCCGGGGCGACTTCAATATGTTCCAAAAGACCTCTTTCGGTCTTTTGCTCTTGGGCCTCGCCTATATTATTTTTGCGGTGGCCGATATCGCCAGAGGCGACGGTCTCGCCAACTTGGGTTGGATTATCGCCTTCGGCATCGTCCTCGCTTTGGGCGAAATGGTATTCTCTCCCTTGGGGAACTCCTTTATCTCCAAGTTCGCGCCGCCACGCCTCCTCTCGGTCATGATGAGCGTTTGGACCCTGGCGATCTTTATCTCCGCCAAGACCTACGGCGATCTGTATGAGTTTACGTTACAGTTCCCCTTCGCACCGACCTACTTTATCATTGCCGCCATCGCCATTGTGGGGGGCATTATCCTCTATATGCTGAGCGGCCGACTGAACAAGCTGGTCAAGGAAGACGAATAATCGCATTTTCAGGAAAGGAGCATCAGTATGCATAAGGAACGAATCGAACGGGTCGTCGCGAGCATGAAAGAGGCGGGATATTCCCAAATCATCATCTCCGACCCGGTGGCCATCTTCTATCTGCTGGATCGTTGGATCCACCCCGGCGAAAGGATGCTCGCCCTCTATATCCACGAGGACGGCACCGCGAAGCTCGTCATCAACGAGCTCTTCCCCCAAGACGGGGACGTGGGCGTGGAACTCGTGTGGTATAACGACATCGAAGACGGGGTCGCTGTCCTTTCCGAACATATGAAAGACGGAGAAGTGATCGGCGTGGACAAGAACTGGCCTGCCCACTTCTTGCTCCGCTTGCAGGAGATCTTTCCGGATCGCAAGTACAAAAACGCCTCCCTTCTGGTGGATAAGATTCGCCAGATCAAAGACGAGGAAGAAAAGGAAATCATGCGCGAATCCTCCCGCATTTGCGATGCGGTGATGGAAGAGCTGATTCCCTGGGTGGTGAAGGGCCTAACCGAAAAGGAACTCGACGCCAAGACCCGCGAACTCTTTGCTGAACACGGCGTCACCGAAATGTCCTTTGACCCGATCACCGCCTATGGCAGGGGCGGTGCCGATCCCCACCACGTCACCGACGATTCCAAGGGAAAGCGCGGCGACAGCGTGGTGCTGGATATCGGCGGCTTTTACAAGAACTACGCCTCGGATATGACCCGCACGGTCTTTATCGGCGAAGTGTCCGATAAGGCGCGCGAAGTCTACGAGATCGTAAAAGAAGCGAATCTTCGGGGCATCGCCGCTGCTAAGCCCGGCAACCGCATGTGCGATGTGGACCTCGCCTGCCGCAACTATATCGAAGAGAAGGGGTACGGCAAGTACTTTACCCACCGCACCGGCCATTCCATCGGATTGGAAGACCACGAATACGGCGATGTGTCTTCGGTGAACGAAGAGATCATTCGCCCGGGCCAAGTCTTTTCGGTAGAGCCGGGGATCTATCTCCTGGACGAGGGGATCGGCGTACGGATCGAGGACTTGGTGATCGTCACCGAGGACGGCTGCGAGGTCTTAAACCATGTCACGAAAGACCTTATCGTCGTCGACGAGGAGGCGTAATATGGTTTCTGTGCGCGAAGGCCGCATGCCCTTTCGGGGTTTCGAAACCTATTACCGCATCGCGAATCCCGCGGGCAAAAAAGCGCCCTTGGTGCTGCTGCACGGGGGACCGGGCTCGACCCACAACTATTTCGAGGGATTCGACAAAATCGCCGAGACACTGGACCGGCCCATTGTGATGTACGACCAGATCGGTTGCGGCGAATCCGCCACGCCAGGGCATACGGAACTCTATACCGCCGAGGTGTGGATGGACGAGCTCGACGCCCTCAGGGAACACCTCTCGCTGGACAAAGTGCACCTCTTGGGGCAGTCCTGGGGCGGTATGCTCGCCATCAGCTATATGATCGAGAGAAAGCCCGCGGGCGTACTCTCGGTCGCCCTCGCCTCGACCCTGCACGCCGCGGAGGTTTGGAAGCAGGAACAGTACCGGCGCATCGAGCACTATATGGCGCCGGAGGATCTGTCGGTGTTTCATACCGCCGAAAAGACGGGAAACTACGACGATCCCGCCTATCTCGACGCACTGGACCGCTTTATGGACCTCTTCTGCGGGCCCACGGTGACGGACAATGCCCCCGAATACCTCAAACGCGAAAAGAAAAACAGCGGCGAGGTGTATATCACCGGCTGGGGCGCCAATGAGTTCAGCCCCACCGGCACGCTCTCGGGCTACGATTACCGGGGACGGCTCCACGAGATCGACGCCCCGGTGCTCATCACCAGCGGGCAGATGGACCTCTCCAGTCCCTATATCTCCAAGAGTATGCACGACGAGATCGAAGGCTCCCGTTGGGAACTGTTCCCCTACTCCCGCCATATGGCATTTGTGGAGGAAGAGGCGCGCTATTTCGAAGTGCTCGCCGACTGGCTGAAAGATTTTGCGTAAATAAAAAAGACCGCGATTGCGGTCTTTTTTTGTGTGCAAATTTTTTAGAAAAACCCGGTTCTCGAAGAAACGGCGCGTAAAACAGAAAGCGGTAGCGCCTTAGCCGGCCACGACCTTTACATAGAATGTGCGGGTGCGCGGGCCGTCGAATTCGCAAAAGTAGATGCCCTGCCAGGTGCCGAGCAAAAGCCGCCCTTCTGTAATCATTACGAGTTCCGAGGCGCCCACCAGGCTCGATTTAATATGGGCACAGGAATTGCCCTCTCCATGCAGGAAATCCGCTTGATGGGGCAGATATCTCGCCAGACCGGTCAAGATATCCCGCTGCACATCGGGATCGGTATTTTCGTTGATGGTGATCGCAGCGGTGGTATGGGGACAGAAGACGAGGCAATATCCCTCTCGGCAGCCGCTCTCATCGACGCAATCTGCGACTTTGCGCGTGATGTCTATCATCTCTTCGGATTCGGTGGGAAGGGAAAAACGTTTCAGCATATCGGGCTCCTTTCGCATATAGAAATGAAACGGGTTGGTACCAATTATAGATAGTATAGCATTACAGAGCGATCTCTTTTAATCCCCGATGGCGACGGTGCGATGAGCGATGCGCGCCGCCTGTTCGAGATTGTGGGTGACAAAGAGAATGCTGTGGCGAGCGGAGAGGTCTTGGATCAGTTCCTCGATAATGCGGGTATTGGCGGGATCCAAAGAGGCCGAGGGTTCGTCCAACAAGAGCACATCGGGCGCCGTGGCGAGGGCGCGGGCGATACAGAGGCGCTGTTTTTGCCCGCCGGAAAGGGAGGCGGCGGGGAGCCGGAGCTTGTCTTTGACCTCGTCGAATAGCCCCACGCGGCGCAGCAGTTCTTCAGTTTTTTCCGCGCGATCGGGCGCGCCGTAGTAGTCGAGGACATAGTGGATGTTTTTTTCGATGCTCAAGGGAAAGGGGCGGGCGTCTTGAAAGACGGTGCAGATGCGCTTTCGCAATTCGCCGTCGGAGAAGGTGGCGGTATCGACGCCGTTGAGGCGGATTTCGCCGCGAAAACTTCCGCCTTTGTCGAGGATAAAGCGATTGATGCAGTTTAAGAAGGTGGACTTGCCGCCCCCGGAGGGGCCGACGAGAGAGACGATTTCGTTGTTTGCGATGACGAGGTTGCGGTCTTCAAAGACGATGCGGTCGCCATACGCTGCGGTGAGATGTTTAATTTCCAGCACGATGTTTTCCCCACTTTCCGACGAGCAGATAGGACAGATAATTTACGAGGACGAGCAGAAGGATGAGCACAAAGGCGGTGCCATAGGCGTTTTCGGTAGAAATGCCTTGGGTAAGGAGCATATGCAGGTGAAAGGGAAGGGTCATAATCGGATCGGTCAGATGCTTCGGCGTCTTGGCGACGAGCACCGCGCCCGTCAAAATTACCGGTGCGGTGGCGCCCATCACATAGGCGCCGGCGACGAGTACCGCGGAGAGGATGTCCGGTAGCGCCATGGGGAGCAGAAGCCGAAAGACGGTGTATTCTTTCGCGATCCCCAACCCCTCGGAATCGGCGGCGATTCGCGGGTCGATCTCTTCGAAGATCTTTTCGGTGTGGATTTCGATATAGGGAAACGCCATGGTGGCGAGGGTGAGGCTTACGCTTAACAGCGAGCGCTGTATGCCGAAAAAGACGATAAATACGCCGTAGCCGAAGAGGCCGAAGAGGATCGAGGGCAGGCCCGCGATATTTTTGGTGATGAAGCGGATGGCGCCCTTTAGCCAGGATTTTTGAGAAAAGAACGCCATATAGATCGCCGTAAGTACGGCGAAAATCGCCGAGATCGATAGGGCGAGCAGCATCGAGAACAGGCTTCCCATAATGGCGGGAAAGACGCCCCCTTCGGTGCCTTGGGGGATGCCCGCAGGTCCCGCGGTCAGAAATTCCCAATCCACCACGGCGATACCCTTTGCGGCGATAAAGCCGACGACAAAGAGTACCGCGGCGCAGGTGAGAAAAAAGGCAAAGAAGATAAGCGCTTTTGTGATGGCGTCTTTACATTTCATGGGAAACACTTCGCTTTCGTATGTGCTCTACGAGGAGATTGACGGCGCCGATGGCGATAAGGAGCACCAGCCCCGATGCGAACAGGGCGCTGTAATGGGTGCTGCCCACCTCCGCCATGCCCATCTCGAGGGCGATCAGCCCGGGTATGGTTTCGGCTTTTCCGAGCAAAGTAGGAAAAATGGGCGCGTTTCCGATCACCATCATCACCGCCATGGTCTCGCCGATCACCCGCGAGAAGGCGAGGATCGTGCCGATGGCGATGGAGCGGCCCAAAGCGGGGAGGGCGACGGCGCGGATAAAATATTCCGTACTGATGCCCAGCGCCTCGGAATCGGCGCGATGGCGTTCGATCACCATGCGGGCGGAATCGGCGACGGCGTTAACGATAAAGGGAATGATCATCGCCGAGACCACCAACCCGCCGGCGAGGATGCTTTCGCCGCCGGAAAGATGGAGGCCGCGCTCGATGCACTTTACCACGACCATAAGGCCGATAAAGCCCATAATCACCGACGGAATGCCGGCGAGAATGCCGATCAGGCGGAGCGCCGGTGCCTGGAGCCTTTGTGGCAGATAGAAGCGGACACAGAGCGCCGTTCCCAAACTGACGGGAAGGGCGATGGCAATGGCGATGCCGAAGATATAGAGCGATGCGAGCATCAGATTGAACACGCTGTAACTCGGCGTATTGCCCGTAGGGCGCCACTTGCCCGGGGCGAGGAGGGCAAAGGCGCCTTCTTCTGTGAGAAAGGGTAGGCTTTCTTTGAGGATAAAGATAATGACAGAGAGCATCGCCGCCGCCGAGAGCAGGGCGACGACGGCGCTTATCGATTTAAGGGTCGCGTAGTTTTTCGGGGCGTTGGGTGTAGTGGACACGGCTTACCTCCTGAAAAAAGGGGCCCTCAGACAGTGCCGAGAGCCCGTTGGGGTTATGGAATCGGTACGAACCCCATTTCTTTGATCGTTTCCGTTCCCTTATCGGACTGCAGATAGTCGATAAAGGCCTGTTCGGATGCGGTCGGCTCGCCGGATCGAATGGCGATCAGCGGGCGAGAAATGATATAGCTTTCGTCCAAGATATTGGCTTCTGTGGGCGAGACGCCGTCGACGTCCATGGGGATCAGCTTGCCCTCATTTTGTCCCACCATACCATAGGAAGCGTAGCCGATGGCGTTGGGGTTTTCGATGATCTTGGTGACCAATGCGCCCATCGACGGAGCCTGAATGGCGGATTCGGTGACTTCGGTTTCGCCCATAATCTTCTTTTGGAACACCTCGTGGGCGCCGCCCGAAAGGTCGCGGGTTACCACGACGATGTCCGTATCGGGAAGAGAAGCGTCGATGTCGCTCCATTTTTTGTATTCGCCTGAGAAGATTTTTACAATTTCGTCCTTGGTGAGATTCTTGTTCTTCAGCTCGACGATGGGGTTTTCGGGGTTTACGGAAATCGTAAGCGCGTCGATCCCCAGCTTATATTCCTTGAGATCTTCTAGCTTGTCCCGCTCTTCGTCCTTCAATTCGCGGGCGATCATGCCGAAGTCGCTGGTGCCGTCCAATACGGACTTGACCCCCGCGCCCGATCCGCCGGCGGAAACATAGATCGAGATGTTGTCCTTCGGCATATCGGATTTTACCTTGTCCCAGGTTTCGTACTCTTCGATAAAGTCGGTGGAGATCGCCGAGATCACCGGCGCCAGGGTAGACGAGCCGTTAAAGGTGAACTGTGCCTTAAATTCATCGTCCGTCTTTGCGGCTTCCTTCTCGGGTTTGGCTTCTTCGGTTTGTTCCGCTTGGTTTGCGTTGGCTGCGGTATTCGCCTTCGCATCGTCTGCCTTGGGGCCACAGGCGGTTAAGAGCAGCACGGAAAGCAGCGTCAGAGAAGCGAGCTTCATCCATAAATTGTTCTTTTTCATAAATGTCCAATCCTCCTTATTGATTTGCCCCGATTATATCATAGAATTTAACATAGCTTAACATTCTTTACTCAGCCTAGATTCGATAAAAGATTACATCATTAAAAAAGCGGTTTATTTGGAATATAATAAACCGCTTAAAAATATTAAATCAATAGATAGATTGGATTCAATATTATTTATTATACAGACTTAGAACGGCATCGATTCCAATAATCAACTACAAAGAAACCTGCAATATATGGTATTGGTGGGAAATATTTGGGTGGATTCATTAACAATTGGAGTGCCATCTGCACATTAAGTTTAGCTAGAATATAAATGGTAATTATGATGAGAATAAAGATTCCACCCAATAAGCCTCTAAACCGTTCAGGAATGCTTTCGATGAAAAGATATGAGATTATCCCCATAACTAAAAGTATTAACCATCTATAAGCTTGCGCGTCGGCAAAAACAACCTTACCTTCGTAAGAAAGATTTATCCAGTTAGGCTCAATCAAGTTCGCAATCCATGATATTGCAAATAATATGAGTAGAAATAAGATGCTGTTCCATTTTTTCATAATCCATCTCTTTTCTCATGATCTTATAAAGGGAGCTTTGGCGAATTCCTTAACCATTACTATGATATGCGTTAACTGGTAACACTAAGTCCCACGAGCTCGATCCACGACGAATATGAATGGAGGATTTCCCTCCCATAAGCCCGGAAGCATTACCATTTATAGGGGTGGTAAAATTCGTATATTTAATCGTTTTTACCGGATTTACATACCAAGTTTTTATTTGGTTAGTTACAGGAGAACCATTATAATAATTCACACCATTACAGATGCCGGTTATTTGGGCATTTGAAAGGACGAAACTAGAATCCTCTTTACGCCAGTTCGCTTCTACGCTTTTTAGCAGGTAGCCACCATTCGAATATCCATAACTAATTTTGACCCACGCCTTCAAACCGCCAGTAGAATCCCATTTTATATCTTGTAGGGTGCCCGTATTGCCAAAATTCTGTGGGGTAACTTCATACATATATTCTTTGGTTAATAGAGAACCTTCAGAAATTAAGGGAATAGTTTTCCTATTGGCATTACGCAAGGTAACATCAATCGGAGATAGTTCTATTATTTTTCCTTCTTCTCCAATCAAATATGCCTTATCAACATTAGTTTCTTGTGCATGACTAAAAGAAACAGGGAACAAAATCGAAAAGACAAGAAGTATTAGCAAAGTAATTTTTTCATAATTAGCCTCCTTTCATATCGACAACGCATATTGTATTTATTATCTGCATTCTTATACCGAGCAAAATTAAATGTAGTCATTAAGAATACTCCTCACTGATATGTTTTATACATTATACATGATACTAAAAATGGTGTCAACTAATTTCCTAAATTAACTGGTAGAATACTAATTGTATAAGAATGAGGGTTGTAAAAAAAATCACAACCCCCTACAATAGAGGTGGTAGTATTCGAAGGAAACTATACACTTATTTCTATTACTTAAATATTTCGATGTAGAGCTTCAGTATTGCACTCCTACGAGGTGATAACCATGAAAAAACTCGGCATCATCGGCGCCGGCAAGGTCGGCGTCAGTCTGGGGATCGGACTGTTCTCGTCCGGCACCCTGCGCGTCTCGGGCTATTATAGCCGGAGCGAAAAAAGCGCCCGTTACGGGGCGCAGCGGACGAATACGAAGGTATATGCGTCCCTAGAGGAGTTGATCCGCGATGCGGATGTGATTCTCTTTGCCACGCCGGATGACGCGATGGAAGCGTTGTGGCGGCAGTGCCTACAATTTAATATTTCGGGGAAGATCTTCTGCCATACCGCCGGCAGTCTGTCTTCTTCCCTTTTCTTCGATCGTACTACCAAAGACGTATCCGCCTGTTCTCTGCACCCGGTGCTCGCCATTTCGAGCCGGGAGGAAGGCCATCGCGACTTGGGCAGTGCGTTTTTTACGTTAGAGGGCGATGCGGCGGCGGTGGAGGTATTTCGCCGCGCTCTCAACGACCGCGACATTTCGTATAAGGTGATGGAAACGCGGGACAAGGCGGGCTATCACTTGGCGACGGCCGCGATGAGCAATCTCGCGGTGGCGCTGGGAAAGATGGCGACCGATCTCTTGGCGCCCTATGGGTTTTCGGAAGAGGAGGCGATGACGGCGCTTGCGCCGCTGGCCACGTACAATATGGAAAACCTCGTGAAAAAGGGACCCGCGGCGGCACTCACCGGACCGGTGGAGCGCAACGACCTATCTACGGTGCGCCGCCATCTCGCGGTGCTCGACGACGCGGATTCTGCAGATCGCTTATACCGCGCGGCGAGTGAGATGCTCACCCGAATCGCCGAAACGAAGCATCCCGAAAGGGATTACGAACCAATGCGCAAATTGTTGAAAGGAGAAGACCGTTGAAAAAAGTTACCGTCAGTACATTTCAGGAAGCGAAGGAAAAGGGCGAAAAGCTGACTATGCTCACCGCCTACGACTACACCACGGCAAAGCTGGTGGACGAAGCGGGCGTCGACTCGATTCTCGTGGGCGACAGCCTGGGGATGACAATGCTGGGTTACGAAAACACGCTGCCCGTTACGGTGGACGATATGATTCACCACAGTGCCGCCGTGGCGCGAGGGGCGAAGCGGCTGTTTATCGTCTGCGATATGCCCTTTTTGTCGTACAGCACCGGAATCCGCGACAGTGTGATGAATGCGGGTCGCATGATTCAAGAGGGCATGGCCCATGCGGTAAAGCTCGAAGGGGGCGTCGAAGTGGCGGAGATTATCCGCGCGATTGTAGACGCCAAGATCCCAGTATGCGCCCATATCGGCCTTACGCCGCAGTCGATCAACGCCTTGGGCGGCTTTAAGGTACAGGGCAAGACCGACGATACGGTAAAGAAGTTGATCGCCGATGCCAAGGCGGTGGAAGAAGCCGGCGCCTTTGCCGTGGTATTAGAATGCGTACCGGCGCCTTTGGCGAAGAAGATCACCGAGATACTCTCGATTCCCACCATCGGGATCGGCGCGGGCGCGGACTGCGACGGTCAGGTGTTGGTGTATCAGGATATGCTCGGTATGTACGACGATTTTACGCCGAAGTTCGTCAAACATTTTGCGCAGGTGGGCGAGGCGATGAAGGAAGGATTTTCCGCCTATGACCGGGCGGTAAAGGCAGGCGAGTTTCCCACAAAGGAACACGAATTCGCCATGGACGAAGATCTATTGAAAGGGATTTAACGGAATATGGAAATTATACGCAGTCTGGAAGAAATGAAACGCATCGCCGCCGGCGTCTCCGCAGACAAGAGCCTGGGCATGGTGCCGACGATGGGTGCGCTGCACGAAGGGCACGGTTCGCTGATCAAAAAATGCCGCGCCGAAAACGATACGGTGGTCGTGTCGGTGTTTGTAAACCCGATCCAGTTCGGACCGGGGGAAGATTACGAGGCCTACCCGCGGGATTTGGAGGCGGACGCCGCCTTTTGCGAATCGCTGGGGGTGGACTATCTCTTTCACCCCGACGAATCGGAGATGTATCCCGCACACTTCGGCTTTCGTGTGGTGCCGTCCGCGTCGATGATCCGCATTCTCTGCGGCATCACCCGGCCCGATCACTTTCAGGGCGTGGCGACGGTGCTCACCAAGTTCTTCTCGCTGATCCGCCCGGACCGCGCGTACTTCGGCCAAAAGGACGTGCAGCAGCTCGCCATCGTAGAGGCGATGGTGTCGGATCTGAATCTGGGCACGACGATCGTGCCCTGTCCCATCATCCGCGAGGCCGACGGGTTGGCGAAGAGCAGCCGCAACAGCTATCTTTCGGCAGAAGAGCGGGACGCCGCAACGGTGCTAAGCCGCTCCATCCGCATGGCGCTCGATGCGAAAAAAGCCGGCGAGCGCAATGTGGAGGCGCTGAAAAAAATTGTGGTGGAGGAGATCGAAAAGGAACCCTTTGCCAAGATCGACTATGTGGAGATCTTGCGTTTTCCGCATTTTGAACGAGACGAGACCGTAGGCGAGGACAGCTTTATCGCCATGGCGGTCTATATCGGCAACACCCGCCTGATCGACAACGCGTTTTTCTCAGAGGCGTAAACGAAATCGACGGACACAGAAAAAGAGGCCCCGAAGGATTTCGGAGCCTCTTTATTTTATTTGGAGGAACCTTTGGGGGAAGGCTGGTTCTTTTGGTTCAGACCGCAGCAGTCCAATTTGCCCTCGCCGAAGTTTTTCTTGTTATCCTGTCCCATTTTTTCCAGTTTCTTGTCGATCTTTTTCTTCATATCGTCGAAAAATTTCAAGATCATCCGACCTTTCTAATTGTCCTGTTCCAAAACCTCTCTCCAGTGGGCGAGGTGGCTCTTTTCTTCCGCCGGCAGTTCCGGATACTTGGGATCCATGTCCTCGAGGACGCGGACGAAGATCTCCGAGACCAAATAGCGGCTAAACCACTTATGATTCGCAGGAATCACATACCACGGGGCGTTTTCCGTAGAGGTATTGCTCAAGAGGTCTTCATACGCTTTTTGGTATTCGCCCCAGTACTCTCTCTCGCTGACGTCGGATTTGGTAAACTTCCAGTTCTTGTCTTCCCGGTCAATTCGCGAAAGCAGGCGTTTTTTCTGCTCGTCTTTCGACATATGCAGGAAGAATTTGACGACGCGAAATCCGTTGTGGTGAAGATACGCTTCGAAGTTGCGGATCTCCTCAAACCGGCGCTCCCAAATGTGGTCGTCGACGAGATTTTGGGGGATCTGCTGTACCGCGAGTAAATTATGCACGCGGGTCACCAGAACGTCTTCATAGTGAGAGCGATTAAAGATGCCGATATTGCCCCGGCGGGGAAGTGCCTGCACCACGCGCCAGAGGTAATCGTGGTCCAATTCCTCTTCGGTGGGTTGTTTAAAGGGGGTCACCTGCGTTCCCTGGGGGTTTAAGGCGGTGAAGACGTGTTTGATCAGGCCGTCTTTGCCTGCGGCGTCCATGGCCTGCAACACGACGACGATGCCCCGGCGGTTTTCCGCATAGAGCGCGCCCTGAAGTTCTGCCATGCGCGCGAGGTTTTTCGGCATCAATTCGTTTTCGACTTCTTCTCTTTTGAGGCCCGCCTTGTCCGAGGGATCGTAGTCCCGCATACGGGCATTGCACTTTCGGTCGATTTTATATTTTTCTATTTTCATCGTAACTCACCGTCCTTTTGGGTATATACGCCAATATGAATCGTTTCAAACAATAACGGAATATAATGGGAGGATACTATGGGAAAGAGATTAACCAGAAGCACGACGGACAGAGTATTTGCAGGGGTTTGCGGCGGCATTGCCGAGTACTTCGGCATCGACTCGAATTTAGTGCGGATTTTGTGGGTGCTGTTCGCCTTAGGCGGCGGCAGCGGGCTATTGGTCTACATTCTCTGCGCGGTGTTGATCCCCGAAGAGCCTAGCTGGTAGGAAACAGGTTGGCGAGCGCTTCGCGGACGTCTCGGTTTTCGGGGTCGTTTGCGAGGAGGGCGCGCAGTTTTTGTTCCGCGGCCACTTCGTCGCCTTGGGCGGCGTCGGTCTCCGCTTCCCGCACGATGCGCCGGGTGATGGTCTGCATCATCGCCTCGGCGTTTAGGTAGTTTTGGTGATCGGCGGGTTCGACCTTCATATAATACGCATACGCGGGAATCCAATCACCGGCTCGACTCAGTTCGAGCCCTTTTTTATAATTCGCCTCGGAGGTCTTGAGGCTCGCCAGCTCCTCGTGTTTGAGCGCCATATCCACATTGTCGACGGTGGGGGGCAGGGTGGCGTAAATGCTCTCCGCCTCCTCGTAGCGCCCCATGGCAATTAAGTCCTGGGCGCGCTTGTAGTTGCGACTGATGTGGATTTTGTGGTAGATGCGGAAGGAAAAAAAGCTGAAAAATACGATGCCCAGAGCGATGGCGAGAAAGACTAAAATCCGCCGTCGCTTGGGAACGGGTTTTTCGTCGGCTAAAAGACCGCGCTCGGTGTCGATTTCTGTCAAAGGGCGTATGGGCATGGTGTGCAGGGTTTCGCTCGCCCGCTGTGCCAGGTCGCGGTCCCGGGAGATATACATTTTATAGAGCTTTTTGTTCACCTGCCGCTCTGTCATGGCGGAGAGGATAAAGTCTCGGGAGCGGTGGCAGAACCGGCAGTTTTCGTCGTCCTCGCCGTTGGTAAAGCCGCAGATACAGCGCCAATAGGGGTTGTAGCGGCCGCCGTAGGTATAGAAGTCGGGGCCGAAGAGATTTTGCAGCTTTTCCATCTTTTCGGTGGGGATAATGGGCACGGTCTGGTAGTGTTCGTCCTTGCCGTCGTAGTATTTTCTCGTGGCGTCGTCGAAGTGGACTTCGGCGATGCGGATGCGCACGCCCCGCGCGGTGTGATGGCGCTCGTCGAGGATCCAGTTGGGCAGATAGGAGAGGGTCTTGGGCGGAATTTTGAGATCCGGGTAGTCGTGGCGGAAGACCGTCTCGTCGAAAATGAGTTTGTCGAAGGCGTTGATAAACATAACTTCGAGCTTGATCGCCTCGATCGTCTTGGACGTATTGTTGATGACGTCGACGACGAGGGCAAATCCCGTGTCCGCCTGGGCGAGATAGGCGTTGGTGACCTGGACTTCGTTGTCGGCGTGCAGGCGCACTTTGGTCGATATGGTTCGCATGCTAACCTCCTTATGGCTATTATAGAAAAGGGCGACGGCGGGCACAAGTCGCCGTAGAAAGGAAGGAACGAGAAATATGTATCAGTATAAAGCCGCCGGCGGGGAGATCTTTGCCTATCGTCGGCGGGGGACGGGAAGGGCGATTCTTCTGCTCCACGGAAACCGCGCCTCGTCGGGTGCCATGGAACCGCTCGCCGCGCCGCTTTCGGCATGTGGGGCGGTCTATGTGCCCGATATGCCTGGCTTCGGCGAAAGTACCTACAATCACCGCCTGCGCCGCGTGGAGGACTACGGGGCGATGATGGCGGAATTTCTCGCGGCAAAAGAACTGGAGGATGTCGTGGTGGTGGGCTGGTCCTTCGGCGGCGCCGTGGCGATGGAACTCGCCAAACAGAGCGAACGCGTAAGCGCTCTGGTGCTCCTTTCCGCCGTCGGCGTGGGCGGGGTGACCTTGCCGGGGCTTCGGGGCGAGGCGAAGAAGTATGCCCATCTGCCGCGGCAAGAGGCGAAGCGGATGCGAATCGAGGAGATGCTCGGCACCTATCTCTTTCACGGCGAGCTCCCCCGGGCGTATCTCCACTTGTTGGAAGAGGCGCTGAAGCAAAAAAATCCGCTGGACATCTACCGGGCGCTTCGGCGCTATCGATGCACGGCGCCGCGGGATCTGCCGGCACTCATCATCCACGGCAAGGGCGATCGGGTGATTCCCGTATCGGACGCCATGGCCACGGCGGCGGCCTATCCCCGCAGCGAGTTGCTCTTGTTGGAAGGGGGGCATTTTCTGCTCTACAACCAGCGCGATGCGGTGCTTTGCGCCATCGTGGATTTTCTCGCCGCGCACCCGAAAAAAGCACCGTAAGCCGAAGTGGTCCCGGTGCTATCGATTGTATATGCGGGGATCGAATCGGCGCTGGGCCTTGGCGATGCCGTAGCCGATCAGAATGCCGCACATATTCAAGATCCAGTCGTCGATGTCGGCGCTTCGGCCCACGAAGTACTGCAGGGTTTCGATCGCCAAAAACGCCGCTCCATAGAGAGAAAGGCAGGATAGGAGGCCGCGGAATCGCCGAAACAGAATGGGCGTGGCAAAGCCCAAGGGGATGGCGATCAGGACATTGCCCCATACATTCAAAAAGAAACCCTGAAAGCTCGCGTAGTCGCGAAAGGAGCGCATGGTGGCAAAGGGCACCAGATTGATGCGCCAATCCTCTGTCGCGGTGTCGATGCCCAAAGTGACGCCGCCGTTTTCGAGATTGGTATTGGCGATCAAGAGAAAAAACAGAATCCATAGGCAATAGGTGGAAAAGGCCAAGAGCAATCGCTCCCGCTTGCGATTGCTCTTTTTTTTGTATTTGCCGAAACACTGGGCGCGTAGAAAGGAAAAGGACAAGAAGGATACGAGCACAATGATCGGCGTCATTTTACAGATGTATCGGATCAAACAAACCGCCCCGGATCCAAATTTTCGAGGTCTTTGACGGTCTCGTCGGAATGGGCCAAGACATCGTCCCAATGGGGTTGGTTGTGTTCGTCCCATACGCCTACGGTATAAAAGCCCGCCTCTTTCGCCGAACGCAGCGCATAGGGGGCGTCGTCGAAAAAGACAATGTCCTCGGGCGCGACCTCGAGCCGTTCGGCCAAGGTGTCGAAATAGCGGCGGTCGCTTTTTTGGAGCCCCACGGAATCGCAGGTCTGAATAAAGGCGAAGTACTTTTTCAAATCGAAGCGGGTGAGCGCCGGGGCGAGAAGCGCTTCGTTGGTCGCCGTGGCGAGAACGGTGGGAACGAGGCGCGCCGACTTTTCGACCAGCGCCGCCGCACCGGGCTTTAAGAGCAGCGTCTCGCTATAGCCCAAGTAGAGGATGGAACTCATCTCTTCGTAGATGGCGGGCACGGCGTCTTCGAACTGGAAGTATTCCTTAAAGAACTTCGACGATTGCGATAGGCTCATGGTCGAGATGGTCTGATCGATCTCGTCGGTATAGGTAAGCCCCCGGGATTCGATGAAGTTGCGGCCCAAGTGGCGCCACAGACCCATGGAATCGATCAGGGTGCCGTCGAAATCGAAAGCGAGGGCTTTTTTCATAGCGGACTCCTTCTAACTGCGGCAGATGGCTTCGAGCGCCATCAGCATATTCAACAGATCCCGGGCGGTGTCGAGGCTGGCGTTGATCCGATAGCCGTCTAAGCGTATGATGCCGGGGATCATCTCCGCCTTGTCGGCGTGGAGGGTGGAATTCATTTCGATGGTGAGATTGTAGGGCGGCGGCAAATCGCCCCGGGGCATTTCGGCGAAGTCCTTGGCGAGGACTTCGCGCACTTTGCTCCGGATCTCAGTCTCGACCACCTGAAAATTGCGGTGCAGTACCGCGTCGTGGGCGAGGCTTTCTTTGGTGATGACGTATTCGACATAGGGCATATAGCCTTCGAGAATCAGTTGATTATACAGTCCCTTGTCGCCGATCACCAGTCCCACGGGGATGTCTTTTTCCCTGGCGTAAAAAGTGTTGATCATCGCCTCGGAGCACTTGATGCCGTTGATGGTGACGCGGTGAAAATCGGTGGAGTAGCTGTGGTCCATATTGGCCATATGCTGGCCGCCACCGGCGTGGTAGCCCAAAAAGATCACCAGGTCGTGGTCGGAAAGCCCCGTCATCATATATTCCCGTCGGGGGTAGCCGCTGATCAGTTCGATGCGGGGATCCAAGGCGCTTAAGGCGAGATAGTCGAGGTTTTTGCCTTCCCCGTGGCTGTCGGCGACGGTGATGGCGGTGATCGCATCGTTTTGGGGGCTTTCCTGAATGCCTTTTATCAGCGCCTGAAAGTGGGCGTCGATGGCGGCGAGGTAGCGGGTGCGCTGTTTGAACTCGTCGGAGAACTTGTCGACGCCGGCGATGCCCTCCATATCAAAGGAGATGTATATTTTCATAGCCGTTCCTTTCCGTGTTACTATAAGAGAAAAGACGATCGAAAAGAGGTGTTTGCATGAACGAACAATGGATGCGCGAAGCCTTAAAAGAAGCGCGGCGTGCCTACGAAAAGAACGAAGTGCCCATTGGCTGTGTGGTGGTCTCGGATGGCGAGATCGCAGGCCGGGGGCACAATCTTTCACAAGGGCGCAAAAATCCCCTTTTGCACGCAGAAATAATCGCCCTCGATGCCGCCGCAAAAAGCGGAAAACTGCGCCGCGGCGAGGCGGATTTGTATGTCACAGTGGAGCCTTGCCCCATGTGTATGGGGGCGATCTTAAACGCCCGCATTCGCCGCTTGTATATCGGCGCGGACAATCCTCGCTTCGGCGCCGCGGGTTCGGTGGTGGATCTGTCGGCATATCGCGCCTTTAATCACAGCGTGATCGTAGAGCGGGGGCTTTTGAAAGCGGAATGCGGCGCATTGATGCGCGATTTTTTTGAAACGCTCCGAGCGGACTAGCAGCGCCTTCCGTCGGCCTCGTCGAGCTCTTCTTGGGTAAGGCCACGCACGATCGAAAACGGGCTTCCCGATGCCACCGCGCGGGAGGGAACTTTGGCGGTGTCGTTTAAGACGGTCTTCGCCTCGACGATGGAATAATCGCCCACATAGACCTCATGTCCCGTCATGACCTCGTCTTTTACGGTGGCATAGGCGCCGATTTGGCTGCCGCGAATGCGCGCGTGTTCGCCGATATGGGCGTAGGCGCCGATTTTTGTGGTGGCGCTCGCAGCGCCCAGAATCTCTGTGCCCTTTTCGATATGCGCGCCGCCTTCGATGACGACCGCGCCTTCGGTGGCGTCGATGGTGACGTGTTCGTCGAGGACGGCGCTCTCGTCGATCTTTGCATCGCCTTTAATGGTTATGGATTCGCTGTACTGTTTCATAATGTACCTCGTTTCGGGTATATTTCTTCCGGGAGGAAGATATATGGATATTCGAACGGTATTGTACGCAATCAGACACCGGGCGGCGGGCTATCTGCGGGGCATGGCCCTCGGGGCGCTCGCCACCTGGGTCGTTCTTATGATCGGTCTGTATTTGCTGCGCGTGCCCTACTGGGGACTCATCGCCTTCGGGATCACGCTGGTGGATTTGGTGCCGGTGATCGGCGCGGGGATCGTCCTCGTGCCCTGGGGATTTATCGCCCTTTTGTCGGGAGAGGCTAGACTCGCCTTGGGTTTGGGGATCCTCTTCGGCCTCTGCTTTTTAATTCAAGAGGTGCTGGTTCCCCTTTGGATCGGAAAGAGCGTGTCGCTCCATCCGCTCGCGAGCCTCGGGATTCTCGTCGCCGCGACCGTGCTTTTCGGGCCCTGGGGCGCGCTGATCGGCCCGGTGGCGACGGTGATCCTTTCCGCCTACCGAGATATGCGCGCCGAGCGGGTTGCGGGTAAAAAAATACCTCGTGAGGAAGAAGAGGATTCTGTGCGCTCGCAAGGTGAAGGGAAAGATCAATAATTGTGAAAATAGATGTCGAGTATCAACGCCGCGGCGAAATACGCCTCCAACGGAAGCGCATCGCTCAGGATGTGGATGTAGTATTCCTTGCCGCCGATCACGGGTCTGCCGGTGATGGTGGCGAGTTTTTGTTCGTCGTACTCGATAAAAAATTCCCGCGCGCGGACAAAGCCCACCAGATCGAACTTCTTTCGGTTATACCAAAAGCTGATGTCGGGCATACTGAAGCGCTCTTTATCCTCTTCGAATACGATGCGTCCCTTTCCGTACACCATCGTAAAACCGCGGCTTCCGAACGGGGCGGCGGTTTTTTTGTGGAGGGAAAAGAGTTCGTTTCCTTCGGCATCGATTAGTGATAAAGTATAGGGTATAATAGGGACTTCACGGAGCAGGACGTCGAAATTGTCCTTGGCTTCTTCCGTGGCGTTGGTGAGTATCGGCAGTCCTTCTTCGTCGAAGAAGGTGTACTGCATCGATACGGGCGGGGCCGTGGTGGCCCGTAACGTGCATCGAATCATAGCGTCACATCCTTATCATTTATTGTACTATAAACGGACGAGAAAACAAGAATTGAAGTAGGGAGGAATCATGGAGAAAATCCTCGAAAGAATCAACGAATTGGCGAGAGAGGCAAAAGATCGCCCGCTCACCGAAGAAGAACTCGCGGAACGGGATGCGCTCCGCAAGGAATACTTGAAAATCTTTCGGTCGGGCTTTCGCCAAACCCTGTTAAATACAAAGGTCGTAGACGACGAGGGCAGAGACGTCACGCCGCAAAAACTCAAGGACGCGCAGGTAGAGGAGAGAAAAGAGGAGAAATAGATGCGGGCACTGATCGCGGGCGCCGGCAAACTGGGCATGCGCCTGGCGCGGGCACTGGCGGAAGAAGATGTGGAGATCACGGTACTGGACAGCGATTCCCGGGTGATCCGAAAGGTGAACAACGAACTCGACGTGCTCACGATTACGGGAAATGCGCTGGATTTTAATATCTTGCGCGAGTTGAATATTGAGGACTACGACCTGATTATCGGCACCGTCACCAGCGACGAGTCCAATGTGCTGATCACCAGCATCGCCAAAAAACTCGGCTGCAAGCGGGCCGTGGCGCGCATCCGCAACCCCGAGTACCACTCCCAAATTCGCCTCATTAAGGAAGAACTCGATATCGACCACGTCATCAATCCCGAGCGGGCGGCGGCCGCCGCCATCGAGAAGTATCTGCTAAAGAAGTATTCGCTGATGAGTGACGAATTCGCCGGCGGGCAGGTAAAGCTCGTGGAATTTAATATCGGCACCGAATCGGAATTTGTGCATCGCCGCCTGATGGACCTCGACTATTTCGGGGATCTGTTGATCGCGGCGGTCTCTCGGCGGGGCTATACCTTTATCCCCGACGGAGGCACGCGCCTCGAGAGAAACGACGTGATTCTCGTGATCGGCGCCCGAAAGGACATCGACGAATTCGACCGCAAGTATTCCAAGGTGCAGGCGGTAAAACCCACCCGTAGCGTGATGATACTGGGCGGCGGAAAAATCGGCGATTATTTGACGAGCCTATTGCTCAAGGACCATATCGACGTATTGGTGATCGAGCGAGATTTCGAACGGGCATCGGCGCTGAAGGAGCGTCATCCCGAGGCGGTGGTGATCCACGGCGACGGCACGGACTTTAATCTGCTGGAAGAGGAACTGATCCGTTCCTACGACGCCTTTGTCGGCGCCACGGGCATCGACGAAACCAATATCTTAATGGCGCTCTCTATGAAAGAAGAGGGAATGGCGAAATCGGTGGCGAAAATTTCCCGCGTCAACTTTATGAATGTGTTGGACAAGCTGAATTTAGACGCCACCTTTAATCCCAGCTTTATCACCGCCGCGTTGATCCTCAAGTTGATCCGCGGAAAAGACGCCGTGGCGGTCCATTTGATGTACGACGGCGACGCCGAGATCGCAGAGATTCAGCTCGCTGACGACCTCGATATTTTCGACATTCCCCTGGCGGAACTCGAACTGCCCAAGGGCGTTTTGATCGCCGCCGTGGTGCGAGACCGAAAAGTGATGATTCCCCGGGGGCAGACGGCGCTTCGGCGCGGAGACCGCATTATCGTCTTTTGTATGCACGAGAACGTCTCTGCCATGAAAGAAATGTTTTATAAGACGAAGAAGGGAGGATGGCTGCATGAACTACGCCGCCGCATTTAATGTAATTGGCACCCTCCTCTTGATCGAAAGCGGATTTATGTTGCCTCCCCTGATCTATGCGCGCGTCCATGGAGAGGGGAGTTTTTTCGGCTTTCTGATGACGGCGGCGCTTCTCGCCGTACTGGGGTTGCTCCTGCGCGCCATCCCGAAGCGCAGGGAAAGGATCCGCGGAAAAGACGGGCTCTTTATCGTGGTATGCGGCTGGGTATTGGCCTCGATCTTCGGGGCGATCCCCTTGGTACTGGGCGGGGCGACGCCGAACTATATAGACGCCTTGTTCGAGACGGTGTCGGGCTTTACCACCACCGGCGCATCGGTGATTGCGGACATCGAATCGGTGGATAAGAGCCTCGTCCTCTGGCGCAGTATGACCCACTGGATCGGCGGCATGGGGATTTTGGTCTTTACCCTGGCGCTTTTGCCCCGGGCGGGCAACAACGGCTTTCGCATCTTTAAGGCGGAGACGCCGGGGCCCGTGGCGGGGAAGGTAGAACCCAGAATGCGCGATACGGCACTCGCCCTGTATAAGATTTATATCTCGATCACCTTGCTGCTCTTTGTGCTCTTATGGGCGCTGGGGATGAACGCCTTTGACGCCGTGATCCACACCCTGGGGGTGGTGGGCACGGGCGGGTTTTCCTCCCATGCCAATTCGATTGGCAATTACGACCTCAATTCGCCCATTATCTTCGTCATGGGGATTTTTATGCTCGTATGCGGCACGAACTTCAGCCTCTATTCCCGGGCGATGCACGGCAAGGTGCGTGATATTTTTCGCGACGAAGAGTACCGCTTTTACTTAAAGATCGTCGCCATCGCCGTGGTCTGTATTACCGCAAATTTGGTGATAGACCGGGGCATGCTCCCGTTTTACGGCTTTCGCGACGCGTTTTTTCAGGTGAGCAGCATTATTTCCACCTCGGGATTCGCATCGGTGGACTTCGACCTGTGGCCGGGGTTTTCCAAGAGTATACTGCTTACGCTGTTTTTCTTCGGCTCTTGCGCGGGTTCCACCGCCGGGGGTATAAAGATGATCCGGATTCTCGTGCTGTGGAAGATTATGAAGCGCGAAATCTTTAAGAGCGTACACCCCGAGGCGGTGATGCCGATCCGGATCAACGGCAAGGTGCTGGAAGATCGGATCGTAACGGGGATCGTCGCCTTTGTCTGTGTCTACTTCGTGCTCTTGGTGGCGGGTACCGCCCTGGTAAGCCTTTCGGGCGTCGATTACGAGACGGCGCTTTCGGGGACGCTCACCTGTCTTTCGAATGTAGGGCCGGGCTTTCGGCTGTTGGGGCCGAGCAATACCTTTGTCGCCTTCGGACCGCAATATAAGTTGTTGTTTGCCTGCCTGATGCTCTTGGGCAGATTGGAATTTTTCACCGTACTCGCCCTGATCGCACCGGATCGGGGCCGGCATTTCAGAGAGTAGGAGGAGCCATGGACATTGTCGTTATCGGAAGCGGCGCCGGCGCATCTTTGCTCGTTCGGGGTTTGCGAAGAGAAGCGCACAAAGCCCAGTGGATTTTGCGCGAAGGCGGAGACAAACGCCTCGCGTGGGAACTGGGCGCCGTGCGCTATACAGAAGACGAGGCGTTTTTTGACGAGGGTATCCTCGGCGTGGACGCGGTTGTTGTGGCGGACACATCGCCTTCTGCCGCGGTGCTCGCCGCCGCCATGGCAAAAAAAGGCGCGGCCGTGTATTTTGTAAGCTACGACGATCGCTTGAGTCGGCTGTTGGCGGCCGAGCCGGTTCAATTCGGCATACGCCGCATCTTCGATTACGGGGAGATCCTCGGCAAGCGCCTTTTTCGCTTTTACTATGAAGAAGAGGGCATGCAGACCGAAGTGTTCGACCAATTCGGCTCCGCGCTGATCAAGGTGCGCGTGGAAAAAGGCGATGTGTTTTGCGGCCGCCGGGTGCGCAATATCGGCGCGCTGGAAGATTTGGTACTGGTGACGGTCAACCGCGGCGGGCGGGTTTTGATGGCGAAGGGCGACACCGCGCTCGAAGAGGGCGATCTGGTACGCATCATCGGAAAAGTCGAAGCCGTAGACCGCTTTCGGCGCCGATACGGCGTCGCGGTACCGAGGCCGGAACGCGACGGCGACCGCCGATTTATCGTCTTCGGAGAAGGTGCCAAGGCGAGGGCGGCACAACGGGCGCTCGTGCGTGCCGGTGCCGACGTGGTTACCTGGGGCGGGGCGCAGACGAGCGGGGCGGGCCGTCCGTTTCTTCGGGATCTTTCGGTCACCGACGCCATGGAAGATATGGAGGTCGAACGCGCCGACGGCTTTGTCGCCGCCTCGGAGGACGACGGCATGAACTTTCTCACCGTTGCCGCCGCCCGAGACCGCGGCCAGCGGCACTGCGCCATGTGTATGTGCGATACGCGCCTGATGAAGGTCGCCGATCGCACGCAAGCCGAGGGCATTTTTTCGGCGGATCTGCTCCTCGCCCGGGAGATCAAAAAGGCGCTCTTGGGACCGGGGGACCTTTCGCTCCACCTCTTTCCCGGCAATCTCGAAATCTATGAGATCGTCCTTAAGGAAGGGGCGCAGGCGGCGGGAAAGCGGATCGACGAACTCTCGCTGTCGCGGGGCTTTTTGATCGGCGGGCTGATGCGAAAGGGCGAGAGCGTGACGCCCAAGGGGTATACGGCTCTCGAAGCGGGCGACCGCTTGTTGATCTTTCTCTTGCCCGAGAGCGACTGGGATCTCAGAAAATTTATTCCACAGAGGAGTGTCGGCAGCATGATTACGGAACTGTTTTCTTTATAGGAGGCGCTATGATTTTCGGAAACGATTGGGATATTTATCTAAAAGACGAAATGGAAAAACCCTATTACCGCGACCTGCGGCGCCTCTTGGCGGAAGAATACCGAAATTTTACCGTCTATCCGCCGGCAAAAGACGTGTTTCGCGCCATGAAGCTCACCCCCTTTGCCGACACCAAGGTCGTGCTCTTGGGGCAGGACCCCTATCACGGGCCGGGACAGGCACAGGGCCTTTCGTTTTCTGTGGACCGCAATATGCCCTTGCCGCCGTCTTTGAAAAATATCTACAAGGAACTCGAAGACGATACGGGGATTTGCCGCAAAGAGGGCGATCTCACCGACTGGGCAAAGCAGGGCGTACTGCTGTTGAACACGACCCTCACCGTGCGGCACAAACAACCCATGAGCCACGCAAAGATCGGCTGGGAGCTCTTTACCGACCGGGTGATCCGCCTCGTCGGCGAAAAGGAGGACCCCGTGGTATTTCTGCTCTGGGGCGGCCACGCCCGGAGCAAGAAGAAGCTGATCGAACGCAAAAACCACCTCGTCATCGAATCGCCCCACCCGTCGCCGCTATCGGCGTATCGGGGATTTTTCGGCAGCCATTGCTTTTCCCGCACCAACGATTTTTTAACGGCGGAGGGGGAAGAGCCCATAGATTGGAGCGAACATGTTCTTTAATGTAAAAGAGACCGCCATACAAATCGGCGAAATTCCCGCCGTATATATCGCACCCGAGGACGAAAAAGACATTCTCCTCCTCTATTATCACGGGTGGGCCTCCTCGGTAGAATCGTCCCGCTTCCGGGCGAGCATTTGGGCCGCGGCGGGCTACCCGGTGCTTCTGATCGAGGAGCTGATCCACGGCGAGCGGGGCAGCATCGACTATGAAAACAGCCTGGAGCGCCTGCCGGAAGTTCTGATCCGAAACATCGAGGAATTCGACGAGGTACTCGCCTACGTTCAGAAAAACTTTCCCCACAAGCGGCTCTTTCTCTGTGGGCACTCCATGGGCGCATTTACGGCGTTGGGCCTTTTGTATCGCGAGGAGATCGAGGGCGCAATCGCCATGAACGGCATGGGCGATTGGGACGTGATGAAGTGCCATCCCTACAAAGAAAAAATCGAGGCGTACGAGCCCCTCGCCCGGGTCGAGGAGCACGCGGACAAGGCGGTGCTCTTGTTAAACGGGGAGTTGGACGATACGGTGGATCCGGAACTCGAGAAAAACTACTACGAGGCCCTAAAGCGCGTACACAATTACGAAAAACCCCTATATATGGAAATCATGGAAATGACCTCCCATGTGGTGACGACCAATATGATGGAAATCACCCTGCGCTTTCTCGAAGACCTCTAGAGCGCCTGCGCTTTATGGTATAATCAGAGTTTGAGGAGGAGTCCATGGAAACAAAAGTTTTACACATCACCGACGCAGAGGACGCCGAAGCCATCGAAGAGGCGGCGGATTTTCTGCGCCGGGGAGAACTGGTAATTTTTCCCACCGAGACCGTTTACGGACTGGGCGCCGACGGTCTCAACCCCGAAGCGGCGGAGAAGATTTTTGCCGCCAAGGGCAGACCCAAGGACAACCCGCTGATTTTGCACATTGCGGAGGCGGATCAGGTATTGGATCTGGTCACCCATATTCCGCCCAAGGCGAAGGACTGCATGGATATGTTCTGGCCCGGGCCGCTCACCTTGATCTTCGAGCGATCCGACGCGGTTCCCGATGCCATTACCGCCGGGGGAGATACGGTGGCGATTCGCATGCCTTCGCATCCCATCGCGCACGCCATTCTAAAGGCGGCGAAGATCCCGGTGGCGGCGCCCAGTGCCAATACAAGCGGCAGACCCTCGCCCACGCGCCTTTCCCATGTATGGGAAGATATGCGCGGCAAGGTTCCCCTGATCGTCGATTCGGGTGATGCGGCGGTGGGGATCGAGTCCACCGTATTGGACGTAACCGTGGACCCGCCGATGATCTACCGACCCGGCGGTGTAACCAAGGAAGACTTGGAGGCGATTATCGGCGAAGTGGCGATCGACGAAACGGCGATCGACGCCGAAAATGGCGGCATTCCCAAAAGCCCCGGCCAGAAGTACCGCCACTACGCGCCCCGCGGCGAAGCGACCCTCTTTGCGGGAAGCCTCGCCAATATCGCCAAGGAGATCAACCGAAGGCTTTCCGAGGCGGAGGGCGTGCGAACGGCGGTGCTCGCCACCACCGAGACCGTCGATCTCTATGAAGGGGCGGATCTTTTGATCGATATGGGCAGCCGCGAAGATCTGGAATCGGTCGCCCACAATTTATTTGACAATCTGCGGCGCTGCGACGAAGAGGAGATCGAGCGAATCTTCGTCGAGGGCTTTGAATTTCGCGGCCTGGGGGTGGGCATTATGAACCGCCTCCTAAAGGCCTGCGGTGGAAAGGTAGTATTGGGACTATGAAAGTACTCTATATATGTACGGGAAACACCTGCAGAAGCCCCATGGCGAAACTCCTCGCCGAGGTGGAGGCGGACAAAAAAGGCATCGCCTTAAGCGCCCGTTCCCGCGGCATGGCCGCCCACGAGGGCGACGCGCTGAGCATGGGGGCGCTGAAAGTCTTGGCGGAAGAGGGGATCGACGGATCCTTTCACCGGGCGAAGACCGTAACCGACGAAGACATCGAATGGGCGGATGTGATTTATGCCATGACCCATACCATGGCGGAAAACCTCAAGCGGGGCTGGCCCCAAGCGGCGGATAAGATTCGTCCCTTTGCCGAGATCGACATCGTCGATCCCTTCGGCGGCTCTTTGGAGATCTACCGCCGCGCCAAAGATAGGATCAAAGAAACCATCGAAGAAAATATGAAGGGAGAAGCCGAATGAAGATCGCCATGGGCGCCGACCACGCCGGCTACCGAAGAAAAGAAGCGTTAAAAGAATACCTGCAGGACCTGGGGCACGAAATCACCGACGTAGGCACCGATTCCACCGATCGGGTGGATTACCCCGCATTCGGAAAAAAGGCGGCAGAACTCGTGGCAGAGGGAAGTTGCGAAAAGGGCATCGTCATCTGCGGCAGCGGCATTGGCATCGGCATCGCCGCCAACAAAGTGCGCGGCGTGCGCTGTGCAATGGTCTCCGAGCCCTATAGCGCAAAACTCGCCCGTCGGCATAACGACGCCAATATGATCGCCATGGGCGCGCGCACCATCGGCGGCGATATGACCCGAGAAATCGCGCGGGCGTTTTTGGAAGAGGAATTCGAAGGCGGCCGCCACAGCGCGAGAGTCGAACAACTGGAGGACGGCGCATGGGAAAAGTAACGGTAACCGAACACCCCTTAATTCAGCACAAGCTCACCCTGATCCGCGATGTGGACACCGCGAGCAAGGACTTTCGCGATCTCTTAACCGAGATCACCATGCTGATGGGCTACGAGCTCACCCGCGATTTCCCCTTGCAGGACAAACAGATCGAAACCCCCATGGGCCCCATGATCGGCAAAGAGATCGCCGGCAAAAAGCCCGTCATCGTACCCGTCTTGCGGGCTGGGCTCGGCATGGTAGACGGGCTCTTGCGACTAATCCCCGGCGCCCGCGTGGGCCATATCGGCCTCTATCGGGACCCCGAAACCCTGCTGCCCGTGGAATATTACTGTAAGCTGCCGAAGGACATCGAGGATAGAGACATCATCATCGTCGATCCCATGCTCGCCACCGGGGGCTCCCTCGCCGCCGCCGTCGACTTCGTGAAACAGCGCGGCGCAAAATCCGTTCGCGCCCTCTGCCTGTTGGGCGCACCGGAGGGGATCGAGACATTTCGCGCGGCGCATCCCGACGTAGATTTGTATCTTTCCTGTATAGACGAGAAGCTCGACGACAACGCCTATATAGTGCCCGGACTGGGTGATGCGGGAGATCGAATCTTCGGAACGAAGTAGCGGGTGTTTTATGCAAGCAATTCAACTGTCATTTATCGTCTGCGTGGCGGCGAGTTTGATCCTGACCCCCGTCGTGCGCAAATGGGCCATGAAAGTCGGCCTCTACGACATCCCCAAAGACGAACGGCGCGTACACAAAATGCCCATCCCCGTAAGCGGGGGACTGGCGATCTTTTTTGCCGTAGTGGCGGGCGTGCTCTTGTTTTTGCCGCTGGATCGCGCCAATATCGCGTATCTGATCGGCGCCGCCGTGGTCGCCTTTACGGGGCTTTACGACGACAAATTCGATATGAGCCCCAAGGCGAAGTTTTTGTTTCAGATTCTGGCGGGCTTGATCCTGGTGCTAGGCGGCGTGCGGATCGAGTTCTTTACCAATCCCTTTTACGGGGAAGATCTGCTGATCAATCTGGATTTCCTCGCGATTCCCATCACCGTATTTTGGGTCGTGGGGATCACCAATACCATCAATCTGATCGACGGATTGGACGGGCTCGCCTGCGGCATTAGCGGCATCGCATCCATCAGCCTGATGTTTGTCGCCTACCGCTTCGACCAAAAAGAGATGGCGGTACTCGCGGCGATCCTCGCGGGGTCCTGCCTGGGCTTTTTGCCCTATAACTTCAACCCCGCCAAGATCTTTATGGGCGATACCGGGGCGCTGTTTTTGGGCTTTACCCTGAGCTATTTGAGCATACAGGGCGTGATGAAATCCATCGCATTAATTACGATCTTTATTCCCGTATTGATCCTGGGCGTGCCCGTATTCGACACGACCTTTGCCATGATCCGCAGAAAACTTTCGGGCAAGAGCATCGCCGAAGCCGACAGGGGCCATTTGCACCACCGATTGCTCAATCGGGGACTCAATCAAAAGCAGACCGTGGGGAGTCTATACGGCATCAGCATCCTGTTCGGCATTGTCGGCAATCTCGTAAGCAATATGCACGAGAAAAACGGCCTGATTACCGCCATCATCATTATCGCCCTGGTGGGCATCCTCGCCCTGTTTTTGGGACTGTTACATGAGAGAGGGGAAGAAAATTGAAAGTACTGTCCGTATTCGGAACGCGTCCGGAGGCCATCAAGATGGCGCCGGTGGTATTGGAACTGAAGAAGAGAAAAGACGTGGAATCCTACGTCGCCGTCACCGGCCAGCATCGGGAGATGTTGGATCAGGTGCTCGCCATCTTCGGCATCGAGCCGGACTTCGACCTGGACATCTTTACGCCGGGCCAAAGCCTTACCGATATAGCCGTGCGTTCCCTGCGGGGTCTGGAGACCGTATTCGAAGAACTCCGCCCCGATGTGCTCCTGGTGCAAGGGGACACCTCGACGGTCTTTGCCGCGGCGCTTTCCGCCTTTTACCACGGGGTGGAGGTCGGACACGTAGAGGCAGGGCTCCGGAGCCACAATCTGTATTCCCCCTATCCCGAAGAGGCGAACCGAAAGCTCACCGGCGTCCTGGCAAACTACCACTTTGCGCCCACCGAGGCGAATCGCAAAAACCTTCTCGCCGAAGGCTATAAAGAGGAAAATATTTTTATCACCGGCAACACCGTAATCGACGCCCTGGCCTATGCCGAGCGCGAGGACTTCGTCTTCGACGAGGCGGAACTGAACGACATCGACTTCGAAGAGAAGCGGGTCATCCTCTTGACCTGCCACCGCAGAGAAAACCTGGGTACCCCAATGGTGCGCATATTTAGCGCCATTCGCCGCATCGTCGAGGAAAACGACGACGTGGAAGTGGTCTTTCCCGTACACCTAAACCCCAAAGTGCGGGAAGTCGCCGAGGAAATCTTCGGCGATCTTGCGCGGGTGCACCGCATCGAGCCCATGGAGTATTTGCCCTTCTCGAATCTGATGATGCGGGCGCATTTGGTCGTCACCGACAGCGGTGGCATTCAAGAGGAAGCGCCCCACTTCGGCGTGCCCGTACTGGTGGTGCGCGAAGAGACCGAACGGTGGGAAGGGGTCGAGTCGGGTACCGCCAAACTCGTGGGCACCGAAGAAGAAGACGTCTATCGCGCCGTTAAAACCCTATTGGAAGAAAAAGGGGAATACGACAAGATGGCGCGCGCCATCAACCCCTACGGAGATGGGCACGCCGCCGGGCGCATTGTAGATATTATCGTGGGAGAACAATAAGGAGAACGACTTGAAAATACAGACAAGAGCGGCGCTGATCCTCCTCTCGGCGCTTATTCTTTCGGCGGCGGCACCGGCGCCGGTACAACCCGAAGCGCAACTGCCGGATCCGGCCGCCGTCTTGGCGGAGCCCAGGGATCAGGACGAGCACATTCATATCGAAAAACTCGGCGCCGTCCCCATGACCGCGACCGAAAAAAAGGCGTATGACGTCGCCAACGCCAAGCCGACGGAAGCGCTGCTCAACAGCTATATCACCGGCGACTATCGCACCGGCACCGTCTATACCCAGCACAACGCGGATCAACCCGTGGGGCTCGCTTCCACCACCAAATTGATGACCGTCTTCGTCGCAATGGATGCGGCGGATCGGGGCGAGATTTCCCTCAAAGACCCCGTCACCATCGACGATGCAGTCGCCTCTATGCACGGCTCTACATATAAAATGAAGGCGGGGGAGGTCTATACCGTTGAAGAGCTGATCCACGCCGGCATGATCGTTTCGGGAAACGACGCCATGGTCGCGCTCTCCAAACACGTCGCGGGGAGCGAAGAGGCCTTTGTTTCCCGTATGAATCAAAAGGCGAAGGAACTGTGCCTTACCCACGCCCACTTTATCAACTGCCATGGCCTGACCGATTACGAAAAAAATGACTACAATCGCGCCACCGCCCGGGAGATGTTTCAGCTGAGCCGCGAACTCTTAAAAAAATATCCGACCATACTGGACGCGACCCGGCGTGTGAAACTCGAGGAGCCCGATCGGGAGTTTCGGGCTTATAACACCAATCCCATTTTGGGTATCGTCGACGGCATCGACGGCTTAAAGACAGGATACACCGGCATCGCCGGGCGCTGCTTTATCGCCACCGGCGTCGAAAAAGCCATGGGCAGAAATCTCGAAAACCGCTTTATCGCCGTCTGCATGGGCGCTCGAAACGATATGGATCGCTACGTCGCCGCCCGCCGACTCTCAGAAGACGCCATGGAGCGCCATCATCTCCGCGTCCTCTCCTACAAAGGGGAAGAAGTGGCGGAACTCGTCCTCGAAAACGCCTCGCCCCGTAGAAGCCCCGTCTACGCCAAAGACGAAATTACGCGCCTCGTCGCAAACGACGAAATCAAGCGCATGATCGACTACTACGACATCGACATTCCCCACAAAAAAGAGGCCCCCGTCGGGCGCATGCGCTTCATACGCGGCGGCAAAGAAATCGCCCGCACCGACCTTTTCGTCAAAGAAGACATCAAAAAACCCAACCCCATCCTGCGCTACCGGGACATGATGACCGAGATCTTTATCGCCATCGAAAAGGCTTCTTGACATTATTTTTCTATGTTGTTAAAATAGAAAAATATGGACCCGTAGTTCAGCTGGATAGAATGTTGCCCTCCGAAGGCAAAGATCGTTGGTTCGAATCCAATCGGGTCCGCCATTTAAATAATACTTTATGCACATAGCTATAAGTATTGCAAACGCAGGGTTTGCAAGTTCATCTCATAAAGGAATCTTTTCTACTTTTCGGGCTCTTATGTACCTATAACTTTTGAGTTGGGAAGGACCAAGAAATAATGAAGTTCCTTTTAAGTTGATGACTTGTAGACCCGTTTTTTTGTTAGAAAAGAACTACTGCGATATGATCATTGTCAGAGCCTATACTAGATTATCTCATATAGAAAGAACAAATTTGACTATGTTTAACCGCGTGATAGAATAAAAGTCGGCTGTTTACTGTCTTTTATTCATTCTTACATAGGTAGGTATATCTTTGATCGAGATCAAAAATTTAAAAAAATCATATAACGCCAGTATTATCCTTGAAGATGTTAACCTAAAGGTGCCTTCGGGGGATTTTTTTGGTTTG
Organism: Aedoeadaptatus ivorii; assembly: GCF_030815095.1. Taxonomy (NCBI): domain Bacteria; kingdom Bacillati; phylum Bacillota; class Tissierellia; order Tissierellales; family Peptoniphilaceae; genus Aedoeadaptatus; species Aedoeadaptatus ivorii. Next base: position 58,203 of record NZ_JAUSWF010000002.1, read on the forward strand.
ATTGGAAACAGTGGATCCGGAAAATCAACGCTCCTGCGGTGTATAAATGGATTAGAGGATATTGATTCTGGGGAAATTTGGATTGATGATGTCAATGTATGCGAACTGAAAGAAAATGAGATTCAGAGGTTGCGAAAAGACATTGGCATGGTATTTCAGGGTTTCTCGTTGATGCGGCGTCTGACTGTATCCGAGAATATCGCCCTGCCCCTTAGGGTCTGGAGATATGAGAAATCAGAGATTGATCATAGGGTAGAGCACCTTCTCGAACTCGTAAATTTAAAAGACAAGGGAGACTTTTTTCCCGGACAGCTATCTGGGGGCCAGAAACAACGTGTGGCTATTGCTAGAGCGTTGGCATTACAGTCCTCGATTTTGTTGTGTGACGAGCCTACTTCAGCATTGGATCCCGCCAATGAGGCATCAATTTTGCGTTTGCTAGTGGAACTGAATCGCTCTTTGGGCATTACCATAGTGATTGTTTCGCACCAAATGGATGTAATTAGAGCAGTATGTGATTCATTTACAGTTGTTAAAGATGGCTCAGTCAGTCCGCCTTTACCCGTCTGCGAATTGGACTCTGTGGAATTTTCATAACCGAGAGGTGTGCAATGTTATCCAGATATTTTTTCGAGATGATACTTCCTGCCTTCGGCGATACTTTGAAAATGATCGCAATCACCATGTGCATTTCTATCGTGCTCGGGGGATTGGCCGGAATGGCAATGATGATTACGCATCCAAGTGGATTAGAACCCGATCGTAGAGTCTATGGAGTGTTGTCGTTTTTCGTTAATACAATACGAAGTCTACCGTTCATTCTACTAGTCGTTATTCTTGCTCCACTGACAAGATTGATAAACGGTAGCATTGTCGGCATTTATGCCGCGATTATTCCGATGAGTATCGGCGGGATTCCATTGGTTGCCAAATTGTTGGAAAATGAGTTTCTTGCGGTACAACCGGAAGTTATCGAAGCGGCGATATCCTATGGCGCGAGCAAGCTACAAATATTTTTCTATGTAGTATTAAAAGAGAGCGTGCCGGGAATTATCAATGGGCTGACGCTTGCGACTATAAGTTGTGTAGGCGCTACCGCTATGGCTGGCGCAGTGGGTGCTGGCGGTCTGGGGGCCGTCGCATTGAATCAGGGATTCTACAGTTATAACAACGAGGTGCTTTACTTAAGTGTAAGCTGTATTATCCTGATTATTGTCGTCATTCAAAAGTTCGGAAACATCTTATACAAACTATCGATTCGATGATCAAAGGAGGATTTTATGAAATCAGTTGTAAAGAAAATATTGGCAGCGACTCTATGTTTAACGTTTGCCGTGGGACTTGTCGCCTGTTCTGGTGATCAAGCAGCGAAGGGAAAAGGAGGTAAGGAAGCGATTAAGATTGGAACCTTTCCCTCCACGACACAATTGCCGAACATATTGAAGGACTCTCTAGCTGATGAATATGATGTGGAGATTGTGCTGTTCGACGGAAATAATATGCCTGCTGAGGCATTGAACGCTAAAGAACTCGACGGCATTATCGGAAACGGCGACAAATGGCTGGCCACCTATAATAAAGAGAACAACACAAATCTCGTAATGGTCGACAAGTTGTATTCCCACTTTTCGGGATTGTATTCGGAAAAATATAAGTCGACGGAAGAGTTCCCCGATGGGGCGAAAATCGCCATTGCTAATGACCCGACCAATGTTAATAATGCCTTGAAGTTGCTCCAAAACTCCGGATTGATCGACTTGAGTGAAAAGCCGGGAAGCGGTAATGTTTATACAACCTTAGACATTACGAAAAACGATAAAAATCTGGAATTTATGCAAATGGATCTCACCATGATTGCAAAGAATATGAAAGATGTAGACGGTGTAGTAACTTCTGCCATCCTGATCAAAGAAGCAGGCGGAGATCCGATGTCCTTCTTGGCATTACCGAATCAGGAAGATTTGCAAAAAGACGGTTTAATCGTGAATGCGGATGATCAGTATAAAGGATGGGTCAAGAAGGCCGTAGAAGTCGGGCATACAGAGGAAAACAAGAAAAAACTTATGGAAGAATTGGAAGGCACGGCTTTTCTTCTAGAAGATGCAGATGCGTTCTTTGCAAAGAACAAAGCGGAATAACTGGGTATAAATATGTTTGATGCAACATATCTACAAGACAGAGCGAAATTACTGCAAGACATTCTGAACCTTGAGGCAAAGATAGTCGGTATAAAATTTCTGTTTACTGAAAGAGAATTTGAAGCAGCTAATGTGGAGAGAATGGAAAATAAGTCCACTTATTGCAAAATGGTTTACCGCGCTTCGAGAGGGGAGAGCATCAAGGCCGACTTTGATAACTTTGGCTGTTTTGGCGCTGCACGTTCTTTGGGAATAGTAGGTGTCGATGAATACTATACATCTGGCAGGTTTTTTTATCCTAGAGGTCTTTATAAAGATATGGCCATCTCTCGAGAGGTCAGCAATGCGATAACGCGATGTGATCATCATATTCATGGTATTCGGATCAGTCCATTAGAAAAATTTGATCAACAACCCGATGTTATTATTATCATCGGAAACAATCGTCAAATTATGCGATTAGTACAGGGTTATACCTATTCTTTTGGTGTCTGCAAGAATTTGAAGATGATGGGAAATCAGGCGATATGCAGTGAAGCCACCGCGACGCCATATGTATACAATGATATGAATCTTACTATGTTGTGTAAGGGCGCGAGAATGAGCGGGATTGGCGGAGAACACGGCGATGGTTTGGCCATGGGCATTGTGTATAATAAATTTGAAGGTCTAGTAGAAGGTGTAGGGATGACTGTTACCGCCGTAGAAAACAACGAGCGGAAAACAGAGATTGCCGAAGCCACCGATGAATTTCCTGTGGTTAAGGATACGGGGTACAATGTTCCTTTTTTTGAAAGAGATTTCAATTATTTTAAAGATGGCCTTAAAAAGACTAGTGCAGAGGAAGAGTTATTTGACGATATTTACGATCCTAAAAATAAATGAGCTCACCATAATAAAAGGTCGCCGATTTTCGGCGGCCTTTTATTATGGATCAATCATCGAAAATAAATTTGAATTCGTAGCGATGCATATGTTAGAGTAATCGCTAGAGTGAAAATTCTTCTTTCGAAAAACAATAGGAGTTTGCTGATAATCATAAAAAGTTCTTGTAAAAATCATATGAAGCCTGTATAATGGATAAGGTAACGACGGGGTGTAGCGCAGTTTGGTAGCGCACATGGTTTGGGACCATGGGGTCGCAGGTTCAAATCCTGTCACCCCGACCAAGGGAAACCTCTGTCGGGCATCGATTCTATTACGGGGTGTAGCGCAGTTTGGTAGCGCGCATGCTTCGGGAGCATGAGGTCGAAGGTTCAAATCCTTTCACTCCGACCAAAAATCCGCAGTTGTAGCTGCGGATTTTTTTGTGCGATTTTTTCTGAAAAATAGATTGTCAAGAAAATACCGATTTTGTCACTCCGTGGTTCATGTGGTATATTTATCTATGACTGTGATCGCCTATGCGATCAGGCCAATGTACGGAAAAAAGGTATAGTCAGTAATGTCAGAAAGGAATGTAAAATGGATTTTATGCAAGATCTGCGCGACCGCCTCAAATGTCGCGATATCCGAGTCGTCTTCCCGGAAGGGCAAGATCCCAGAATTCTTTGGGCCGCTGCAGAGCACCAAAAAGAAGGTCTGATCCACCCCATCGTATTGGGCTTTAAGAACGAGATCGAAGCCACCGCAGAGCGCGAAGGCATCGACATTTCGGGTCTGGAAATCGTAGAAATCGGTCAATATGAACACATCGACGAACTCGTCGAAAAGTTCGTAGAACGACGCAAGGGCAAGATCGACGAGACCCGTGCGCGCGCACAATTGCACGACCCCAACTACCTGGGTACGATGATGGTGTATGCGGGCTATGCCGACGGTATGGTTTCCGGTGCCGTTCACACCACGGGCCAAACCATTTTGCCGGCGCTGCAAATCATTAAGACCAAAAAAGGCGTAAGCCGTGTATCGGGTCTGTTTATCCTCCTGCGCGGAGACGAAAGATACCTTATGGCTGACTGTGCCATCAACACGGAAATGGACGCGCCCACTTTGGCGGAAGTCGCCGTTTCCACCCACGAAACCGCAAAACAATTCGGCTTCGATCCCAAACTCGCCATGCTGTCCTTCTCCACGAAGGGTTCCGCCAAGGGCGACAGCGTAAAGAAGGTAGAAGTTGCGACCTATTTGGTCAACGAAAGCCATCCCGAAATCAATGTAGACGGCGAGCTGCAATTTGACGCCGCCATCGACCCCGAAGTCGCCAAGAAGAAGGCGCCGGGCTCCGAAGTTGCCGGCCAAGCCAATGCCTTTATCTTCCCGAACTTGGAATGCGGAAATATCGGCTACAAGATCGCCCAAAGACTCGGCGGATTTACGGCCATCGGCCCGATCCTGCAAGGTCTCAATATGCCGGTTAACGACTTGAGCCGTGGCTGCAACAAAGAAGAAACCTACCAATTGGCATTGATTACCGCCGTACAGGCCTGCCTCGGAAAAGAGTAAAAAAAGCGCCCGCAAGGGCCTTTTTTTCTAGGATAAAAAAGAGAAGGAAGACTTATGGACGGATTTGAACGATTACAGGAAATCCTGAAAAACGAAGAGCGCGTCGCCGTCGCCTATTCCGGCGGGGTGGACTCGTCCTTTTTGATGGCCGCCTGCGTAGACGCATTGGGCGCGGAGAATGTGCTCGGCATCTATGTGGAGACGGCGCTGCATCCCAAGCGGGAGCGCTTTGACGCCTATGTGCTTGCGCAGATGCGCGGCTGGACGGTGAAGGTGCTCGAGGTCGATATCGCCGACAAAGAGGAGATTTTGAGAAACGACGAGCGTCGCTGCTATTTCTGCAAACGCGCCATTTTTGCACAGTTGCGGGCGTATGCCGAGAAGAAGGGGATCTCGGTGATCTTAGACGGTACAAATACGGACGATCTCGGGGAATACCGCCCGGGGGTCGAGGCGCTTTCGGAACTCGATATACGCAGTCCCTTCCGGGAAGCGGGCCTTTCGAAGGCGGATATCCGAAAATTGTCGAAGTCGGTCTATGATTTGCCGACGTGGAATAAGCCTTCGCAGGCGTGTCTCGCCACGCGCATTCCCTACGGCACCCCGATTCGCGAGGAAGACCTCGAAAAGGTAGAAAAAGGCGAGGCGTATCTGCACGAGTTGGGCTATTTGACCTGCCGACTGCGCCTTCACGGCGTGGTGGGGCGGGTAGAGATTCCCGAAGAGGACTTCGAGAAGTTTTTGACGCGCCATAGCTGCGACGTCGCCGCCTATTTTCGGGATCTGGGGATTTTATACACCGCTTTAGATGTGTTGGGCTTTCGCTCCGGTTCCGGCACCGCCGTATTGGAGCGGCGATGAGAGCGCTGTATATCGATCCCTTTAGCGGGATCAGCGGCAATATGTATATCGGCGCCCTGTTGGATATGGGGGCGGAGATCGGCCCGTTTTTAGAGGGAATTGCGCCCCTCGGGGTCACCGCGGAGGACATTCTCCTGAAAAAGGTCGACCGGAAGGGCATTCGCGCCACCTATTTCAATCTCAAAGGCGAAGAAGAGAAGCTCCGGGCCCACGAACATGAACACGAGCACGCGCACCATCACGAACACGAACACGGGCATACGCACAATCATACCCACGGCGGCCACCGGACGCTCGCCGATGTGATGGACTGTATCGACAAAAGCGCCTTTGACGACGAGGTCAAGATCCTCGCCAAGGCGATCTATATGCCCCTCGCGCGGGCGGAGGCGGCGATTCACGGCAAATGCCTTGCCGATGTGCACTTCCACGAAGTGGGCGAAACCGACGCCATCGTCGACGTGTTGGGGGCGGCGTATTTTACCTTTGCATGGGATGTGGAAGAGATCTACGTGGGAAAGATCAACGCCGGCTTCGGCACGGTGCATTGCGCCCACGGCAACTACCCACTGCCCGCGCCCGCCACGGCGAAGATCCTCGCCGATTTGAACGCGCCTTTGGGCGGCATGCCCGTAGAGACGGAACTGACCACGCCGACGGGGGCTGCGATCTTAAAGGGGATCGGCGCGCAATATCGGCCCATGCCCGAAGGGCGGATTCTAAAGAGCGCGTATGGCGCAGGCACCAAGGACGGCGCCTGGGCCAATGTGCTCCGGGTGCTTCTTTTGGAAACAGAGGAAGCGGAGGCGCCGATCTGGTACAGCTGCAATATCGACGATATGACCGGCGAGGAACTGGGCTTTTGCATGGAGAAACTGTTCGAAGCCGGTGCAAAGGACGTGACCTTTACGCCCATCTATATGAAGAAGAATCGGCCGGGCCAGCGGATCGACGTATTGGGGGCGCGCGCCGATGCCGAAGCGCTGAAGGAAATCCTATTTACGCATACCACCACTTTGGGGATTAAGGATATTCCGCTAGAAAAGATCGAACTCGCCCGCACCGTCGAAAGCGGTACGATCGGCACGCGGGCGGTGCGGACCAAGACCGCCCGCTACGGCGATCGAAAAAAGGCGAGCCCCGAATACGAGGATCTGCGCGCTCTGGCGACCGAGGAAGACATCAGTCTGCGCGCTGCCTACGGCCTGTGGGAGAGACGGCGATGAAAAAGAAGTTTTATGCCGTTCGCAAGGGCAAGACGCCGGGCATTTACGAAGACTGGGACAGCTGCAAGGCGCAGGTGCACGGGGTAAAGGGCGCGGTGTATAAGTCCTTTGCCACGCGCGCCGAGGCGGAGGCCTTTCTTTCGCCCGCGGATGCGCCGACACAAGACGACGGCCTGATCGCCTATGTAGACGGCTCCTATCGCCATGCGGACAAGAGTTATAGCTACGGCGTGGTGCTCTTAGACGGCGAGATGCGGCGCGAATACAGCCGCCGTTTTTCCGGAGAGATGGCGGAGATGCGCAATGTCGCCGGCGAGATACTGGGCGCGCGCAAGGCGATGGAAGAGGCGATCGCCTTAGGATATGACCGGCTGATCCTCCACTACGACTATGCCGGGATCGAGCACTGGGCGAAGGGGGAATGGAAGCGCAACAAAAAAGGAACCGCAGAATACAAGACATTCTACGATTCCGTAAAAGACGCGTTGTCCGTGCGCTTCGTCAAAGTGGCGGCCCATACGGGCGTCGAAGAAAACGAACGCGCCGATGCCCTCGCCAAGGCGGCGGAGTTTTAGGGCAACTGACGCATGGGGATGCCGTTTTTTGTAAGCAGGTGCACGGCGTATTCGTCGACGCGATAGGCATGGCGGTAGACGATTTCGTCGATCCCCGCCTGAATCAACGCTTTTGTGCAGTTTAGACAGGGAAAATGGGTAACATAACAAATAGTTCCCTTCGTGGAAATTCCCTCTTTGGCGCAGTATAGCAATGCGTTCATCTCGGCGTGGATCGTGGCGATACAGTGGCCGTCGCGCATGGTATGTCCGATCTCGTCGCAATGGGGGTTTCCCGCAACGGAACCGTTGTAGCCCGTGGAGACAATGCGGTGGTCGCGGTTGACCAGCACGCAACCGACGAAGGCGCGATCGCAGGTAGAACGGCTTGCGACCATCTCCGTAATTTCCATAAAGTAAGTATCCCAAGATTTTCTCAAAACAAAACCTCCTTTGGCTAAGTATACCACGGGAGGATGAAAGGAGAGAGGATGAAAAATACCTTAAACGAATTTAAAGAGTTTATCGCCCAAGGCAATGTCGTCGACATGGCCGTCGGTGTCATCATCGGCGGTGCCTTCGGAAAGATCGTCGCATCGCTGGTAAACGACATTCTGATGCCGTTGATCGGCCTCGCATTGGGCGGCGTCGATCTGACGAAGATGTACGTAGCACTGGACGGAAAGAGCTATTCGGATCCGGTAGCGGCGGCAGAATCCGGCGCACCCCTTTTGGCATACGGGAATTTTATTCAAAATATCATCGATTTTCTGATCATCGCCTTCGTCATTTTTATGATCTTAAAACAAATCACCAAGATCAAGGGACGCTTCTCCAAGAAGGAAGACGAACCCGCGGCTACGAAAGTGTGCCCCTTCTGTAAAGAAGAAGTACACATCGACGCGACGAAGTGCCCCCACTGTACGGCAGATCTAGAGGCTGTCTGATGCCATACGGCCTCGTACTCGAAGGAGGCGGCGCCAAGGGCAGTTACCAACTGGGAAGCTATATGGCTTTGCAGGAAGAGAACAAAGACATACGCCTCGTGGTAGGCACGTCTATGGGCGCCTTAAATGGCGCCTTTGTCGTTCAGGGAAATACCGACGTGCTGGTGAAGGTGTGGTCTATGAGTACCTTTGACGAAAGTCGGGATCTGATGGAATCCTTGGCAGTGTGGCGGGGAAATATATACGATCCGATCCAGCTCGCCCGCACCGCCCGCGCCGCCTCGCGCATGGACATTCGGCCCCTTCGAGAGCTGATTCACCGCCATATCGACGAAGATACGATCCGCGCCGCAGAAGTCGATTACGGATTGGTGGTCTACAGCCTGACCGAGGGCAAGACCAAGTTTTTGTACCTCGACGACATTCCCCGGGGGCAGCTGGGGAAATACATCCTCGCCAGCTGCTGCTATCCCGTGTTCAGTCCCATAAAGATCGACGGCAATCTGTATGTAGACGGCGGGATCGGCAATAACCTCCCCTACGAGATGGTCCTCGCCCGGGGACTGGATCCGATCATCCTACGCACCAATCCTCCCAAGGCGGAGGACCGCTTCCCCGAAGGGGCGACGGTGATCGGGCCGGACCGGCCGGTGGCGGATACCATGCACTTTGACCCGATTTTGGCGCCCGATCGCATGCGTACGGGATATCGCCACGCCAAGCGGATACTGGGCGGCTACGACGGTTTGGATTATACCTTTTTTCCCATCGACGAAGCGGAGGCGATGCAGCGGCTATCGGAGCTATTTTTCTTCCGAAAGGAGGACTTTCGCTATTTGGTGGCGGAGAAAGGGAGTTTGGAGCGGGGCATCGTAGAGACGCTCTGGCCCCAACTCGCCCGGTCGCTTGCGCTTCCCGAGGCGTATAGCTATAAGCAGCTGTATCTTGCGCTTATCGAAGCGCGGGCACAGCAGCTGCATTTCGATCCCGACCGCATTTACCATGCCGACGGGTTGATTCGGGAGATGGAAGAGAAAGAGGGCATAAGCCCCCGGGTGGAGACCGTGCTCGAGCGGGTGCTGCACCTGTTGTTTCGCGGAAAGAGGGTGGCGATTGGATAAGGAAAAAATTCAAGATATACTCGATCATCACGAGCCGGGTCCCTTGGATCTGGACCACCGCTTTGCGGTGCTCGTCGCTTTGGCGGAGGTGGACGGGGAGGCACACGTCATCTTCGAAAAGCGCTCTATTTTGCTGAAAAACCACACCGGCGAGGTCAGTCTGCCGGGCGGAAAGATCGAAGCGGGCGAGACGCCTAAGGAAGCCGCCATCCGCGAGACCGTAGAGGAGCTTCGCATTCGCGAGGAGCAGATAGAGATTCTGGGCGAGGCAGATTATTTGGTGCTGCGCACGGGCAAGGCCGTCCACTGCTTTATCGGCATCCTCCACGACGTGGTGATCGACGAGATCGAGCCCGAGCCGATGGAGGTCGCCTATGTATTTTCGGTGCCCTTAAAGATTTTTCTCGAACAGGAACCGGAAGCGCATATCATCGAATTCAAAAAGGACAAAGACGAGGGCTTTCCCTACGAGCTCATTCCCAAAACCACGGTGGCGCCCTTTCGAAACGTACAGGACCGCATCTACTTTTATAAGGAGGCGCGGGAAAAAGAACAGATCGTCTGGGGCATGACGGCAAAAATCATGTACGGCGTGGCGCGGTTGTTGCGCAAGGGCTTATAGGCCATCGGACATCCCCGCAGAGGCGGGGATTTTTTTGTGTCCGGATAATTACAAAAGAATTACATTGCGAAAAATCCGTTGTAATGGTTCTATGGATTTGGTACGATACCCCACGTGAATCGAAGAAAAAGTTACAAATTGTAATATTTATACCGTAAAGTCCATAGAAGTATGACAAAGGAGTTTTAACGTGATGAAGAAGTCCATCGTAGCTTCCGCATTGGCGCTCAGCCTTTTGTTGCCCGCAGGTCTTGCCGAGGCAAAGACCGTAACCGTAAAGACCGCCGGCGATGCGCCCAAACAATACAATACCGAAGCCGCGACCGTCGGCGAATTCTTACAAGAAAATGACATCGTCCCCACCGGCGGCATCGTTTCGTTCCCCGCTTCCAAAACCGCTTTGAAAGAAGGCGACAGCGTAGAGCTGAAGAGAGGATATGAGATCACCATCGCAGACGGCACCGAAGAATACGTCCGCTCCGTGTCCTCCAACCGCGTGGAAGACATTTTGCGCGAACTCTCCATCGAATTGAAAGAAGGAGACAGCGTGACCCCGCCTCTGGACAGCACCGTCGAAGACGGCGAAGTGCTCCGCATCAACCGCGCGGCGGAAAAGACCGTGACCGAAACGATCGAGATTCCCTTTGAAACCATCACCCGCGAAAACCCCGAGTTGGAGCAGGGCACCGAAAAGGTGGTACAAGAAGGCGTCACCGGCGTGATCGAAGAGACGCGCGTGGTAAGCACCGTAAACGGCGAAGAAGCGAGCCGGATCGTCATCGGTTCTACAGTAAAGACCGAAAAGCAAGATCGCATCGTCGAAGTGGGCACCAAGGTTCCCGAAAACACCATCCACGGCAAGAAGTACAGCCGTAAGATTACCATGAAGGGCACCGCCTACGACCCCAGCGCCGGCAGCATGACCGCATCCGGCACGAGAGCGCGCGTAGGCGCCGTGGCGGTCGACCCCCGCGTCATTCCCTTGGGCACCAAGCTCTATATCGAGAGCGCCGACGGCTTTCCCACCTACGGTTTTGCCGTGGCGGAAGACACCGGCGGGGCGATCAAGGGCAATCGGATCGACCTGTTTTACAACACCCGCGGCGAGGCGAATCGCTTCGGCCGCCGCAATGTCACCGTATATGTATTGGAAGATTGACAACAAAAAAAGGATGCAGCCGTGATGGGTTGCATCCTTTTTTTTGTTACACAAATGGCGGCGTATCGGTCTTTTTTTGTTCCGCGAGGGCCGCAAGCTGTGCATCCGCCGCCTCTTTGGGCAGCAGATAGGCGGCGGGGTGGTCGCCGTAAAAAATATAGTAATGGCGATCCGCCTCGCAAATGCCGCGGATCTCGTCGAAGGAGAAGCGCACATCGCCGTCTGCGAGGGCGCCGTCTTCGATGGTTACGGTATGTTCGCCCAAGGGAAGATCGTCTTTCATGCGGGCGATCAGCGATTTGAGTTTTTTTCGCATGCTGCGCTTAAAAAAGAACACATAGACAAAGGGCCAAAGTACGAGGACGCCTGCCAAGGGGAGCAGGTCTTTTATGGATTTTTCCGTAAAGAGGTAGAAGATCGCCACCGCCACAAAGACCGCCATGGGCAAAAACTGCTGAATGCGCATGGTGCGCTTGGCGGCAGGGTTGTTTAAGAACATAAACCACTGGTAGCGAAAGTAATCTTCTTCCGAAAGGGTAAATCGATGTTTCATATTGCCTCCTTTTTTGTATTGTACCCCAAGGCGGACTTTTGCGGAAGAGCGCGCCGCCGGTGCGGAATGTGATAAAATAGCCTAAAGAGCCGCAAGAGGAGGAATGACATGGCATATGTGGAATTTATCGAATCGAGCAAGGTGTACGGATCGGGGCCGGCGGCCACGGTCGCAAACGAAAAAATCTCCTTTTCGATCGAAAAGGGCGAGTTTGTCGTGATCCTCGGTCCGTCGGGGGCGGGGAAGTCCACGATCTTAAATATCCTCGGGGGAATGGATACCAACGACAGTGGACAGGTGCTGGTCGACGGAAAGGACATCGCGCAGTATTCCGACCGGGAGCGCACCTGCTACCGCAGAAACGAAGTGGGTTTTGTGTTTCAGTTTTACAACTTGATCCCCAATCTGACGGCGCTGGAGAATGTAGAGCTCGCCAACGCCATTGTAGACGACGCCCTGGATGCCCGCGAGGTGCTGGAAAAGGTGGGGCTTTCTCACCGCATGAACAATTTCCCGTCGCAGCTTTCCGGCGGCGAACAGCAGCGGGTCGCCATTGCCCGGGCGCTGGGGAAAAACCCGAATTTACTCCTCTGCGACGAGCCCACCGGCGCATTGGACTACAACACGGGAAAGAAGGTGCTGCTGCTTTTGGAGGAGAGCTGCCGCAGGGAAAACCACACCCTGGTGGTCATCACCCATAACAGCGCCATCGCAAAGGCGGCGGATCGAGTGGTAGAGATCGCCGATGCCCGGGTGCGGGGGGTCCGTACCAACGAAGACCCGACGCCGATAGAAGAAATCGAGTGGTAGTATGAAACCGAGACAAAAAGATTTTTGGCGAGAGATCGCCGGCGGCAAACTGCGGTTTTTGTCCCTGTTTTCTCTGATCGCCATCGGCGTATTCGTGCTGGTGGGGCTCACCGTAACGGGGCCGATTATGCGGCGCACCGTTTCGGACACCCTAAAGGCGAGCAATGCCTACGACCTCAAGCTGTCGGTCAAAGCGGGACTCGAAGACGAAGACTTAAAGCGGATCGACGCCTTGACGGGCGTGCGGGATTCGGAATACTTTCACCGCGCCTTTTTGCAGACCGACGGCAGAAAGACATTAGACGTATCCAGTATGCCGCGGCGCATCACCCGACCGGTGATTGTAGAGGGCAAGGCGCCGATCTCGCCCGGGGAGATTTTGTTGGACCGAAGCTTGAAGGATACCTACGCGATCGGCGAGAAGCTGCACTTTGTGCGGGAAGAAGACCCGCTGGATCCCGATGCGCCGCCCGTACTGAATCGCTACGATTTTACGGTGACGGGTTTTGCGACGAGCGCGGAGTATCTCGACGAGTCGGAAAAGGGCACCACGCAAAAGGGCGATAAGATCGACGGCTTTGCCTATATTCCGCCCCTTGATTTTCGCGATCCCACCATTACCGACGCGCATTTTCAGTTTAAGGACCTCGAAGGCGTCGCCGTAGGCAGTGCGGAATATAGCGAGAAAAACGCCTCCCACCGCAAGGGATTCGAAGAGATCTTTCGCGATCGACCCGAGGCGCGGCTGTCGGCAGAGCTCGATGAAAAGCGCGCAGACATCGCCCAAGGCAGAGACGAAATCGACGAGGGCTATCGCGAGCTCGAAGACGGAAAGAAAGAGATACAAGACGCTGCGGCGCAAGTCGCCCACGGAGAAAAAGAACTCGAAGACGGCCGGCGCGCGTACGCGGAGGGCATTGCCGAAGGGGAAAAGACCCTCGCGGCATCGCTCGATTCCCTGCGGCAGGCGCGAAAGAGCATTCTCTTTCAAGAGGATCGCTTAAGCGTGGGCGAACGGGCGCTCCTCGACGGCAAGAGTCGCTGGGAAGCCGCCGCGGCGGAACTCGCCGACTCGCGAGGTACGGCCATAGCGGGGCTTTCGGGGATCGAGGACGCCTTTCGTGCGCTCAAAGAAGAGGAGGCGCTCCTCGCCGAAGCGCGAAAGAAACTGGAAACATCGCCCGCGCCGGCGGATCCGATGCCGCCGCTTCCCTATACCGAAGCCGAAGTCGCCGCGTTTCAGCGCGAGAGCAAAGAGATTGCCGACGCCCTTCCTGCCGCGGAATCGAATCTTCGTGCGCTCGAGGCGGAGCGGGATCGCCGTCGCCAAATGCGCGACGCCCTCGCCGAGGAGATCGGGATAGCGGATGCCGAAGCGGCGGCGGGGCACATCGCCGCCCTCGAAAAACAGATCGCGCAAGCCGATGCGGATATCGCCCGCCTACGGGAGGCTACACCCGCAGAAGGAGAAGAGATCGAAGAAAAACTTCGGGCTCTGGAAGGGGAACGGGCGGCCCTTGTGAAGAAGCGCGACGCCCTCGCCGACGAGCGGGATGCGGCGAAGAACCACCCGCGTGCACCGGAATATGCACAGGCGAAAAAAGACGCCGAAGCGGCGGAATCGGCCTATGCGGCGGCCCAAAAACAGCTTGTAAAAGATGAGGCGCGCATCCGCACCCTCGAAGAGAAGATCGCCGCACAGAAGGCCGCGGAACGAAAGCGGCGGGAGATTTCGAAAGCGGCGCGGGAAAAAAACGCCGCCTACGAGCGCGAACTCGCCGCGCAAAAAGACGAGCTGGCACGCGCCAAGGCCGAACTCGAAGAAAAAGCCCGCCTCCTCGAAGAGAAAAAGCGCGAACTCGAGACAAAGCGCACCCAGGGAGAGGGCGCGCTTCAAGAGATCGAAGCCGCAGAAGCGGAACTCGCGCGCAACAAGGCGGCGCTCGCATCGCGGGAAGAAGAGATCCGCGCGGGCAAGGCACAGCTGATCCTCGTCAAAGAGGCGTTGGGGCGGGGCGAAGCGGAATACGCCGCCGGCGCATCGGAACTGGAAGAGAAGCGCAGGACGGGCGCCGCGGAGCTCGACGCCGCGGCGAAAGAGCTCTGGCAGGGCCGTGCGGATCTGGAGGCGGCGCGCAAGGAATACGCCGAGAGAGAGCCCGAAGCCTTGCGAGAACTGAAAGAAGGCGCGGAGGATTTGGACCGGGCCGAGGAACTATTGACGGTCCTGCGCAAGCCCACCTATACGATTACGCCGGCCAACGAAGAGACGAAGGTCTATACCTTCCTCGACTACGCCAAGCGGATCGATCTGCTCGCGGGGATCTTTCCCGTGTTTCTGTTTGCCATCGCCCTCTTGCTCGCATCGACGGTGACCAATCGCATGGTCGAGGAGCAGCGCATTCAGATCGGCACCTATAAGGCGTTGGGCTACGGCAATATGGACATCGCCGCAAAATACGTTAAATTCGGATCCTTGGCGGCGCTGTTGGGCGGCATACCTGGGGCGCTGGCGGGGAACTTCTTCTTAAGCCGTGTGATCGCCGACGCCTACTTCAGCGGCGGTGCCTTCTTCGGCCTGTCGATGGGGCTCTATCCCCTACACATCGTCCTCGCGATCGCGGCGGGCATCCTCGCCACGGGACTGATCGCCTTTTTGAGCGTGCGGGGCAGCCTTACCGAGCGCACCGCCACGCTGCTTTTGCCCAAGCAGCCGGCAAAGGGCACGCGGATCTTCCTCGAGCGCATTCGACCGCTGTGGGCGCGCATGACCTTTTTGCAAAAGGTCACCTCGCGCAATCTCTTCCGCGACAAAAAGCGCATGGCCATGACCGTGATCGGCGTCATGGGCTGTATGGCGCTATTGGTGCTGGGCTTCGGCATCCGCACCTCCGTCGACGGCCTGGTGGATAAGCAGTTTGGCGAGATTACCCGTTTCGACCACATCCTATTGTACGAGCCCCTGCTTTCGCCCGAGGATCACGACGCATATCGGCAAGAGATCGCAAAGGATCCGGACATTCTGCGACGCGCCACGGGCCGGCTGGTACGCCTCCGCGTTCCGTATTCAGAGGGGCTTACGCAACCGGTGAATTTGATCGTGCCCGAAACGGAAGCGGCGCTCGAAGACGTCGTCGTGCTCCGCGATCCCAAGACCAAAGCGGCCGTCGATTTGACAGACGGGGCGGTCATCACCGAAAAACTCGCGAAGATCATGAAGCTTTCCCTCGGCGATTCGATCCGCGTAAAAGACGAGGACGACAAATTCCACGACATCCCCGTCGCCGCCATCACCGAAGGCTACGCGGGCCACTATATGTATATGAACCGCACGACCTACGAGCGGGTATTTGCCGCGGACTACAAGGCAAATACGGATCTGGTGTATACGGCGGGCAAGGACATCGCCCGCTACCGGGACTACGATTCGGTGACGGCGCTGTTGGATACGTCGGGGATTCGGCATATCGTCGAGCAGGTGACCGACAATATCGGCTTTATCGTGTTGGTCATCCTCGTGGCCTCTTCCACCCTCGCGGTGGTGGTGCTCTCGACGCTTACGAGCATCAATATTCAGGAGCGACGACGGGAGATCTCGACGATCCGGGTATTGGGCTTTTATCCCGAAGAGGTCACCGCCTATATCTACCGGGAGACCGGGGTGCTGACCGCCGTGGGCATCCTCGTCGGCTGTGTGGTGGGAAAATACCTCCACGCCCTGGTGATCTCGCTCGTCGTGCCCGACGGCGCCATGCTCGACCCCGCGCTGGGCGCGGCGAACTATTTGATTCCCGTCGCCATCACCCTGGCGATTTCCGTGGTGCTGATGTTCTACTTCCACCGAAAACTGCAGAAGATCGATATGGTGGAGACGCTCAAGGGCGTAGAGTAGTTGCCTTCGGGGTAAAAATATGCTATACTCTTTAGACCGAAAAAAGGGGCCATGCGCCCTTTTTTATTGTCTAAGAATCGAAACGTAAGAAACGAAAAGAAAGAAAGGTGTGTATGAAAGAAAATAAAATGGGTTACGAGCCGATCCCCCGGCTCCTCATACAGATGTCGCTTCCGATCGCCCTTTCTATGTTGGTGCAGGCGCTTTACAATATCGTCGACAGCGTCTGGGTCTCCCGCATCGGCGAGGACGCCTTGGCGGCGGTTTCGATGGCCTTTCCCCTGCAGCTGTTGATCAATGCCCTTTCCATCGGGATCGGCGTGGGGATGAACGCCTTGCTTTCCCGCTCTTTGGGCGAGCGAAATGTCAAAAAGGCGAATCTTACCGCCCAGACCGGCGCCTTTTTGATGCTCGTGACATCGGCGCTGTTTGCGGTGGGAGGCGTCGCCGTGGCGCCTTCATTGATCGGCATGCAGACCGCCGATCCCGGGATCTACGCCGACGGGGTGAGCTATCTGCGGATCTGCTTTTTGTTCAGCTTCGGCCTGTTCGGGCAGATCTATATGGAACGGCTTTTGCAGTCCACGGGCCGGGCGGTATTGAGTATGTATACGCAGATTTTCGGCGCCGTGCTCAATATGGTCCTCGACCCGATTCTCATCTTCGGTCTCGGGCCCTTTTCGCCCATGGGCGTCGACGGGGCGGCCATCGCCACAGTGAGCAGCCAGATCAGCGCGCTCCTGTTGGGCTTTTATCTGAACGTAAAAAAGAACCCCGAGCTGGAACTTGCGCACCCGGGCTTTCACCTAAACGCAGATATCATTAAGAGCATCCTCGCCGTGGGGATTCCCAGCGCCATTATGATGTCGGTGAATTCCTTCTCGATGTTTTTGATCAACGCGATGCTCGCGGTCTTCGGCTCCACCGCCATCGTCGCCTACGGGGTGTATTTTAAGGTACAGAGTTTCGTGTTTATGCCCATCTTCGGCCTAAACAACGGGATGATCCCCGTGATCGCCTACAATTACGGCGCGGGGTATCGCACGCGGATCTACGAGATAATACGGATCGCCTATAAGGCGGCTACGGTGATTATGGTCTTGGGATTTTTGGCATTCCAGTTCTTCTCGCCGCAGCTGATTGGCTTTTTCGATCCCTCGCCACAGCTCTTGGAGATCGGGGTCACGGCATTTCGGATTATTTCGTTTTCCTTTATCTTTGCGGGCATCAGCATTATCAGCTCCGCCGTATTCCAATCCTTAGGAAACGGCATACTCAGCATGATCGTCAACTTGATCCGCCAGTTGGTATTGATCATTCCTTTGGTCTTTGTGCTGAGTCGAACCGGCGTGCTCGCCAATGTGTGGTTCGCCTATCCGGCGGCGGAACTCTTTACCATGGGAATCGCGATTTTCTTTATGCGAAAGATCGATCAGGCGAAGATTCGAAATCTCGAGCCCATCGAGGAACCGGAGGCATAAAATAAGCATCGACTTTGTCGATGCTTATTTTTATTTCAGAAACTTGCCCAAGACCCCACCCAGGGAGTCGACGATGTTTTCGCCTTGGCCGCCGCCCAAACTGCGGAGCACGTCGTCTAAGCCGAAGCCGTCGTCGTCTTTTATGGTTTCGATTTCTTGCTTGGTGACCGTTTCGAGATCCTTGCCCTTCGCCTTTTCTTCCGCGAGCATGGCGGCGATGGCGGGGGAGAGTTTCTCGAGGACGGCATCTACTTCTTCTTTGGAGGCGCCGGATTTTTTGGCGATCTCTTCGGCGACATCGGTCTGTTTGCCTTCAAAGACCTCGTCGAGCATTTCCCGTCCGTCGGCGCGGTCGACGCGGTCCAGATAGCCGCCCACATCGCCGGAGACGGCCTCGCCCTTGTAGCGATCGATTTTCTCTTCCAATTTGGGGCGGGCGTTTTCGCTTTTGGATTTTTGCCAGAGCCCGAAGAGGATCACCGGAATGGCGAATTTGGCCGCCTGTGCGATGGATTCGGAGTTTTTGCCGCCGAGTTTTTGGATATTTTTTTCGTTCTTGAGCACGTCGTTGCCCAGTTGATCGAATAAGCCCATATAGACCTCCCGTAAATATGCCTTGTGTCGTTCTTTCTGTCTGTATCTTACCCCGAATCAAAATTTTTATGCGTCCGGGGCAAATTCCCGTCCCGTTTCTTGACGGGTCGCGGGGGTGTTGCTATAATTCACTTGAGGTTGAAATTCCATAATCCCGACAAACAGCGATTTCTCCCCCGTTACGCGTCCATATTCGGACATCCGTTTAAGTGCATGAAGGAGTGTAGAAATGGGAAAAGAATTTAAGTTTTTTCTGAAACAAGGGGTCGGCGCACCGCCGGAACCGGTTGTGGAAAAAGGCGACTCCGTAAAGCGGGGCCAAGTGATCGCAGATTACGATCCCGAGAAATTGAGTGTACCGCTTCACAGTTCCGTGAACGGAAAGGTAAAAGAAGTACACGAAGACTATATTCTCGTGGAACAGGGCGACAAGAGCGACGATTTCATCAAATTGGAGCCCGGTAAAGACGATGCCGAAACGGTACGCAAGGCCGGCATCCTCGGCATGGGCGGGGCAGGTTTCCCGGCTTATGTAAAAATGGGTACGAAACTCGAGGAAGGCGGATACATCCTTTGTAACGCCGCCGAATGCGAACCGATTCTCGAACACAATATGCTGCAAATCATGGAAGAAACCGAAGCGCTCATCGGCGGTATCCAAATCGCCATGAAGTCTACCGGTGCGGCAAAAGGGATCATCGGCATTAAGCTCAAACACAAAGAAGAAATCAAGCATATCAATAAATTCCTGAAGGAAAAAGGCATCAAAGACATTCGCTGCCTGCCCCTCAGAAATGTATATCCCGTAGGGGAAGAGCGCGCATTGGTACGCGATACCGTAAACGTATTGCTCGAACCCGGTGCGCTGCCCGCGGCGGCAAACTGCGTCGTATTTAACGTGGAAACCCTGTGTGCCATCTACGAAGCCGTAGAACACCACAAGCCCATGATCGACAAATACGTCACCGTAGCCGGCAAGTTCAAGAAATTCAAGAAAAAAGGCGAAAAAGAAATCATCCACATTCCCTACGGCATGATGATCGAAGACATCATCGAAGATTTCGGCGGCATCGACGAGCCCATCGGCGAAATTCTCATCGGCGGTCCCTATACCGGACGCAGAATGTTGGAAAACTCCGCCGTCTACAAACTCTACGGCGGCATAACCGCGGTAGAACCTTTCGCCGAAGCCAAGGGTCCCTTGGGCATCATCCAATGTGCCTGCGGTCCCGCTAAGGAACGCCTCTACGAAATCGCGCAATCCTTGGGACAAGAGCCCATCGGATACCGCGTGTGCAAAAACGCCGTAGAACAAAACAACGGAACCTACAAGTGCAAGGATCCGGGGAACTGCCCGGGACAGGCGGAACACGTGCTCCACTTCAAGAAGGAAGGCGCCAATTCCGTACTGATCGGCCACTGCACCGACTGCTCCAATACGGTTATGGGTTCTGCACCCAAGGCCGGCTTGGAAGTACACCACGCCACCGACGCCGCACTGCGCACCATGGGCATGCCCGTGATCCGCAAGTACGACGAAAGCCAACTCTAAAGACAGATAGGAGGAGACCATGGGAATCGGTCCTTCCACGAAAGAAACCAGTTTACACCACTTTCGCGATCCCCTCGTGGAACTCTTGGGAGAAGATACCGACATCGACTTTCAGGGCATCGTCCTCGTGGGTACCCCCCAAGACAATGTCGATAAGTATCTGGTCGGCACCCGCGCCGCCCAGTGGATCGAGGGCATGCGTGCAGACGGCGTCATCCTGAGCGCCGACGGCTGGGGCAACTCCCACGTCGACTTTGCCAACACCTGGGAGGAGCTCGGCAAGCGGGGCATCCCCACCGTGGGGGTCACCTTTCAGGGTACGCAGGCCGCATTTGTGGTGAAAAACAAATATATGGACACCCTCGTGGACATCAACAAGTCCGAGGCGGGCATCGAGACGGAAGTCGTCGGCGAAAACAATGTCGACGAATTGGATGCGAAAAAGGCGATCGCCTTTCTCAAACTCAAGATCCGCAAGATGAAATCCCAAAAATAGTCCGACATTTTACAAAAGGGAACGCATATGCGTTTCCTTTTTCTATGTGAAAAATGGCGGGAAAACGCAATGCAAAGATTCGCCGGACTTTCCCAAAACAAAGCAAAGCCATGGGGTTTAGAGGTATGAAATGGCGTAAATAAGCCGTTGATAGCCGACTATCGATTTTTCAAATAACTTTTATTTCCCGAGAAATATTCAAATACTAATGTAATTTTATTGACGAAAACTCCCTACCTTTGTTAACATCGTATCTGACGGGGGAATTTCACAAATCGAAATATTCGGGTCTGCAGCAACATGCCTTCGCGAAAGTGCTGCAGTTTTCGTGAAATGGCGTGTAATGCCCGCATAGATCGCATGTGGAATTTTGCCTCGCCGACGAAACATCGATTTGAATTCAAATGTATGCAGTTTGTCACGCGTAATGTAAACGTATTCAACTCCGGCCGAGAATACCTTGAAACGAAGGAGGCTGTATATGTCGTTAACCAATGAACAAGTCCAAGCACATTTAAAGGATCCGGCAGTATTCTGCTGCCGCACTGAAAAGGGAACGAAGATCAGCTCTGCCGACCTCGAAGATCCCTCTCTCTTCCCGGATATGGTGGATGCCGGTTTGATCGAACTCTCCGACGACGGCTTGACCATCGAGCAAGTACTGGGATCGGTTCTGCAGGAAGATGCCGACGCATTGATTTCTATCACGAAGGATATGATCGATAAAGTCCAAGAACCTTCCGCTGAAAAAGAAGAGCCGAAAGCAGAAGTCAAGGAAGAAGCGAACAATGTATCTTCTATCGTCCCTACCGTAGGAGGAAGCGGAATGATTCGTATTGAAATAGGAAAGGCGGAAAAATTTGACGGCCTGAAGGTCGAAGTGCCCGTAGGCGTTGCCGCACAAGGCGCACAAGCCGCCGCACCGGCACAAGCCGCAGCGGAAATCGGCGAAAAGAAAGTCATCCATAAACTGACGAAAAAACATATTAAGATCAACGACGCCAAGCTCGGCGACAAGACTTCCATCGAAAACGGCGTCATCACCATCGACAAGAACATCGTAAAAGAAGCCGTCAAGGAAGACGTCCTGGTGAAGAGTCTGGAACTCGACGTAATCCATCCGGACAATCGCCATATCGAAACCGAAACCATTATGGATGTCGTACCCATCGCCACCAAGATCGAAGGCAATTTGGGCGAAGGCGTTACCAAGATCGTCGACGGCGTCGTATTTATGCTCACCGGCGTAGACGAAGACGGCGTACAAATTCACGAATTCGGTTCTTCCGAAGGATATCTCGACGAGCAAATGTTCTTCGGCCATCCCGGATGTGCCGACGAAGGCGACATCATCATTCGCTGCCACGCCGTAGTAGAACGCCTCACCGGTATGACCAGACCGGGACCCTTGGCCGCACACAAATGCCAAGACTACATTATCCAAGCGGTTAGAGAAGAACTCAAGGATTATGAAGGCGAAGTCGTAAAAGAAGAACTCTGCGAAGACGTACGTCGTCCCGGCAGACCCCGTATCCTCCTCGTTAAGGAAATCATGGGTCAAGGCGCTATGCACGACAACTGCCTCTGTCCCAGCGAACCCTGTGGCGTCGCCGGCGGTCGCATGAACGTAGACCTTGGCAACGTTCCTTTGGTATTGAACTCCAACGAAATCAGAGACGGTGCGGTACATGCGCTGACCTGTATCGGACCGGCTACGAAGGAAATGACCCGCCACTATATCCGCGAACCCTTAATCGAAGGATTGGCAGAAGACGAAGAACTCGACTTGGTCGGCGTATGCCTCGTAGGCTCCCCCCAAGTCAACGACGAAAAAATGTGGGTTTCCGAACGACTCGGTTCCACCCTCGATGCCCTGTCCTTGGACGGCGTAATCATCACCACCGAAGGTTTTGGCAATAACCACATCGACTTTGTAGAACACATCGGCCAAGCCGGTAAGCGCGGCATCCCCGTAGTGGGCGTATCCTTCTGTGCATACCAAGGACAATTGGTCGTAGGTAACGAGCACGCCGATGCCATGGTCGAAGAAAACCTCGATGCGGGCGGATTCGAAAACGACATCGCCGGCTGCAACTGCATCACCCCCGAAGTGGCTGCAAGAGCGATCCAAATGCTCAAGAACAAGATCGAAGGCGTAGAAATCCTTCCCGCCGAAAAGAAATGGAACCACGATGTAATCAACGAAAACAACAAGATCATGGGTCTGCCCGTTTCCGAGCTGGTTGAAAGCGGTACGATTCACTAATTCTGATGGAGTACTCGATACAACCCGTCAAGGTAAAGGGAAAGATTAAGAGCTTCGATCGGGTAGAGGAGAATCGGATAAAGATCCACTTAAGCGGCCGCCTGGGCGTCTTGGTCATCCCCAAGACATTGATCGTCAATTACGAAGATTTCGATAGAAATCGGTATTTGACCTTCTATTACAGTTATCTGCGCGTACAGGATATGCCCTTTGACAATGACGTCTCCGAACTCCTGAATCAGAAGACCATCGAACCTTGTGTAGTCAGCGGCGTTCTCACAGAAGTAAACGATACGGCCGTAGAATGCAAGATGAACCGCGATCTGGGCGCCATCCGCGTCCCGAGGCGCACGGTAATTACCGAAGTACCCTTAAAGGAAGGACTACCGGTAGAGTTCTATCTGAGCAAGGCCCTCGTCGTCGCCGAATAAAGATTCAGACAACAAAGTCGATTGTAAGGAGGACTGAAATGACTTTAAAAACCGTGGAAGGATTGAGATCGGAAATATTCGTGCCGAATATTCCGAAGGCAGTGTTTAACGAATTAAAGAAACCCCTGAGCGAATGTAAAGTCGCCTTTATCACCGCCGGTGGGATTCACAATAAAAAGGACAAACCCTTTAACACCTCGGGCGACTTCTCTTATAGAGAAATTCCCTTCGACACGCCCTCTTCCGAATTGATGGTTACTCACGGGGGATTTGACAACTCCGATATCAACAAGGACGTCAACGCGATGTTCCCCATCGACCGCCTGCACGAGCTGGTGGAAGAAGGATTTATCGGATCCCTCCCCGAAGTAACCTACACCTTTATGGGCGGTGGCGGAAACGTAGAAAAGTTCCGCGAAGAAACCGGCCCCGAAATCGCAAAGAAATTGAAGGAGCAAGGCGTCGACGTCGTACTTTGTACCGGCGGCTGCGGTACCTGTCACAGATCCGCGACCATCGTTACCCGCGCGTGTGAAGAAGCGGGCATGAGCTGTGTGGTAATCGCCGCACTCCCCCCCATCGCAAGACAACAAGGTGCACCCCGCATTGCCGCTGCGCACGTTCCCATCGGATCCAACGCCGGCGAACCCAACAATGTAGAAATGCAAATGGGCATTTTGAAGGATTCCCTGGAATGGGTACGGGACTGCCCCAGCTACAATCAAACCAAGATGTTGCCTTACGAATATCGTCACAACGTATAAACGCGGTTTCGTGGTTTATCAAAAGCTGTCACATTCGTGGCAGCTTTTTTTGAAAGGAGGAATCCATGGGTTTAGGTCCCAGTATCAAGATGACGAGCCTGCACCATTACCGCTGCCCGATAACCGATCTCTTGGGCAAAGACGAAAAGGTCGACTTTCCCGGCGTCATCATCAACGGCGTAAGCGAAGTCTACGACGATAAGGTCTTTACCGCAAAGCGCACGGCGGAACTCGCCGAGGCGCTTGCAATCGACGGCGCCTTAGTGGCCATCGACGGGTGGGGAAATCACCATATCGATTTTGTGGAAGTGATTCGAGAACTCGGGATTCGCGGGATTCCCTCCGTAGGGCTGAGCTATGTAGCACAGCAGGGGAGGCTCGTCGCGACAAATCCCTATGTGGAGACGGTGATCGATTTTAACAAAGAGGCGTCGGGCTATGAAACCTGTAAGGTGGGCGAAAACAATCTGACAGAGATCGACGCCGTCAAGGCATTGGCGCTATTACAGTCGAAACTCAAGAAAAAGGGCATCGTTCCTGCAGATCCGCTGCCGAAGGGAGAAAAGCGGCATCGCTTGACGAAAAAGACGTTCGCCATCGAAAAAGTAGAATTTGGCGAAGAGACCGCCATTCGTAGAGGCGTCCTCACCGTGCGAAAGGGGATCGAAGAGCGAATAAAAGAGACGGAGCCGCGGATTCGAGATATTCGGGTCTCGATCCTCGTGCCCGGAGAGGTCGACGGCTTCGTCAATTCCAATCTCGATTTCTCGCCCATAGCGGTAAAACACCGCGGCAGCCTTGGAAAGGGTATCACCCACGTGTTGGAAGACGTGACGGTGATGAGCACCGGGGTGGAGGAGAATAGCGGATTTCAGCCGTCGAATATCGGATCGTCCGAAGGCATTCTAAAAGAGCGGGTAGAATTCGACCGGGCGGGGACGCCGGCATCGTCGGATTATATCCTCCACATCGACTATCTGTTTGAAGAAAAAGAAGGACGCACCGCCGAAGGTCTCGAGGCGGCGCACCGCGCCACAGACCGCATTGTCGGAGAGATCCGCGGCGTCTTGGCGGATCTGATGGATATGAAATCCGAGCGCAAGGACTATTACGACGAGACGCGGCCGGGCAATCCCCGTATTCTTTTGGTCAAGATCACCTCGGGCCTCGGCAATATGTACGATAGCGCGGTATTTCCCGACGAGCCGGCGGGATTTATCGGGGCGCGCATGCTGAGAGATTGCAACAATATTCCTTTTTTCGTGACCCCGAACCAAATTCGAGACGGCGTGCTCCACACCCTGCTTTAGGTATCAAAAAAGACCGGCATCGCCGGTCTTCGGTGTGATTTATGCGCGCACGCGGACGCCGTCATGAAATTTGGTGAATCCGCGGCGGTCCATTTCGTCTAAGATTTCGACCGCGTATTTGCGCGAGGTGTCGATGGCGTTTCGGAAGTCGGCGAGTTTCATTTTGCCGGTTTCGTCGATCATCGCAAGGGCAATCGATACCGCCTCGTCCCAGACGTCGCGGTGCAAGGTGCGGGTTTCTAAGGCGATCAGCGTTCCCGATTCTTCCATAAAGCGGAGCACGTGTTCGCGCTTTTTGCCCACGGGAACAAAGTCGCTGTCGTCGGCGCCTTCGAACCCCTTTTCCTTGGCGATGGCTTCGGCGCGCTGCCACTGCTTTTCCTGTTCGGGGGTGAGGGTCGCGGTAAAGTGGCTGTCCTCGATGCGCTTGCCGTGGTCTTCCAGCAGGTGCTTTTGGTAGAAATGGGCGAGAAACGCCTCGGGAATTTTTTCGTCATCGAAGTGCTCCGCCTCTTGGAGCTGATGGCGAAACGCCTGCTTGGGCATGCCCGTCTCGAGGGGAAATTCCTCGTGGTAGCGGGCGAGGATGGCGCGCGCGTTTTCCAGCACGCCTTCTGCGGTGTGCGCGTGTACCAAGAGGCCGCCGGGCAGTTCGACGGTGGTGCCTGCTTCGGTGAGCTCTTTTCGGAGCGCGTGTCGCTTTTCTTCGGAAAAGCCCAGCGCCGCCCCCAGTTCGCGCTCGTCGGCATAGCGATAGCGGTTTTCCTCGAGGGCGAGGGCGAAGATCGTGGCGTCGTCTCCGGTATCTTTTTGAGAAAGCCGCTCGACGACGCGCTCGTCCTTGCGCTTGTGGCGCTTGGGATGCACCTCGAGCACCCGTCCGCCGGCGATGCTTTCGACGGGCGAGAAGAAGCGCAGCACAAAGGGGTCGTCCTTTCGAATGGGAATCGGCGCTTCGAATCGCAACTGGCCGTAGGCGCTCATGGCGGGGAGCAGTTCGTCTTCGCCGAAGAGAATCACCCGCGCCAGTGCTTCGCCGCTGCCGTAGTTTACGTGGACGCGGCTGGAATTTTTCATGGTGCGCTCCGTGGAGGCGAACATGTGAATCGCCACGTCGATCTGCTTGGTGAGGGGAAGGCTATGGGGCGGGGCGAGTACGTCGCCGACTTCGAGG
This sequence comes from Aedoeadaptatus ivorii, assembly GCF_030815095.1. Classification (NCBI taxonomy): domain Bacteria; kingdom Bacillati; phylum Bacillota; class Tissierellia; order Tissierellales; family Peptoniphilaceae; genus Aedoeadaptatus; species Aedoeadaptatus ivorii. Next base: position 84,599 of record NZ_JAUSWF010000002.1, read on the forward strand.
CGGTCTTTTTTGACCGAGATATTGAGCGCCACCCGCTGTCCGCCAAAGGCTTCTTCGACCTCTTTGCCGTGGACTTGAATCCCCCGCACCGCGGCGAGATCCTCTTTGGGGTACAGGCGCAGCGTATCGCCCTTTCGGATGGCGCCTTCTACCAAAGTGCCGGTGACGACGGTGCCGTGGCCCGCCACCGAGAAGATGCGGTCCACCGGCAATCGGGTGAGTTCGGGCGTGCGGGGCGTCTCCTCGGCGGCCTCGGCCATATCGAGCATAAGATTTCGAAGCGTCTCGATATTCTCGCCGGTATAGGCGGAGACGGGGACGAGGGGCGCGTCTTCTAAGAAGCTGCCCTGTACCATTTCTCGGGCTTCTTCTTCGAGGATGGGGATCCACTCCCGATCCACCAGATCCACCTTAGTGAGGACCAGAATGCCCGTATCGATTCCCAGCGCCTTTACGATCTCGAAGTGCTCGCGGGTCTGGGGCATAATGCCCTCCTCGGCGGAGATTAATAAAAGCACCAGATCGACGCCGCCGATACCGGTGAGCATATTATGCACGAACTTTTCGTGGCCCGGCACGTCGATAATGCCGATATCCAGTCCCCGGTCGTTTTCCATGGTGCTGTAGCCGGGATTGATGGTAATCCCTCGTTTTTGTTCTTCTTGTAATGTATCCAAATCGACGCCGGTGAGTGCCTTCAGCAAGGTCGTCTTGCCGTGGTCCACGTGGCCGGCGGTTCCGATAATGACGTTTTTCATCGCGATGTCTTTCTAAGTTTCATGGCGCGCAGAATCGTGTCCGTATCCCCCGGGCGCAGCGTGCGCGCATCGATCAATAGGCGGTCGCGCCGAATGCGCGCGACAATCGGCGGATCGTTCTTGCGGAGGTCTTCCTCGAGCGAGGCGGCGCTCGCCTTGGGGTCTTCTACCGACACCACATAGGTGTCGAGGTACTCCCCGGGGCAGGAGCCGCCGCCGATTTCGCTCTGGTCGCGAGCGACTTCGGCGAAGTAGCCGAATTCTTTTAGTGCTTCTGCCATCGCCTCGGCTTCTTTTTGGATGTCCTCAGGGCGTTTTGCGATCATCGAGAGCACCGGAATGTCTTTGCGCGCTTTTTCGGGATTGCGGTAGCTTTTGAGAGTTGCCTCCAAGGCGGCAAAGCTCATCTTGTCCATGCGCACCACCCGCGCCAAGGGGTGGCGCTTCATGCGGGAGATATACTCACGCTTTCCGATGGCGATCCCCGCCTGGGGCCCGCCCAACAGCTTGTCGCCGCTAAAGAGCACCAGATCCGCCCCCGCCGCGAGGGAAGAGAGCACGTCGGGTTCCCGAATGCCCACATCGGAAAGAGGGTGCATCAGTCCGCTCCCCAAATCGTAGATCAGGGGCAAATCGTGGCGATCGGCGATCTCTCGGAGCGCGGGCAGTTCTACCTCTTCGGTAAAGCCCATAATCTTGAAATTGCTGGTGTGTACTTTGAGGAGCACCTCTGCCGCTTCGCTTTCGGCGGCGCGCTCGTAGTCCGCGGGGTGCACCTTATTGGTGGTGCCGATCTCCCGCAAGGTGGCGCCGGAAAGCTCGATGATTTCGGGAATCCGAAACGAACCGCCGATCTCGACCAGCTCGCCCCGGGAGACGATGACCTCGCCTTCGGGGGCGGTAAGGGCGCTGATGGCGAGGAGCACCGCCGATGCGTTGTTGTTTACGACCATCGCATCTTCCGCGCCGGTGATCTCGCGCAAGAGGCCGCTCAAAATATCGTGGCGGCTGCCGCGACGCCCTGCGTCCACATCGTATTCCAGATTGGCGTAGCGGCCCGTAAGCGCAGAAATATTTGCGATGGCATCCTCACTCAAGAGCGAGCGGCCCAGATTGGTATGAAGGATCACCCCGGTGGCGTTGACCACCGGCATCAGCGCCGGACGCCCCTTGGCGGCGAGGGCAGAAAGGATCGATGCTTCGATCGCGGCCCGATCGGCGAGGGCGCGGCAGCGCTCTTCGTCTTCTGCCGCAAGGATTCCTTTTCTCGCGGCATCGAGTGCATCGCGCACCGCCTCTTTCAATAGCGCCACATCGTCGGATTTGCCTTCGAGCGCCATTAAGAGCTCGTTTACCTGGGGCAGCTGTTGTAAGTATTGTGATTTTTCCTTCATACTAAATGTCATTGGATTTCCGCCTTTTCGTGAATGTATTTTTTAAACGCCTGTGCCTGTTGCGATAAGGTGACGTTCTTATTCCATACCATATAGAAATCCCGCGTCATATGCAACTCTTTGATTTTAAAGATCAGATAGTCCCGCGCCTCGTAGTTTTCCCATGCGGAGATCTTCGAAATGACCGAGATGCCGAGGCCTAGCTCTACGCATTTTTTGATCGATTCGATATGGGTGAGAAGCGCGCTCATGCCCCATTGGTAACTGGAATAGCCGAGCTTTTCCACCTCTTTTTCGAACTGGCGGCGGGTGGCGGAACCCTCTTCTCGCCAGATAAACTGTTCGCCCAAGATCTCCTTGATGCTGAGCGACTGATACTTCTTATATAAGGTCTTGTACTTTTCGTTTTTGGGGCAGATCAGCACCAAGGGATCGGTGAGCACTCGCTCCGATCCCAGTGCGGAGTTGGGCTTTTTGCCGAGAAATCCGAGATCGCCCTGGCCCGAGAGCAGATTGTTTTCTACGATGTCGCTGTCCGACTGGTCGATAAAAAAGCGGACATAGGGGTGTTCCTCGCGAAAGCAGACCAAGTGCTTGGGGATCCAGGATTCGCCGATCACCGACGAGACCTGCATCGAAAGCACCCCCGCCACCTCTTCGTGGACCTCTTGCTTGACCTCGCGAATGGCCTCGTCGCGCACATTGATCAGATTGACCGCGTATTTATAGAGTTTTTTGCCTTCGTCGGTGAGGATCGCCTCGCCGCGATTTCTGTTGAGCAAGATCACGCCCAGTTCCTTTTCTAAGCTGATTACGTGGGCGCTGATCGTCGGTTGGGTCAAAAAAGAAGCATCCGCCGCGCGGGAAAAGCTCTTGTATTTGGCCACATTCACAAAAGCATTAATCTGTTTAAAATCCATTTTTTCCTCCGTCTGAAATAAATCAAGCGCAGTATTGCTCGGATAGATAAAACCTCTACGCCTATTTATTTTTCTATACTTCGATTTTATCACAGCTTCGGGTGGATTCCCACGACTTGGGACGGGGTGTGGCATGGAAGTTTCGGGAAAAAATAATCTCGTATAGGAAAAACAAATTCGTCACAAAGGTGATCGTTTAGACGATAACAAACTGCCGCAGGAAAAATCAGGAAAACATATACAGAGTTTTCCTGAAAAATAGTCTGTTATTTTTCTCTCAAAAGCTATAAATGTATAAAGAATACCGTCATTTGACCACGTTTTCAGGAATTGGTATAATTTACCTACATCGAGAGGGAAAGGCAGAGCCGACTTTAAGCGCGTAACCGTCGGAGGCATTTCGCGCATTCCGCGGCCGGTCTTCTCTTCTCGAAGGAATCCGACGGCGATTCTTCCGTCGGGCGCCGGAGTCTCTCCGGTGCAGGTTGTTCATGTATAAGGAGGAAGAAAATGTCTATTACCAAAGAAACGGCTATGCAGCACAAAGGCGATCCTGCCGTAACCTGCTGCCGATTCGAAGCCGGTGAAGTCATCGAGCCTTCCATTTTGGAAGACCCGGCCATTTTCCCGGACCTGCAAGATACCGGTCTGCTGGATATCAATGACGAAACCCTGACGATCGGCCAAGTAATCGGCGGCAAGCTCAAAGAAACCGTCGATGCCCTGACTCCCCTCACCATGGATCTCGTAGAAGAGCTCCCCGAAGAGGAAGCAGACGAAGCCGAAGAAGCTCCCGCAGAAGAAGCGGAAGCGGCGGAAGAAGCACCCGTAGCGCAAGCAGCTCCCCAAGCAGTGGCAGCACCTTCTGTCGGTGGTTATGCGACCATCAAGATCGCTGAAGGTAAAAACATCGAAGTTACGTTTCCCGTCGTAGGCGGCACTGGTGTCGCAGGTGGGGCAGCTTTCCCCCAGATGGCAAGCGCAGCAGCGGGCGCTGACAATACCGGTGCACAAGCGGTAGATGCCGGCGAAGAAGCCGAAGGCGAAACCCACGAAATTCGCACGCTCAAAAAAAAATACTACACGATTGACAAAGTAGAGCGCGGTCCCGAAACCAAGATCGAAGGCGCCACCCTCTATATTCGTGAAGGCATCGAGCAAGAAGTTATCGATTCTCAAGAACTCGTAAAAGACTTCTCCATCGAAATCATTACTCCCGATCGCTATAAGGAATATTCCGAAACGATCATGGACGTACAGCCCATCGCCACCAAAGAAGAAGGCGAACTTGGCGAAGGCGTTACCCGCGTACTCGACGGCGTCATTATGATGCTGACCGGTACCGACGAAGGTGGCGTTCAAATCGGTGAATTCGGTTCTTCCGAAGGGGAAATGGACAAAAACATTATGTGGAATCGCCCCGGCAGCCCGGACAAAGGCGAAACCTTCATTAAGACCCAAATTACCATCCAAGAAAAGACCAACATGGAACGTCGCGGACCCATGGCGGCGCACCACGCTACCGACACCTTGACCGATGAAATCCGTCAAGCGCTCAAGAAGCTGGAAGCCGAACCCGTACGAGAAGAAAACTTCTCCCACGTTCGCAAAGACGGTCGCAAAAAGGTCCTCATCATCAAGGAAATCATGGGACAAGGCGCAATGCACGACAACTTGCTTCTTCCCATCGAACCCTGCGGATGGTTGGGCGGTAAGCCGAACGTCGACTTGGGTAACCTTCCGATCATGCTCAGCCCCCTCGAAATCTTAGACGGCGGCGTGCACGCACTTACCTGTATCGGACCGGCATCCAAGGAAATGAGCCGTCACTACTTCAGAGAACCCTTGGTACTCGAAGCATTGGCTGACGACGAAATCGACTTGCTCGGCGTTTTGCTCGTAGGCTCTCCTCAAGCCAACACCGAAAAATTCTATGTATCCAAGCGTCTCGGTATGACCGTAGAAGCGATCAATCCCGACGGTGTCGTAATCACCACCGAAGGCTTCGGTAACAACCACATCGACTTCGGTTCTCACCACGAACAAGTCGGTATGCGCGGCGTTCCCGTAGTCGGTATGTCCTTCTGTGCCGTTCAAGGTGCCCTCGTAACAGGTAACAAGTATATGACGGCTATGGTCGACAACAACAAGTCCATGCAAGGGATCGAAAACGAAATTCTCGAAAATAACACCCTTTGCGAAGAAGACGCTATCCGCGCCATCGCTATGCTGAAGACCGTAATGGCCGGCGAAGAAATCAAGGCACCGGAAAGAAAGTGGAACAACAATGTGAAGCTGAATAACGTGGAACTGATCCGCGAACAAACCGGTCGTGAATTCGAACTCGTAGACAATGAACAAGTACTCGAAAAGAGTAAGAAACGTCGCGAAATCTACGAACGCGAAGACGAGGAAGACGAAGAATAAACGATGGAAAAACTGAGATATGTCTCCTCGGAGACGTATATTGAAGGCATCATCGTTCGTCTCACCGAAGCATCCGTCACCATCGACTTTAAGGGCAGAATGGGACAACTCAAAGTGCCCCTACGCTATATCATCTCCGACTACCCCCTCGAAGAGGGCATGGAAATCGGAATGTTGATGTCGATGCCCGAAGTGATCAGCCCGGATGTAAACGAAGGATACCAAAGAAATATCGAATTGAGAAGAGAAAGAGGTCTCGAAGACTGATTTCCACAAGGAGGAAATAGAATGAAGCTTACAAGCATTAAGGGCTTGCAATCCGAAATCTATGTTCCTATTACGCCGAAACCCGTCTGGGCACCGGTAAAAAAGGAACTGAAGGATATGCGAGTCGCCATTGCAAGTGCTGCCGGTATTCACTTAAAGACCGACAAGCGGTTTAACCTTGCAGGGGATACCACTTTCCGCGAAATCCCCGGAGATGTAGACGGAGACGAATTGATGGTTTCCCACGGCGGATACGACAACTCCGACGTAAACAAGGACATCAACTGTATGTTCCCCATCGAAAGATTGCAAGAGCTCGCAGAAGAAGGATTTATCGGCGAAGTTGCTCCCATGCACTATGGTTTCATGGGCGGCGGTGGAGACCAAGACGCTTTCACCAACAAGACCGGTCCGAAGATCGCAGAACTTTTGAACAATGAGGATGTAGATGCAGTTATCCTCACAGGTGGCTGAGGTACCTGTCACCGCACCGCGACGATTGTTCAACGTGCGATAGAGGAATCGGGGATTCCTACCATCTTGATCGCTGCATTACCTCCGGTTGTCCGTCAAAACGGATCGCCCAGAGCGGTTGCACCGCGTGTTCCTATGGGAGCCAACGCAGGGGAACCGAACAACGTAGAAATGCAAACCGGTATCTTGAAGGCTACCTTGGAACAGCTTATCGCCATTCCCAGTGCCGGCAAGATCGTCGATTTGCCCTTCGAATACCAAGCGAAGGTCTAAACCATCGTAGTAGGGGGATAGTATGGAAGATATTCGAAAAAGGCGTTTGGTCATCCGCGCCTTTCACGCAACGGATGTGGAATTCGGCAAAAAGCCCGCGTTTAAAGACGGAAAGCTCACCGTACCCGAGCAGACCAAAAACGCGAGCGAACTCGTCGTAAACTCCACGGTATCCATCTTGAAACCGCATCAACACGATGTGGAAGTCAACAGTATCATGGATATTATCCCTATATCTACGAAAGTACTCGGCACGCTCGGTGAAGGCGTCACACACACCTTCACCGGCTGCTATGTACTGCTTACCGGCGTCGACGAAGACGGTCGCCAGATCGGAGAATTCGGCTCTTCCGAGGGCAATCTGAAGGAACAGCTCTACCTGGGAAGAAGCGGAACGCCGGGAGAAAATGACTATATTCTGCACATCGACGTATTGGTCAAAGGCGGACAACCCTTCGACCGAAAACTCGCCAACGCCGCTTTTCAAGTGGCGGAGGACTATATCATGGAGATTCGCAAGATGCAAAAGAAGCTCGACGGCACCCTCGCCGACGAATCTCACGATTACTACGATGTGGAGCGAAAAGACGGCATAAAAGTCGTCCTGTTGAAACAGATCGCGGGACAGGGAGCGATGTATGACAATATGTTGTTCCCCTCGGAGCCTTCCGGCTTCGACGGCCTATCGATTATCGACATGGCCAATATGCCCGTGCTCTTGTCGCCCAACGAATATAGAGACGGGGCCATACGCGCCCTAGTATAATAAAATAAGTGAAAAGGAACCGAGGTCGACGTCGCTGATTTGTCGGGAACATGGTATGATACCTGCGGGGAACGCCTCGGTTCTATTTTTCCTTATTACATGGACAGATATATTTTTATTATGGGAGTAGATAGGTTTCTGGTGTGCCTCGCGGTCTTCAAAACCGTTGTGAGAAGTTCGTAGCTTCTTAGGTGGGTTCGATTCCCACATGCTCCCGCCATTTTACATATAAATGGCATAAAAAGGTATCTTTGTCAGGCAGGAAAATGTTTTTACTTGTGAGGAGGATCCAGAATGAAATTTTCCAGAAGTATTCACGCCGTAGATTCCCATACCGCAGGCGAAGCCACCCGCGTGGTTATCGGCGGTATCCCGAAAATTCCCGGAGACAGCATGCCGGAGAAAAAACAATGGCTAGAAGATAACTTAGACTATCTTCGTACCGCAATCATGTTGGAACCCCGCGGACACAACGACATGTTCGGTTCGATCCTTACACAACCCACGAATCCGGAAGCCGACTTCGGCATCATCTTTATGGATGGCGGCGGCTACCTGAACATGTGCGGTCACGGCACCATCGGCGCAATGTCGGTAGCCGTAGAAACCGGTATCGTTCCCGTAGAAGAACCTATCACCAAGATCGTACAAGAAGCGCCCGCAGGCATCGTCCGCGGCGAAGTGGAAGTCGAAGACGGTCATGCGAAAAAGGTTACCTTCACCAACGTACCTGCATTCCTCTACAAAGAAGACCAAGAAGTTGAACTGCCCGGACACGGAAAAATCAAATTCGATATTTCCTTCGGCGGCAGCTTCTTTGCCATCGTAAAAGCCGACCAAGTGGGACTCGACATCGTGCCCGAAAATGCCGGAAAACTCAACGAACTCGGCATGCAACTGCGCGACATCATCAACGCAGAAATCAAGGTACAACACCCCGAATTGCCCCACATCAACACCGTAGACTTGATCGAATGGTGGTCTGAAACCGACACCAAAGAAGCGACCCTGAAAAACTGCGTCGTATTCGGTCAAGGGCAAGTCGACAGATCCCCCTGTGGCACCGGTACCAGCGCCAAAATGGCCACCCTTTTTGCCAAGGGCGAACTCAAAGTCGGCGACGAATTCGTATACGAATCCATCCTCGGCACCCTCTTCTACGGCAAGATCGTAGAAGAAGCTAAAGTGGGCGATTTGGACGCGGTGATTCCGCAAGTATCCGGCTCCGCTTGGATCACCGGCTTCAACCACTTCGTCATCGATGAAACCGACCCGTTGAAACACGGATTCGTATTGGGCTAATCCGCGAACACACAGAATAGGAGAAATACATGATTGTAACACTACTGTTGGGCGTATTGACCGCGCTGACACTCTACTTTTTATTCTTCCTGGTGAAGGACCTGACCGCCAACAAAGAAATTATGGCACAGGAAAAAGCGAGCTGGGTAAAGAGCGGCCTTATCGGCGCCTTCGTCAACTTTTTCGATACCCTGGGCATCGGCAGCTTTGCGCCGCTGACGGCACTCTTAGACTTCTTCAAGCAATTGGATCACGATAAACTGTTGCCCGGTACCTTGAACGTGTCCTGTACCATTCCGGTACTGACCGAAGCATTTATCTTTATCCAATCCGTAGAAGTAGACCCCATCACCTTGTTCGCCATGGTGGCGGCCGCCGTCGTCGGCTCCTTCGTCGGTTCCAGAACCGTATCGAAACTCCCCGAAAAGAAAGTACAATTCTACATGGGGATCGCCCTTCTGGTAACCGCGGCGCTCATGTTGCTCAAGCAATTCGGCGTACTCGATATGCTCGGCACCGGTAACCAAGCCGTGGGCCTCACCGGCATCAAACTCGTCATCGGCGTCGTCGTCAACTTCTTCCTCGGCGCACTCATGACCATCGGCGTCGGTCTGTACGCTCCCTGTATGGCACTCGTATACATGCTGGGTCTCAACCCCTTGGTTGCCTTCCCCATCATGATGGCCTCCTGTGCAGGACTCATGCCCGTCGCCAGTGCCGAATTCGTAAAGGCAGGCGTCTATGCGCGTAAGGCAAGTATCGCCATCACCATCGGCGGCATGATCGGTGTATTTATCGCGGCGAAATTCGTCACCGGACTTCCCATGAACATCCTGACGGTCATCATCACCATCGTCGTCATCTACACCGCCATCACCTATATCCGCAAATCCAAAAGACAAGTGGCATAAGAAAACACAAAAAACAGCCGTTTCCCCAATCGAGGGAGCGGCTGTTTTTGTATGCTATTCTTTCGGACTGTCTTTTGCAAAGATCTCGCCGGAATACAGCAAAATATCCCAATGGCGAAATAGATTGTCCGCATCGTCTAAGGCTTGTTGATTGTTTCGCTTCTCGGTAAGCGTAGAGCGGATCAGGTACGCGTGGCGATCGGAAAAGCCGGTCCCTTCGGATAAAAAGATGGGGACATAGCAATTCGCGGGCTCACCATCGTTTCCCCAATGCGCTTTTGCGACCGCTTGTATAAACGGCCGGTCAAATCGTCCTTTCACTTCGTTTCGGATCTCGAGCAATTCCTCCTCGGGTATGTTGGAATCGTCATAGAACAGCTGAATCTCCAGCAGCGCATCGTAGAGATAGGCATGCGTTTTTGTAATCTTCGGGTGCTTCTGCATTAGTTGTTCGCAAAATGCATCCACTTCGGCATTTCGAAGTAGGATATGGTTCCGGTTCCAAAACGAAGAAAAAAAGAACAGAAAGACAATCGCAGCCACGACGATGCCCACTCGTTTATTTATGGTATCTTCCTTTTGCATTACATTGCTTCTTCCTCTTGAATCAGCAATCCCTCCGGAGTCGCGATCGACCAATAGCGAAATAAATTGTCCGAATCAGAGAGGGGCACCTGTGTATCGTACCCGTCGGCTAGGGTAGAGCTGATCTCGTAGTCATTGTCGTCGTGGAAGCCGTCTCGTTTTTTCAAATAGATTCTAACCGAGAAATCGGCCGGATACATGGAACGCCCCCAATGTTTTCGGCCGATCTTTTCTATAAAATAGCGATTGAATCGATCCTTAAATGCGTCGCGGATCTCGATCAACTCTTCTCGGGAGATTTGAGAATCCTCGTAGCAGAGTTCGAAGCCGATAAATGTCCGAAACATATATTTTTCTATGCGAACGATCTTTGGATGATCTCTCTCCAGCCCCTCGCAGAAGAGGTCGACTTCGGGGTTTCTGAGAATCATATGATTTCTATTCCATATCAGAAAGGAAAGAACCAGTACCGCGGCTATGGCGATAGCGGTAGATATATATTTTTTCATCGCGCCTCCTTCTTGATAATTACTTTACTAATTTTAGTATATATGAGGCATCCTATGGATGAGGTGAAATTGCAGTAAAATTCATAAGGTAATGTATAGAAAATGGCGTGAACAGATCGGCGGCGGTATGAAAACATATTGAAATCAAAAAACCGGGAAGGCATTGCCTTCCCGGTTTCCGCTACTGTGAAAACCGCACTTAGCAGGGTTTTACGACTTTGTTTTGGATCATGAGTTCGCAGATGCGGTACATATTGGTAATGCTGCCGACTTGCACTTTGTCCTTGACGCCGTATTGTTCGAGGCAGAGGCCGCAGGAGAGGACTTCTGCGCCTTTTTCTTCGAGTGCCTTGAGGTCTGCGATGACTTTTTCGTTGCCGGTGGGAAGAAGTACGCCCGTGTTGTAGAAAATGACGTATTTCGGGGCGATGTCTTGCTCGGTAAGGGCGTAGATAAAGCCTTCGAGCAGGGTCTTGCTGAATGCCGCCTCTCCCGTTCCCATTTCGGTAGAAGAGATGACGACGGCGTAGTCTTTTCCTTCGTCTTCGAAATCCATGACGTCGCATACGTCGCCGGTCTTTTGCAGATACACGTCGTAGGCGGCGGGGGAGTGTTCGGTTACATCGGCGGTAAAGCCGAGTTGTTTCGCCATTTTGGAGAGGTTTTCGGTGGCGATTTTGTTGTCAACCTTTACGAGTACCTCTTCTAAGTTTTCCTCGGAGATGGCTTTTTTGGTCATAATGACGGGGCGCGGACAGGCTTGTCCCATTGCGTCGATTTCTTTCATCTCGATCACCTCACATAGATGGATTTGTCGCCGGCTTCGATCATTTTCCCGACGGGGTAGACGTCGATGCCCGCGTTTTGCATTTCTTCGTACATGGCTTCGCCGTCTTCGGGATCGACCGAGATCAACAGGCCGCCCGAGGTTTGGGGATCGAAGAGCACTTCTTCTAAGGCGAAGTCGTCGATTTCGAAGGCGATTTGATCGCCATAGGCATTGCGGTTGCGCTGCCCGCCGGCGGTAAAGAGGAAATTTTCCGCCGCTTCGCGCGCGCCTTCCAGGATGTGAAGGCCCTCGGTCTCGACGACGGCGGAGGCGCCTTCGGCCATTTCAGACAGGTGTCCCAAGAGTCCGAAGCCGGTGACGTCGGTTAGGGCGTGTACTTCGTATTGATTTAGGATTTCGTAGGCGGCTTTGTTTAGGGTCGCCATGGATTGTACGGCCTTTTCGTAGTGGGGCCTTTCTACCTCGCCCACGGTGTAGCCGCTCATCAGGAGCGAGACACCCAGGGGCTTGGTAAGATACAGTTTGTCGCCCACTTTGGGGGTGTTGTTGCGATAGACTTTGTTGAGGTCGACGATGCCGATGACGCTCAGGCCGTATTTGATTTTGGGGTCGTGGATGGAGTGGCCCCCGGTGAGCGTGGTCTTGGCTTCTTTGCAGACGTCGGCGCCGCCCTGGAGAATTTCTTCGAGGACGCGCACGTCTTCTTCTTCGGGGAAGCAGACGATGTTCATGGCGCTTACGGGTTCTGCGCCCATGGCGTAGAGATCGGACAGGGCATTTGCCGCCGCGATCTTGCCGAATTCGTAGGCTTCTTCCACCATGGGCGGAAAGAAGTCTAAGGACGTGACGACGCCGATGTCTTCGGTGATTTGTATAATGGCGCCGTCTTCGTTGCCCTCAAAGCCCGCGAGGATCTCTTTGCGGGGAAATAGGGGCAGTTTTTCGAGAATATTGCTCAGGTCGCCCGCGCCGATTTTGGCGTTGCAACCGCCGCATACTTCTAAATGCATAGCATCCCTCCTGTATTCATTATAGCATAGTGAAAATTTGTTTCGGGCATTTTCCCCGATCGGCCGGGATCAGAGCAACGTGGCGATATGGTCTAGGATTTTTCGCGATACGTCGATGCCCGTCGCCTGTTGAAAGCCCATATAGCTCATATTGGAATTGACCTCGATCAGTGCAGGTCGTTCGCAAGAGGCGGTGAGGTCGATGCCCGAAAAGGTAAGACCCAGCGCGCGGTGGGCGGCGAGGGCGATTGCGCGCTGGCGCTCGTTTAGGATGTAGGGTTCGGCGCGGCCGCCGGCGGCGATATTGGCGCGAAAATCGCGGTCGTTGGTGCGCTTGATGGCGCCGATGATCGTATCGCCCACTATGAGGACGCGGATGTCTTTTCCGGCGGCGTCGAGATCGAAGGGCTGAAACAAAAACGGGGCTTCTCCCATGGCGAGGATGCGTTCTTCGAGCGCTGCCCGGTCCTCTGCCAAAAAGACCTGCTCGCCGAAGGATCCCTTTGCCGCCTTTACGACGACGGGATAGCCCAGGGCTTCCACCGCGTCGAGATAGCTGTCTTCGGGCATCGACGAAAAGTAGTGAAAGGGCGCGGGGATGGTGGGTACCATGGGAAGCCGCGGGGCGAGCAGCCGCCAGGTCTCGATTTTGTCGTCGGAGGCGGCGATAGCGTGGGAGGAATTAAAGACGGGGTATCGTTCTTCCAAGAGGCGGGCGAGGAGGATGTCTTTGTCGAAAAACAAGACGGCATCGGGCTCGGGGTCGCGCTTTCGGTCTTTGGCGACGATCTTTTCTCCTTCTTTACAAATGATATAATCGGTATGGGGCTTGGGAATGAGATTTGTGCCCTTTTCGACCAAATCCCGTATGACGCCCGTTAAAGCGGTAGAAGTGGTAAGATAGGCGTGATAGACGATATGTATAGACATAAGACCTCCGGAAAGGACGAGTATGGGAATAGAAGCAATGCGTACAGAAATCGATGCGATCGATGCGGAGATGGCGGCGCTTTTGAAGGCGCGCTTTCGATTGTCCACGCGCATCGGCGCGGAGAAAAAGGCGAAGGGCACCGCGGTGGCGGACCCGGGTCGTGAAGAGGAGATTATAGCGCGGGTGCGCGCGCTCGCCGCCCCCTACGGCGCGGAGGCGGAGGCGATCTGGCGTCTGTTGTTTACGCTTTCGCGGAACGTTCAAAAATAGATGCCGATTCCATTATACAGAATTCTCCCTATGTTATAATGAGCGGACAGGAGGAATCACCATGAAAATATTGATAACGGAAGATGAAACCCCGATCGCGGAAATCATCTCGTATAACTTGCAAAACGAAGGGTACGAAACCGAAATCGCAAAAGACGGCGTGGAATGTCTCGAAAAATTCGAAGAAACGGTGCCGGATCTGGTGATTCTGGACGTGATGATGCCCAGAATGGACGGATTCGAAACCTTAAAGGAAATCCGAAAAAAGAGCCGGGTTCCGGTGATTATGCTGACCGCTAAGGACGCCGAGGGCGATCGGATCCGCGGCCTGGAGCTGGGCGCCGACGACTATGTGGTAAAGCCCTTTTCGATCGGCGAGTTGGTGGCGCGGGTCAAGGCGAACTTCCGCCGCCAGGACTTCGAAAACGAAGGGTATCTCCCCGACGAGGTCATCGAAGAAGCGGATCTGTATATCGATCCGGTAAAATACGAAGTGAGAAAGCGCGGCAAGATCGTAGAACTTACGCTGCGCGAGTTCGAGCTCCTAAAATACCTCGTTCAATCGCCCGGTACGGTCTTTAGCCGAGAGGTGCTGCTCGAGGAGGTATGGAGCTACGAATACTACGGCGATATTCGCACCGTGGATGTGACCGTGCGGCGCCTGCGGGAAAAGATCGAGGACGAAGGGGAAGAGTTCCGCTATATCCTCACCAAGCGGGGGGTCGGGTACTACTTTGGAGGTTAAGTTTTACTCGAGCATCAAATGGCGATTTATCGTCATTTACGTACTGCTCGTGACGGTGGTGATGGCCATCGTCGGCGCGTTTATCGTCAACCGGCTGGAGGATGCCCAGCTGGAAAAGGTCGAGACCGATATGGAACAGACCCTGAGTTCGATGACCAATTCTTCGGTTTATCTGACCGAGACGCCCTGGCGCGATGTGCGCGGTCGGATTCAAAACACGCTGAATGCCTGGCGCATCGGTTCGGAGGAGACGATCTATGTCATCGGGCCGGGCAAGGTGCCCGAGATTTTGGCGTCGACCATCAATTCCAAAAATCTGGTGGCGGGAGAAAACGCCCTGGCGGATCCCAATCTCTCGCCAAAGCTGATCTTAAACGGATTTAAGGGCAAGGGCGCCACGGTGCTCCGAGAAGATGCGGATTCCAAGACGCGCTACGCCCATTACACCCTGCCGGTCTACGGAAAAGACGGCAGCGTAATGGGCTTATTTTACATGGTCAGCAATCTCTCGTCGCTCTACGGCGTGGTGGACGATGCGAGCATTATCCTTACCTATGCCACCATTGTGGCGATTATCGTCACCACCATTCTCGCCTATATCCTCGCCCGTTCCATCACCACGCCGATCCGCGATGTGACCAAACAGGCGCGCGAGATGGCGGAGGGGAACTTCGACCAAAAGGTCGAGGTCAAAAGCGACGACGAGATCGGCCGTTTGGGCTCTATGTTCAACTATCTGACCACGGAGCTGGAAGAGACCATCTCGAGAATGGATATGGAGCGCTCCAAGCTCGACACGATCTTCTATTATATGGCGGAGGGCGTGATTGCGGTGGACAAAAACAGCCGCTTAATCCACGTCAATCCCGTGGCACGGGAGATCCTCGATCTGGAAGAAGGGGATATGGGTAGCTTTTTCGATCTGAAAAATCTGAACATACAAAATATCAACTACTTCGAGCCGGGTTCCCTTTCGGGGATGAGCCAAAAGGAGATCAAAGAGAACTTCTATAATATCCGCTACGCCCCCTACAAGGGCGACGGCAGCCGCAATCAGGGGATTATCGCCGTGTTGCAGGACATTACCGAGGAACACAATCTCGACATCTTCCGAAAAGACTTTATCGCCAATGTGGGCCACGAGCTCAAGACCCCGATCACCACCATCAAGAGCTATACGGAAACCCTGATGCGGGCGGATCTCGACAAGAGCGCGGCGGAGCGGTTTTTGAGCATTATCGACCGCGAAAGCGACCGCATGACGCATTTGGTTACCGATTTGTTGCAGCTGTCGAATATGGACGCGAAGCGCACGAATTGGGAAATCGTGTCGATCGATCCCTACGAAGTGGTGACGAGCATTCTCGAATCGCTCCGGCCCATGATCCAGCAGAAGCACCACCGTGTGCGCCTCGACATTCCCGAAGACATTCGGCCGTTTTTGGCGGATCGACACGGTGCGCACCAGGTGATTGCGAATATCCTGACCAATGCGGTCAAATACACCACCTACGCCGGCAAGATCGAGGTCATCGGCAGAAACTACGGCTCTCGGGTGCATATCGAAATCAAGGACAACGGGATCGGCATTTCCCGCCGCGATCTGGAGCGCATTTTCGAGCGCTTTTACCGAGTGGAAAAGGGCCGTAGCCGCGCTATGGGCGGCAGCGGTCTGGGCCTTTCGATCGCCAAAGAAGTGATGGAAAATATGGGCGGGCGCATTCGCATCAAAAGCGAGCTGAATGTGGGCACGCAGGTGCTCTTGTCCTTTCCCACGGATCAGGAGGCGCAATGAAAGAGCATTTTAAGACCGTCATTATCGGCGTGCTCCTGGTGACGAGCGTATTTTTGGCGGAAAAGATTTGGCTCGCCGCTCCGCCGGGGCCCGAGGAATTGCTTCCCAAGGCGCAGCCTAAGATCGCAGAGAATATAGAGCCCAGGGTGCTCCCCGCCAGTATGTTGGTCAATTTCGGAGACGGCAAGCACACCAAGATCTATCAACTGCAAAATCTCTGGCCCTTTTATCGCAATATCCTCAAGCGGAGTTCCGAGATCAACGAAAAGGTGCGCTGGGAATCGGTGGGCACCGCCCGCTATCTCAAACTGCACGAGGAACCGTCGGTGGTCTTCGATTTAGAAAATGCCGTGTATTCGGATCTCTTAAAGAAGATGTATAATCTCGATGATATCGAGGAGGACATTCGCCAGCTCTATTTTTCCGAGAGCGAGGGAATGCTCGTGGTCACCGACAACGGGATCTTTAAGCCCCGCGTGCCGCAGTCGTATTCGGATATCGAAACCTATATCTCCTCGGTCGCCAAGGAGAACCTGCCGTCTTACAGTTCCCTGTGGGAGCGCTACGGCATTCCCCGGGCGGTGTATCTGCCCGACGGCGCGGCGGGGTTTGCGCCGGGGCACATTTACAGAAACGAGCTGTCCGATATGCCCGCAGCTTACAAGAACGACCTGGTGCAGCGGCTCCTGAAGGTCTCGATCGACGACATCCACGTGATCGTCGAGGAGGACTCGGTGCTCTATGTGGCGGGGCAAAAATCGGTGCGGCTGTTCAAAAACGGCATTCTCGAGTACCGAAACGGCGGCGAGAGCCAAGGCAGCGGCACCGATGCCGCAAGCGCCGTGCAGACGGCCATGGCATTTACCGTGCGCGCCACGGGAAACGGCGATTCGCTCTATGTAAAGGACGTGGTGCCCGTGCGCGACAACGGGCGCGGCGGATACCGGGTATCGCTGAACTTCTTTGAGCGCGGCATCGGCGTGGTGCCCGTAGACGGGCGCATCAAAAACTATGTGGAGGCGGAGATCTACGACAATCAGGTGCGCAGTTTTCGCTATATTTACCGCAACAACAGCGGCGAGCGGGTAGAAGACGAGCCGGTATCGACGCTTTCGGTCGACGAGATCGTCGCCAAAAACCCGAATGTCTTCGGCGATCCCGCCCGCGGCTATAACGAGATCTTAAAGGACGTGCGCGATTTCGGGTTGTGCTATATCGACTATGCCGACCACTCGCGGAGCAAGTTGCGATACGGCTATACATTCCGCATCGACGACGAAGACTATCTGTTCGACGCCCAGACGGGGGCGTATATCGGAGGGGAGAGGGAATGAACTGGGAAAAGTCGAAAACCGTATTTATCGTGGCCCTCCTCCTCACCAATGTGTTTTTGGCGGGCATTTTGCTCCTGGATCAGCGGCGCATCCGCCCCGCGGAAAGCGCGCCGGAATTCGAACGCGAAGTCGAGGAAATGCTGGCCGATGCCGGCATCGGTTTGAAGACGGAGATCCCCCGGGCGGGCACTTCGCTTCCCGTACTGCACGTGCGCTTTGAATCGGACAGCCCCGAAAACTACAATCGCCGCTTTTTTCGCGGCGAAGGCGTGCTGGCGGAAAACCAAGATCGCTATATGCGGATCGACGGCGCGGGGGCAACGCTGACGGTCATCGACGAGCGCCGCATTCTCTATGAATCCGACGAGCGGGGCGAGGGCGCGCTCTCGAAAGAAGAAGCGCTCAATGCGGCAAGGCTGTTTCTCGACGAGCGGGGTTTTAGCGCCGACGATATGGAACTAGTATCGGAAAAGCGGGCGGGGGAGAATTGGTCGCTGAGCTTTACCTCGAAGTACAAGAACCGCTATATGGAATCCACCTATACCAATATCACCTTAGACGGCGACGTGGTGGTGCGGATGGACAGGCTCTGGATCGAGGTGCTGGGCGAGACCGACGAGACCGCGCCGCTTCCGATGCCGACGCAGGTGCTCCTGCGCCTTTTGACCGAAGACGGGCTGAAGGGACGCACCATCGAAAAGATCGAGCCCTGTTACTACTTCAATCCCGAAGAGCAGGGCGCGGTGGAAAATCTCGCCCATTCGCCGGAGGGCAATTCCTCGGTGGCATGGCGCCTCCTCTTGGACGGCGGCGAGGAATTGGTCCTGTTCCGATAAAAAAAGGCCGAAAACGCGATGGTTTGCGTTTTCGGCTTTTTGTGTGCCTATTTGTTGGCGCCGTGTTTTTCCAATAGATCGTCTTTGACCTTCCACAGGGCGGGACTCAAATCGACGATGTATTCGTGAGGATTGTTGAGCCGCTTGATCTCGTCCCAGAGCGTGCCCAGTTCCTTTTGTACCTTGTCGCGAATGGCGTCGAGGTCGGGGGATTCGTAGACGAGCTTTCCGCCCACATAGATGTCCTCGAGAAGCGGACGCACCTCGTAGTTTTTGAGGGTTTTGCGCTTCCAGGTAAAGAGGGGGTGGAAGATCTCGTATTCGTCCTCGGGAATGGTCTCGCCCTTTTGGGTGATGACATCGGCCAAGGCCTTGCCGTGATCGCGGTCGTAGAATCGCCAGATTTCTTTGACCCCGGGGGTGGTGATCTTGGTGACGTTCTCGGAGATCTTGATGGTGGGAATGATGGTATCGCCGTCTTCTAAGGCCACCAGCTTATACACCCCGCCGAAGACCGGATGGCTCTTGGAGGTGATCAGCCGCTCGCCGACGCCGAAGGAATCGATGCAGGCGTCTTGCTTTAACAGATCCTCGATGACGTATTCGTCGAGGGAGCTGGAGGCCATAATCTTTACGTCCTCGAAGCCCGACGCGTCTAAGATCTTGCGGATCTTTTTGCTCAGATAAGCGATATCGCCCGAGTCGATGCGCACGCCCTTGCCTTCGTGGCCCGCTTCGCGGAGCTCTCGAAAGACCTGAATCGCATTGGGCAGCCCCTGCTTTAAGACGTCGTAGGTGTCGATCAACAAAAAGCAGTTGTCGGGGTAGACCTTGGCATAGGCGCGGAAGGCGTCGATCTCTTCATCGAACATCTGCACCCAGCTGTGGGCCATGGTGCCCAGGGCGGGTACGCCGTATTGGATGTCGGCGAGGGTATTGGCGGTGCCGTTACAGCCCCCGATATAGGCGGCGCGGGCGCCGAGATTGGCGCCGCTGTAACCTTGGGCGCGGCGGGAGCCGAATTCGGTCACGGGGCGCCCGTCGGCGGCGGTACAGATCCGGTTCGCCTTGGTGGCGATCATGGTCTGGTGGTTGATGGTCAGAAGCACCATGGTCTCGATCAGCTGCGCCTGGATCACCGGGCCGCGCACGGTGACCAAGGGTTCCTGCGGAAAGACCACGGTTCCCTCTGGCACCGCGCGCACGTCACAGCTGAACTCGAAATTCGACAGGTACTCGAGAAAGTCCTCGCTGAAGATGCCCTTGGAGCGCAAAAATGCGATGTCTTCGTCGTTGAATTTCAGCGCTTCGATGTATTCGATCATGGGTTCCAGGCCGCTTACAATGGCATAGCTCGCTTCGTCCGGGGCGGAACGGAAAAACATATCGAAGTGGACGATCTGATCGCCCATTCCGTTTTCCAAATATCCGTTGCCCATGGTGAACTCGTAAAAGTCCGCCAAGAGTGTGTAATTGTTTTTTTCTGTAAAATTCATGACACTCACTTTCCGAAAATTAACGTATAAACGCTTTACTGCTTAACATTATAGCACAGCGGAGGGCAAATGCGGTCGGAAGAAACGATTTCATTTCGAGCGAAGCGGCGCCCACGCGACGCCTAAACAATGGTGAATTACCGTCGCGCGGGTGATACAATAGGGGAGAATACTACCAGGAAGGTGAACTATGTTACAAGTAACCGATGTAAGCGTATTGTTTCCGGACAAAAAACTCTTCGACGAAGTGAATCTGCTATTCCAAAAGGGGAATTGCTACGGAATCATCGGCGCCAACGGCGCGGGAAAATCTACATTTTTGAAAATCCTCTCCGGCGAGAAAGAGCCCACCACGGGCCATGTCTCCAAGGGAAAAGACGAGCGGCTCTCCAAACTCAAGCAAGATCACTTCGCCTACGAAGACGAGGTGGTATCGGATGTGGTGATCCGGGGCAACGAGGAATTGTACCGCATCGGCAAGGAAAAAGACGCGATCTATATGAAACCCGACTTTTCCGACGAAGACGGCATTCGCGCCGGCGAACTCGAGGCCCGATTTGCCGAGCTGAACGGCTACGAGGCGGAAAGCGAAGCCGCCCGCCTCTTGCAGGGGTTGGGGATCGGCACCGAAAAGCACGATCTCTTGATGCGGGACTTGATCGAGAGCGAAAAAGTCAAGGTGCTCCTCGCCCAGGCGCTTTTCGGCGAACCCGAGATCCTGTTGCTCGACGAGCCGACCAACGGTCTCGACGTAAAGGCGGTGTTATGGCTCGAGGCCTTTTTGGCGGAGTTTCCGGGCATTGTAATCATCGTAAGCCACGACCGCCATTTCTTAAACGAAGTCTGCACCCATATGGTAGACATCGACTACGGCAAGATCAATATGGTTACCGGAAACTACGACTTCTGGTACGAATCGGGGCAGCTCGCCGCCAAGCTCCTCAAGGAACAGAACAAAAAGAAAGAGGAGAAGGTCAAGGAGCTGAAGGAGTTTATCGCCCGCTTCAGCGCCAACAAATCCAAATCGCGCCAGGCGACGAGCCGCAAAAAGTTGCTCGAGAAGATCGACGTGGAAGAGATTCGCCCTTCCTTGCGGCGCTATCCCTTTGTGGGCTTTTCCCTTTCGCGAGAGCCCGGAAACGAGATCCTCACTGTGGAGGGACTATCCGCCAAGAACGAAAAACAGACGCTGCTCGACGACATCTCCTTCCGCGTCGACAAGGGCGACAAGATCGCTTTTATCGGAAACGAGATCGCCGTGACGAAGCTGTTTTCGATTCTCGCAGGAGAAGATGCCGACTATACCGGTACGGTGAAGTGGGGCCAGACCATTACCGCGCGGTACTTTCCCCGGGACAATTCCCGCTATTTCGACGACGTGGAGGACAATCTCATCGATTGGCTGCGCCGCTACTCCGAAGACCAATCCGAAATCGTCATGCGGGGCCTTTTGGGCAAGATGCTCTTCTCCGGCGACGAGGCGCTGAAAAAGGCGAAGGTCCTTTCGGGTGGGGAGCGGGTGCGGATGATGTTTTCCAAGATGATGATCGATCCCGCCAATGTGCTCCTGTTCGATCAGCCGACCAACCACTTGGACCTGGAGAGCATCGAGGCGGTCAACAACGGGCTGATCGCCTTTAAGGGGAATGTGCTCTTTTCCTCGCACGACCACCAGTTCGTCAGTTCCGTCGCCAATCGCATTATCGAAATCAAAGAAGACGGCAGCATTCGAGACAGAAAGATGGGTTATGAAGAATATATTCGCGAATTTATCGCCGACGACGATCGCTAATTTACAGAGATTTTACAATTCCAAAACATTAATTTGTTATGGTGTAGACGAGGTGCTTTAAATGCATGGGATTATAGACATCGGTTCTAACACCATTCGTCTTTCGGTGTTCCGCATCGAGGGAAAAAAAGTAATCAATTTGTTCAACGAGAAGCGGACGGTCGGGCTCGCCGGCTATCGAAAAGACGGGAAGTTGACCCAAGAGGGCATCGACGTCTTGATCCAGACGCTGTCCTCTTTTGCCTATATCATCGACATCTTCGGGGATATCCACTACGCCCACGCCATTGCGACGGCTTCCATCCGAAACATCTCCAATTCCGACGAAGTGATTCACGCCGTGAAAAAGAAGGTGGGGATGGACATCGAAGTGCTGAGCGGGGAAGAGGAGGCGTATCTCGCCTTTGTCGGGGCGGGATCGTCTTTGGATGCGGTCGACGACGGCGTGCTCACAGACATCGGCGGCGGATCTTCGGAGATCGTCCTGTTTCGCGATCGAGAGATCGTGGACTCGGCGTCTTTGGACATCGGTTCCTTATCCGCCTTTAAGGAATACGTGGCGGGGCTCTTCATGCAGCCCTGCGAGCGCAAGGCGCTGGATCGGCGCCTGAAGTTTTTGCTCCACGCCCAGGGCGTCGATCGCGAAGACTTCCCCGTCCTCTGTGCCGTCGGCGGCAGCGCTCGGGCGACGCTTTTGATGTATAACGAGTTCTACGACGAACATCCCGATAATGACGAGATGGACGTCGACGACCTGAGGACGTTGATGAAACATTTGTTGGAAATGGACGATAAGGACAAGATGGATATCATCCTCAAGACAAAGGCGGATCGCATACACACATTCTTGCCCGGCCTCTGTATTCTGTACCGAATCGCGAAATACTTCCACGTGGACCGCATCGCGGTTTCGCAGACGGGGATCAGAGAGGGCTATGTACTCAGTCGCATTGTAGGAGGCGAATCATGACCGATATTTCCTTTACACAAAACAGAGAGTTGTCATGGCTCCGTTTTAACGAACGGGTTCTCGACGAAGCCCAAGACGTCAAGGTGCCGCTTTTGGAGCGGATCAAGTTTTTGTCCATCTTCGATTCCAATCTCGACGAATTCTTTATGGTGCGGGTGGGGTCTTTGACCGACCTTTCTATGCTGCAAAAAAAGGTCGTCGACAAAAAGTCTTTAATGGACCAGGACGAGCAGCTCGACGCGGTGATGGAGGCGACGAGTTCGCTCTACCAAAAGAAGGACCACGTCTATCAGGAACTGATGGATCGCTTCCGCTCCGAGGGCTATTATTTTGTAGAGAAGGAAGAACTGTCGGAACACGAAGACACGGTGCTCCAGGCGTATTTCGACAACTCGGTCAGCCCCTTCTTAAACTATCAGATCGTGGATATGACCCACCCCTTCCCCCATATTCCCAATCTCGCCATCGTCATCCTCTACACCCTGCACGCCAAGGGGGTGGACGGGGATCGAAAGATCGGCATTATTCAGGTGCCCGACAAGGTCTCCCGATATATGCGCGTAGACAGCAATAAGTATATTATGCTAGAAGAGATTATCCGGGAATACGGAAAGGCGCTCTTCGAAAACTACGATGTGGAAGACTCATACATAATGAGTGTGACCCGAAATGCCGATATCGAGTGGGACGACGAGGACTACGAGCTGGAAGAAGACTACCGCTCGCATATGAAGAAGATGCTCAAAAAGCGCAAGCGTCTGGTGCCGGTGCGCCTGGAAGTCGACCGACTCCCCGACGAGGCGGTCGTGAAGCTGCTCTTGAAAAACCTCTCGCTTTCTCGCAACCGCCTCTTTGTCACCAAGAGCCCCATGCGGTTGGACTATCTTTTCGCCCTTTCCGGCGAGCTGGAAGAAGCCATGGGCCCGGAATATGTGGAACCGCCCTTCACCCCCCAACGCAGCCGCTATGTGCGGGATGACATGCCCATGATCGAACAGGTGGAGGCGCGCGATATTCTATTGTCCTACCCCTACGAGAGCATGGACCCCATCATCCGTCTCTTAAAAGAGGCGGCGGAAGACCCCACGGTGATGTCGATCAAGATCACCCTATACCGCATCGCCAAGGACTCCAAGATCGCCGAGCAGTTGATCGCCGCGGCGGAAAACGGCAAGGACGTGTTGGTCTTGATGGAGCTCCGCGCCCGCTTTGACGAGGAGAACAATATCTTGTGGTCGTCGAATCTGGAAAAGGCGGGTTGCCGGGTGATCTACGGCTTTAACCACTTCAAATGCCACTCCAAGGTCCTCTTGATTACGCGCATGGTCGACGACAAGGCACAATACATCACGCAAGTCGCCACCGGAAACTACAACGAAAAGACCGCCAAGCTCTATACGGACTTTTCGCTCCTGACCGCCGATCAAAAGATCGGCCGCGACGCCAATCGCCTCTTCGACAATTTCCTGATCGGCGATATAGAAGGCGAATACGACGAACTCATGGTCAGCCCCAAATCCATGTCCGAAGGGCTCGAGCGGCTCTTCGACGAGCAGATCGCCTTGGCAAAATCCGGCGGCGAGGGCTATATTCGCCTTAAAATGAACTCGATCTCCGACCGCATTCTGATCGACAAGATCTCCGAGGCGTCCAATGCCGGCGTCAAGATCGATATGATGGTGCGCGGCATTACCTGTATCGTGCCCGGCGTGCCCGGCCGCACGGAAAATCTGTCGGTCTACTCGGTAGTGGGACGCTTTTTGGAGCACCACCGCGTCTACCAGTTCGGAAAGGGCGAGGACGCCAAGGTCTACATCTCCTCCGCCGACTTTATGACGAGAAACATTCGAAAACGCGTGGAAGTCGCCTGCCCCATCTTGGATCCCGAGATCAAAACGCGGGTACTCGACTTTATGGACACGATGTTTGCCGACGACGTAAAGATCCGCGAGCTCCTGCCCACCCGCCGCTATGCGCATGTGGTGAATCGCGACAATATCGTGGCGCAAGAGGCACTTATGAAAGAGGCGTTGGAACACGCCCCCGAGGATACGCCCGTGAAGACCGCGCCCCGGCGATTTGCCGAACCCCTGCCTTCTCAGGGCAGAGAAGAACCCGGTGCACAGAAAGAAGAAAAAGAAGGCTTCTTCGCCCGTCTGATTCGCAAATTGTTCGGGCGATCCCGGTAAACGAGGAGAAGACCTGCGGGTCTTCTTTTTTTATTCGGAAACTTTGATATAATGAAAAAATAAATAAGGAGAAGATGCAATATGCCGAAAGATAAAAAGAAAAAATTAAAAGCGAAAGACGACAAGCGCGCACAAAAAGCGCAGAACGAGAAGAAAAAGAAGGAGGAGAGTAAGGCGGCGGAGAAAAAGACAAAAACAAAAAAGAAAAATAAGGCCAAAGTCGAGCGACAAAAAGCGGCGGACAAAGCTGCCAAAAAGAAGAGCGCCAAAAAGAAGCGATCGAAGGAAGAGGCGAAGGCAAAGAAAGTGAAGCTGTCTTCAAAGGCGAAAAAAGCGAAGACCGCGCCTGAAAACAAGAAGAAGCCGTCGAAGGCAAAAGCGAAGAAGACAAAGACGAAGTCGAAATCGAAAAAAGCCAAGTCTGCAATGGTAAAAGCGAAAAAGAAGCCGTCGAAGGAAAAGAAGGAGAAAGCACAATCCGCACCCGTAAAAGAAGAAGAGAAAACGCCGGCGCATAAGGCGGACGAAGGGGCGGAAAACGACGCGGCGCATGCGGCCGCCCCGGCGGTCGAAGACAGCCCCACAAAAGTGGTGCCGCGCGTACAAGCGGCGACGAGTGCGGCAAAGCCCCTACAAGCGCCCGCCGGCGTATCGGCGGTGCTGCGGCGGGTGATCGAAACGCCCCTGGGCCGCCTCTCCCTAAAGGCGGAAGGGGAGGCGCTTACGGAGATCCTATTTACCGAAGAGGACCTCGGCGGCGACGATGCCCCCCTCTTGCAAGAGGCGGAGCGCCAACTCGCCGAGTACTTTGTCGGCGAGCGCAAGTCCTTCGAGCTGCCCCTCGCCCTGCGGGGCACGGAATTTCAGCGGGCGGTCTACGATGCGCTCCTCGCGATTCCCTACGGCGAAGTGAAGAGCTACCAGGAAGTGGCCGTCACCATCGGCAGAGACCGCGCCTACCGCGCCGTGGGCGGCGCCGTGGGGAAAAACCCGCTTACGGTGGTGGTGCCTTGCCACCGCGTGGTCCGCAAAGACGGATCCGCCGGCGGCTACAGCGGCGGTGCGCATAGAAAAGAGGCGCTCTTGCGCCTGGAAGGCCGCTAAAAAGCGTGAATGCGATTCTACTATTCGTCTCGACGATCTTTATCGCGGCGCTCTTTGCGATCAAGTTTTCCCATCGCTACGGCATCCCCTCGCTCTTTTTGTTCTTTCTATTGGGGATCGGTGCCAATGCCCTGGGCGTCGACTTCGAAAAATTCGGATTTATGGAGCACTACGCCGGCTTTGCGCTCTTTGTAATCATGTTCTACGGGGGCTACGGCACCAATCTCGAGATGGGGCTTCCGGTCCTTCGGCCCGCCGTGGCGCTCAGTTCCCTGGGCGTGGTGATTACCGCCTTATTGACGGGGTTGTTCGCGCACTATGTGCTGGACTTTTCCCTCGTAGAGGGTATGCTCTTCGGATCGGTTATCGGCTCCACCGACTACGCCTCGGTTTCCTCGGTGCTCCAGAGCAATAATTTGAACCTGAAGTACCGCTCGGCGCCGCTTTTGGAATTGGAGAGCGGCTCCAATGACCCCACCGCGTATACCATGACGCTGATCTTTTTGGGGTTGTTGACGGGCAGTGCCGTCTCGGTGCCGCTATTGTTGTTGAAGCAGCTCGCCTTTGCGCTCCTTGTGGGCTACGGTATGGCGAAGCTCTTTTTTCTCATTCACGACCGCGTCAATTTTACCAAAGAAGGTCTCTTTACCGTCTTCGTCTTTGCCATGGCCCTCGCCGCCTTTTCCCTCTGCGGACTGGCGGACGGAAACGGCTATCTCGCCGCCTACCTCTTCGGGGTACTGATCGGCAATCGGGATTATTCCAGCAAGCGCGAGATGGTCTTTTTCTTCGACGGCCTGACGGAGATCATGCAGATCAGCCTGTTCTTTCTACTGGGATTTCTTTCCGATCCGCACGCCCTGTGGACGTGGTTTCCCACGGCGCTTGCGGTAATGCTGTTTTTGCTCCTTGTGGCGCGTCCCGTGGCTGTCTTTTTGTTGATGCGATTTTTCGGCGGCACCTTTCGCCAAAATCTCCTACTCTCGTGGGCGGGCCTTCGCGGGGCGGCGGCGATCGTATTCGCCATTATGGTCGTAAACAGCGGCGCCCGATTGGAATCGGACATCTTTCATGCGGCCTTCGGCGTCTGCCTGTTAAGCAGCCTATTGCAGGGGTCTCTTCTCGCCAAAATCGCCATCAAACTCGATATGATCGACCCCGACGATACGGTCTTAAAGACATTTAACTACTATCAGGACCGCAGCGATGTGGGCTTTTTGGAGACTCGCGTCAGGGACGATGAGATCATTGGCATGAAGGTGAAAGATTTGAACCTCGCCTTCGACTTTATCGTCGCCAAAATCGAGCGCGGCGGAAAGACCATCGTGCCCCACGGCGACACCGTGCTTCAGGCGGGGGATCTGGTCGTGGTGGGCGGAAAAAGCCATTTCGACACCGTCGGCGGCTCGCTGGAAGAATTTACGATTCGAAGCGAGCACCCCTGGGCCAATCGGCGGATTCGGGATTTGCACCTTTCGCCCAACGAACTCATCCTAATCGTACAGCGCAATCACAATATCCTCGTGCCGTCGGGGGATACCATTGTATGCCCGGGGGACAAGGTGCTGTTTACCGACAGCGAAGAGCCGCTATTTGCGGAGAAAGACGCCGAATTGTAAATAGAGTCACCGGCGTGTAAAAAAAGAATCATCGATTTCGAAGAAAATGTAAAATCGGCCTTGACAGTTTCTCCATCTGTCTCTATAATAGTATGAGTATTGGAGATGCTATCGTAGCTCAGTCGGTAGAGCACTACATTGGTAATGTAGAGGTCGCAGGTTCAAATCCCGTCGATAGCTCCAAAAAAGGCAAGGTATATACCTTGCCTTTTTTCGTGCGCGCAGATTGTCACAGGAATGAAAAATTAAAAGCCGCCTCCCGTGGTATACTTAAAGCGTAAGAGAGCAAACACGCAAAAGGCGGTGTATATATGAAACAAATCAGGCGAAAAATCGCCGCGGCATTGGCAGTGCTGATGCTCTTGCCTTCGGCGGTCTACGCGAAGAATTTTTCCGACATCGGCGGCCACTGGTCCGCGCCTTATGTGCGCACCCTCAGTGATATGGGCATCGTATCGGGTTACGGCGACGGCAGTTTCCGGCCGAACGGGACAGTTTCCAAGGCGGAGTTTTTTGCCATGGTCAACCGCGCGGCGGGGCTTCGACGCACCTATACGGTGACATTTTCGGACGTCGCGCCGGGCAGTTGGTACTACCGCGAGGTGGCAAAGGGCGTAAAGGCGGGCTATCTCACCCCCACCACGGGGCGGCTTCACCCCAATCAGCCCATTTCCCGCCAGGAGGCGATGCGGATCCTCGCCTATATGTATAATATGACGGCGAGTCCCGGCAGCCTGTCTCGTTTTTCGGATGCGAATTTTATCGCCCCCGCCGCCCGTCCCGGCGTGGCGGCACTGGTCGATGCGGGCGTCGTATCGGGCTACGGCGACGGTCGCTTTGTGCCCGGCGGCTCCATCACTCGGGGCGAGGTTGCAAAGGTATTTCAGGTGCTGATCGCGAACTACAATAAGCCCCCGGCGCGGACGATTTTGGATTCCAAGATTCCCTTCGGCCCGCGCGATCTCTACGAATAAAGAGTTTGAACATACAAAAACGGCTGCCATCGGGCAGCCGTAATTTTTATGCGCTGTAGGCGTAAAACAGTTCTTCGTGATCGCGTTCCACGGCGTATAGATCGTCTTTTACCACATAGGTGTCGGAGAGCAGGTCGCCGATGTTTTGTTTGCGTTCGGTAAATGCCGTAATCACATACAAAATGGGAAAGGTCGTCTGAATCAACCGGCAGAAGAACTCCCGCACGATGACGGTAACCGGCGACAGGCGGCTTTCCTCCTTGTGGATGACGCGGATGCCGGTGATCATCTTGCCGAGGGTTTGGCCGTCGGTAAAGTAGGTGAACAGCACGAAATACAGGTAGAAGAAAAAGCCGGAGACCGCGGCGGGAAAGATGCCCTCGGGGCGGCCCGCCAGTGCCACGATGGGCGAGGCGAAAATCGCCGAAAAGGCGGATGCCACGGTGGCGTCGATACAAAAGGCGACGAAGCGAATCCAAAATCCCGCCGTCACAAAGGAAGAGACGGGGTATTTTCTTCGGAAGGTCCTCCGCGCTTTGGGGAGGGGAGATTCGGGCACCGTCGCTTGCTGTGCACCCTCTCGATGTTCGCGCAAGATCGCCGCATCCAGGGGCGGGTTGTTCCGGTCGAAGGGCTCGCGATAGCGTTCCGTCGTCGCTTCTTCTTTCGCCGGTCGCTTTGCCGGTGCCTTTTTGTCGCCGTCTTTCTTAAAGGGGTCGTAGTGTTGGTTTTTCATCTATGCACCTCCGTAGAGATACATGGGTCTAGCGCCTGCATTCAACGATTCAAACAGCAGCTTCTCGATCACTTCGTTTTCGATCGATGTCTTGGAGAAGAAGTTGCCGAAGATACTGCCCGAAAGGCCCGGCGTGTATTCGTAGACCTGTGCATCTTCGGCACCGATGGCGGTCTTTAAGGCGGCGAGCACGTCTTCGGGATAGCCGATTTCGTCGATCAAGCCGTTTGCTTTCGCCTGATTGCCCGTGTAGATCGAGCCGTCGGCGAGGGTACGCACTTGTTCGATGTCCATCTGTCTGCCTTCGGAGACGACCTTCAAAAACTCGCCGTACATATCGTCGATTACGCCCTGCAGGATGGCCCGTTCGTCTTCGGTCATGGGGCGGGTGGTGCTGCCGATGTCCTTGTGTGCGGCGCTCTTAATCGCCTGATCGGCGATGCCTAGTTTTTCCAACAGGCCCGAGATATTTTGCCCGCCCATAATCACGCCGATGGAACCGGTGATGGTAGAGGGGGCGGCGTAGATCTTTTTGGCGGGCGCGGAGATATAATAACCGCCGCTTGCGGCCATATTGCCCATGCTGACGTAGATGGTCTTGTCGGCATCGGCGATTGCCTTGAGCTTTTTGTGGAGCTCGGCGCTTTCGAACACGCCGCCGCCGGGGGAATTCACCTCCAAGAGTACGCCTTTTACCGTATCGTCTTCGAGGATGTCATCCAATTCGGCGAGCGTCAACCGGTGGTCATAGGCCATGGTGCCGGCAAAGGGCGTAGAGGGAATATCCATAATGGGACCTTCTACGGCGATCTTTGCGATCTTTGCGTCTGCATTTTCGCCTTCTAAGACCGTGCGGTCGAAACTGCCGATGGAATTGCGGATGGATTCTTCGACTTTCTTCATTTGCTCCTCGCGGTTGATCAGGGAACTGAGACCACTGGAAAGCGCGGAAAGGCCGAGAATCAAAACGGCGATGCCCACGGCGATCCACCGCTTCGTATTCATTTTTTCGAGCATAAATCCTCCTGTTCGGTACAATTGTTTTTTGGGATATAGTATGATACATCTATCGGGAGTAAAACTCTCTTTCTTGATGATAACATAGGAGACGGGAATGAAACAACGCAATTGGAAAAAAGCATTTGGGATCCTGGCGGCATTGAATTTGCTGATACTCGCCGCCGTCCTGTTCCTCGCGCGGCCTACGGGCGAGGTAAAGACCGAAGAAACCATACCCAAAAAGGGAAATATTCAGATCGCGATGGAAGCGGACGCACTTCGAAGCGTCATTGATCGAGGGCTTTCGGAGGCGGGAATCGAAGGAACGGTAGAGGCGGGCGATGGCATTCGCCTGTCGATGCCGGTGGAAGCCTACGGCATCTCCAGCGCGCTTTCGGTGCGCACCGAACCCCGCGCGACAAAAGACGGCCGCATCGAGCTCGCCGTAAAAGAGGCGAAGCTGGGACAAATTCCCCTGCCGCCGGCGGAGACCGTGGCGGTGGCGAGCCGGCTGTTTCAAAAAGACGGCGTAGCATTCGATTCCGCGCGCCGATCAATCGTCACCGACCCCGCTATGTGGGCGATCGGCGGTATTCGAGATCTAAAGGCCATAGAGATGAATGCGGCAGAAGGTCGCTATATTTTTGAGGGAACATTGGGAGAATAAAGCATGGATTCAATCGGCATATACGGCGTAGTTATCGTACTCTTAACCGCCGCCTCGGCATTCTTTTCCTCGTCCGAGACGGCGCTCTTATCGGCAAATCAGATCCGCCTGCGCCAGGCGGCGACCGAAGGCGACAAGAGCAGTCTGATGGTGCTCCGGCTCCTGGAAAAACCCCAGGACATGATCTCGAGCATTTTGATCGGAAACAATATCGTAAATATCGCATCGTCCGCCGTGGCGACGGTGCTCTTTACCCGCCTACTCGGTGCCAGCGGACCCGTGGTGGCGACGGCGGTGATGACGGTGGTCGTCTTGGTCTTCGGCGAGGTGATGCCGAAGACCGTGGCGCAGGAACAGCCGGAACTGGTCAGCAAAAAGATCGCCAAGCCGATCTCTGTGATCTCGGTCATTCTAAAACCCGCGGTGTTCTTGTTGGGCGCCTTCACCACTTGGGTCAATCGCCTGCTCTTTCCCGACGTGGGCGATAAGCCGACCATAACCGAGGAAGAATTTAAGACCCTGGTCGAGGTGGGAGAGGAAGAAGGGGTGCTTGAGAGCGCCGAACGCACGTATATCGACAATGTCCTCGACTTTTCTTCCGCCACCGCATCGGATATGATGAAGCCCCGCACCTCGGTGGTCGCCCTCGACGTAGAGGCGGAGCAGGACGAGATCCTCGCGCTTTTGCGCGAAAACCGGTATAGCCGCGTGCCCGTCTACCGCGATTCCATCGACAATATCATCGGCATCCTCTATATGAAAGACGTGGTGCGCACCCTCGCCACCGGCTCGAAACTCGAACTCGAAGAAATGCTTCGGGATCCATATTTTATCGGAGAGAGCGCCGTGGCGGATCGGATCTTTCGCGAAATGAAGGCGCGCAATCTTTCTATCGCCGTGGTGGTGGACGAATACGCCGGCACCAGCGGCATAATCACCATGGAAGACATCCTCGAGGAACTGGTCGGCAATATCGATGACGAGTATGACCTCGAAAACCGCGCCATGATTCTCTTGGACGCGGGGGTATTTTTGATCGATCCGGAGCTTCGGATCGACGAAGTGAACGACCACTTCCGATTGGATTTGGAAAGCGAAAAATCCGACTCCATCGGCGGCTTTGTGATCGAGCAGTTGGACCGCATTCCCAAAGTGGGCGAGGTGATTCGCTACGGGGACATCGTCTTTACCGTTAACGAAATGCAGGGTCTCAAGCTTACCAAACTGAAGATGGACCTACGAGAGCGCTTGTAGGTAAGCGAAGAAAGGAGCGTGAGCGCGATGTTTGAACGATATATGCAGAGAAAGCTCCCCGACGCGCGAGATGCGGCGGCGCGCAGTCGCATGGGGCGAGAGGCGTCTTTGATCGGGATCGGGACCAATCTCGCCCTGGCGGCATCGAAGATTGTGGTAGGCACGCTTTCCGGCGCCATTTCGATGGTCGCCGACGGGCTTAACAACTCCATGGACCTGTTGAGCTCCCTGATTTCTTTGGGGGGCTTTCATTTCGCCGCCATGCCCGCCGATCGCCGCCATCCCTACGGCCATGCGCGCATGGAGTACTTGGCGTCCTTTGTGGTGAGCCTGATCATCCTCTGGACGGGGGCGAGCCTGTTTTGGGAATCGGGAAAAAGCATACTGCATCCCAAGGCGATGGAGGTACTGCCTGTCGCCTTTGTGGTGCTGTTGCTTTCGATCGGGGCAAAATTTCTCCTCTTCGCCTACAATCTCGCCCTGGGAAAGCGCATGGGCTCCGATCTTTTGATCGCCACCGCCTATGACGCCCGGGGTGATGTGCTCGCCACCTCGACGGTGGTGCTTTCGGTGGGCGTACAAAAGCTGTTCGGCCTCAATATCGACGGCTTTGTGGGCCTGCTCGTGGCAGGAGTGATCCTAAAGAGCGGCTGGGAGAGCCTGACCGATACGGTGGATTCTCTTTTGGGCGAAAAGACCGACCCCGCCCTCATCGAAGAGCTCCTCGCCTTTATCGAGAGCTTTCCCGTCGCCATCGGCGTACACGATTTGATCTACCACGACTACGGCGCACAGAAGCGCTTTTTGACCGTCCACGTGGAGGTCAACAGCGAATGGGACGTGCTCAAGATCCACGAGGACATCGACGAGATCGAGCGGCGACTGGCGGAGGAATTTCAGCTGGATGCCACCATACACATCGACCCCATCCGCATCGACGACCCCCGCAGCAATGCGCTCTATGACTATCTGAAGGGGACCTTGCGAGAAATTCACCCCAAACTCGACCTACACGATTTTCGCATCGTCGACCGAAAGGACGGGTTGAATCTCGTATTTGACGTACTCGTTCCCATGGCGATGGAAGGAAAAGAAGAAGAGATCGACAGAAGGCTGCGTCAAAAGGTCGCCGAAAAGCACCCCGAATACGCGCTGATCACCACCTACGATCCCGACTATCAGGATCTGTTGGGGGCACAGGAATGAACGCGCTTTACAATCCCGACGAGAAAAAGCGGCTCTTGGCGATTTGGTCGAAAGAGGGCGGCCTCAGCGGCAACGCACTGAAATTTTTTGCTTGCCTCTTTATGTTCTTCGACCATATGGCCCAGGGCGGCGTGCTGCGCGATTCCCTGGGGATCGAGGTGGGGGGCCTTTTGCCCTTTCAGTATTACGATTCCCCGGGCCTGTTGGCGGGCAATCTTATGGTGCTCTTCGGGCGCATCGCCTTTCCCATATTCTGCTTCTTTTTGGTGCAGGGTCTCTTTCTCACCCGCGACTATAAAAAACAGCTGATTCGGCTCTTTCTCTTCGGCGTTCTTTCCGAGATCCCCTTCGATTTGGTTGCAAACGGCGGCCTAGAATGGGGACATCAGAATGTGTATTTTACCCTGGTGGCGGGGGCGGCGCTCGTCGTGCTCCTAGAAAGAATTCGGCACACGGATTGGAAACGGCTGCCGAAGATCGTCGCATCGACGGCC
The DNA here is from genome assembly GCF_030815095.1 of Aedoeadaptatus ivorii. Classification (NCBI taxonomy): domain Bacteria; kingdom Bacillati; phylum Bacillota; class Tissierellia; order Tissierellales; family Peptoniphilaceae; genus Aedoeadaptatus; species Aedoeadaptatus ivorii. The sequence goes on from NZ_JAUSWF010000002.1 coordinate 118,396, forward strand.
GTTTTTTTGGCCATCGCCGCTCTTTCCGCGGTTTGCGGCTTCGACTACGGCGCCTTCGGCATCGGCGCCATACTGCTGTATTACCTGGCGCGTGAAGATCGATTCCGCACCCTCTCGGCGACGCTCTTCGGCTTTTGGTTCGAGGCGCCCCTATTCGGTACGGTATATCTTTCGCTGCCTTTTCTTTGGCTCTATAACGGAAAGCGCGGGCGCGGGCATAAATACGCATTTTATGCCTTTTACCCCCTGCACTTGCTCTTTTTATACCTGCTTTCGTTGATTTTCTAGAAAGGAGATCTATGACTTTTCTCGATCGCTTGCGGGCCATTCGCCCGTACTTTACGCCTTATCGGGGCATTCTCTTTACCGACCTGCTCTGCGCGGGGCTCACCACGGTGTCGGAGATTGCGCTTCCGATCATACTCCGCCACTTGACCAATCTCGGCGTCAAAGACATTGGGCTCATTACGCCGGATTTGATCCTGAGGCTCGCGGGAATCTTTCTGGTCATCAAAATCATAGAGATCGTCGCCGCCTACTATATGACCAATATCGGCCATATGATGGGGGCGAATATCGAAAAGGATATGCGCAGAGACGTCTACAACCATTTGCAGACCCTGAGTGCCTCCTTCTACAACGATATGAAGGTGGGCCAGATTATGAGCCGCATCACCAACGACCTCTTCGACATCACCGAATTTTCGCACCACGCGCCGGAGGAATATTCCATCGGCGTCTTAAAAGTCGTCGCGACCTTCCTAGTCCTCGCCTCGGTGCATTTGCCACTTACCGTATTTTTATACCTTATGATTCCGATCATGCTCATCGCCGCCCGCAAATTCCGGTTGCAGATGCTTTCGGCACAGAGAAAACAGCGGCAGATGATGGGGAATTTGAACGCCACCATCGAAGACTCCATTTCGGGGATTCGCGTCACCAAGAGCTTTGCCAACGAAGGGATCGAACAAGAGCGCTTCGAAAACGAAAATATGCGCTTTTTAGAGACCAAGCGGGAATTCTACAAATCCATGGCGGGCTTTAATGCCGTCACCCGCAACTTCGACGGCATTATGTATTTGATCGTCATCATCGGCGGCGGCTTCTTTATGATGGCCGGCGAGATCCTACCCGGCGATATGGTCGCCTATATTATGTATGTTTCGACCATGGTACAGACCGTGCGCCGGCTGATCGACTTTACCGAGACCTTCCAAAAAGGACTCACCGGCATCGAGCGCTTTCAAGAGATTATGTCCATCGAAAGCGACGTCGTCGATCCGGCGGACGGCGTGGTACTCAAAGACCCCGAAGGCGCCATCGAGTTTCGGGATGTCGACTTCGCCTACGAGGGGAAATTCCCCGTATTGGAGGACTTTTCGCTTTCCATCCGCCCCGGCGAAAACGTGGCACTGGTGGGCCCCAGCGGATCGGGCAAGACCACCATCTGCAATCTGATTCCGCGGTTTTACGACGTGGATGCGGGGGCCGTCACCGTCGACGGCATCGACGTGCGCGAGATTACCCTCAACAGCCTTCGGCGCAATATCGGCATGGTGCAGCAGGATGTGTACCTCTTTAATACCAATATTATGGAAAACATCCGCTACGGCCGGCCCGAAGCCACCGACGCCGAGGTAAGGGAGGCGGCCAAACTCGCCAACGCCTACGACTTTATTATGAACCTCGCCGAGGGATTTGAGACCTTTGTGGGCGAGCGCGGCGTCAAACTGTCCGGCGGGCAGAAACAGCGCATTTCCATCGCGCGGGTATTTTTGAAAAACCCGTCGATCTTGATCCTCGACGAGGCGACCAGCGCACTGGATAACGAGAGCGAGATGATCATTCAAAACTCCCTCGAAGAACTCACTGCCGGGCGCACCACCATCACCATCGCCCACCGCCTCTCGACCGTCGAAAACGCCGACACCATCCTCGTGCTTCAAAAAGACGCGGGCATCGTAGAACAGGGCAACCACCGAGAGCTGATGGCAAAGCAGGGCCTGTATCATCACCTCTACACCAAGGGCGGCGATTTGGAAGCAGGTTTCGAAAATCGGTAAATTTGACAAATATACAATCGTCGGGTATCATAAGTAGATACCCATGGGGACGAAATGGCTTCGACGGGGATTCGGAAGCCGGAGTAGCAAGCCGTTGATGAGTCAGGCAACGTTAAAATGGCTCAAAACTTTAAATGCTAACGACAACAACGTAGCACTGGCAGCGTAAACACGCTACCCACGGAACCGAGAGGTCCACGGCTCGGGGAAGTGTCAATTCAGTGGAGAAACGCGCTCGGTCAAGCTTTGCCCCGAGAACGGAATCTATGAAGCTACCTTATAGACGAGTTTTGTTTTTCCCTCGTGTATAGGGGAAATTTCAGGAAAAACTGAGCTTGGAGAAACTCCGGTGGAAGGATTTTCGGACGCGGGTTCGACCCCCGCCGTCTCCACCAAATCAAAAAGGCCGTGTGGCAATATACTGTCACGCGGCCTTTTTCTATGCTCTCGGTTTCGCTATGCGTTTCGATTTGATATACTGCGCTCTATAAGGAGGTACTTTATGACGGAAGATATGAAAAGAGAATCCAGCTATTCGGTCGCATCTGGCCAAGACTTGCCGTATGTGGTCTTACAGGTGACGCTGAAAGAAAAGTTTATCGGCACCGGATCCGGCAATCTGGTCGAATTGGAAGAGGTCATCAACGAACAGGCGGCAAAAGGCTACCGGCTGCATACCATGACCACCAGCCACGGCGGCAGTACCGGCTTGCTCGGCGGCGATCGAATCCAGGCGACACTGGTGTTCGAGGCGATCCGATAAAGGATGCGCCGCAATCTATAAAAGATATACATTTCGATTGGCGGGATCGCAGATTTGCGGTCTCGTTTTTTTGTGCAGAAAGACAAAAAATTATCATTCCGAAATTTACCGAAAAATAACTGTACCTTAACTTTTGAATGATGGGGATAAAACAAGGAGCAGATACACTGGGAGCCGATGTATAAAGTTGCGGTATACGCAAAATCGGATCCACGCGCGGCGCGATACGACGCGGGGGCATATGAGGAGGAATTATGAAAAACTGGAAGCGAAGCCTCGCGGTAGGCGGATTGGGAATGATGATGTTGTTGACGGCGTGCGGTGGAAGCGGCGCAAAAGAGGCCGAGAAACCGGTGGATCTCTCTTCGATCAGCGTGGAAGAGCTCGAAAAGAAGGCGAAGGAAGAAGGGGAAATCCAATCCATCGGCATGCCCGATGCATGGGCTAACTGGAAGGACACCTGGGATCAGATTTCCGAGAAGTATGCCCTGAAACACACCGATACGGATATGAGTTCCGCCGAAGAGATCGCCTTGTTTGAGCAAGAAAAATCCAATCCCACCAAGGATATCGGCGACGTGGGCCAAAGTTTCGGGCCCGTCGCCGAAGAAAAGGGCGTCTCCGCCAAGTACAAGACCTCGTACTGGGACAAGGTACCCGATTGGGCAAAAGACGACGACGGCGACTGGATTATCGCGTACTACGGCACCATCGCCATCATTACGAATACCACCAAAGTGGCGAATCCGCCCAAATCCTTTGCCGACGTACTGGAAGGGGACTATAAGGTCTCGATCGGCGATGTCAACGCCGCTACCCAGGCACAAAACGCCCTCCTTTCCGCGGCCATCGCCAATGGCGGAGACGAGAAGAATCTGCAACCGGGCTTCGATTATTTCGCCAAGCTCGCAGAGCAGGGCCGTTTGGACCTCTCCGATCCCTCCGTGCAGCGACTGGAGAAGGGCGAGGTGGAAGTCGCCTTCGTATGGGACTTTAACGGTCTAAACTACGCCAAACAAGTGGAAGAAAGCAATCCGAATCTAAAATTCGAAGTCACCATCCCCTCCGACGGGGCGGTGCAATCCGGGTATTCCACGATCATTAACGCCAGGGCGCCCCACCCCCATGCGGCGGCATTGGCGCGGGAATACATTCTTTCCGACCAGGGACAGATCAATTTGGCAAAGGGGTACGCCCGTCCCATTCGCGACGATGTGGAATTGCCGGCGGATGTCAAGGACATGCTCCTGGACGATTCGCTGTATGCCAAGGCACAACCCATTAAGGATATGAAGGCATGGGATGAGGCGGCGAAGGGACTCGGCCAAAAATGGCAGGCCGAAGTCCTTACCAAGGCAAAGAAGTAATGGAGAAACTGATTCTAATCGTACTGGACGGGCTAAATGCACAGACCGCTTTTCGCCATATGGGCTATTTGGAATCCCTCGCCGAGGCGGGTTTGTGTGCCACCTACCGGGTGATCTCCGAGCTGCCGGCGATGTCGCGTCCTCTGTATGAGACCATTCAGACCGGCCTCGCGCCGCGCGAGCACGGCATTACCAACAACGGCATTCCCAAGAGAAGCGGCGAAGAAAATATATTTTCCATTGTGAGACAGGCAGGCGGTGTAACGGCTGCCTGTGCCTATTCGTGGGTCAGCGAGTTGTATCACCATACGCCCTTTCGACCGAGCGAAGATCGATTTTTTGCAGATGGCGAGGGGGAGATCGCATTGGGTTCGTTCTATTGGAACGACAAATATCCCGACGACCATCTCTTTGCCGACGCGCATTATTTTATCAAAACATATGCACCCGAATATCTCCTGCTGCACCCCATGAATGTAGACGATGCGGGCCACGCCTACGGATCGGACGCGGCGGAATATGCCTTTGCGGCGGCAAATGTCGACGTGGCACTCAGCGATTATTTGCCGCTGTGGCGGGAGGCGGGCTATCAGGTCGTCGTGACCGCCGATCACGGCATGAATCCGCTCCGCTTTCACAACGGCGCATCGGATGCGGAGCGGATTGTCCCGCTCTATATCTTTTCGGAAAAAATACTGCCCGGCGATTTTCGCGATCAACAGCGGTCGCAACGGGAGGTGGCGCCCCTCTGCCTGTATCTGTTGGGGCTTTCCCCTTCGAAAAAGATGATCCCCATGGGGTTTGCCCGCCGTTCTATGTAAAAGGAAAGGATCGAAAATGAGAACCGACGCAAAACTTCCGCTCCTATTGTTCCTCCCCTTCGGGGTGTTGGCCCTCTTTTATATTCTCCTGCCTCTATTTTCTATTCTGTGGAAAAGCTTTTTCGACAATGGCGGTGCCTTTATCGGGATGTCCAATTATGGAGAGATTTTTTCGAATCCCTACTATTTTATGGGCATCGCCAATTCCCTGAAAGTATCGTTCTTTAGTGCGCTTATCGGCCTGATTCTCGATTTTATGGGCGCCTATGTGATTTATAACAACGAAGGCGTCTTAAAAAAGGTATTTTTGAATGTCCTCAATATGACGTCGAATTTTCAGGGCATTCAGCTCGCCTTCGCCTTTATGATCATCCTGGGCAATTCCGGCGTGCTGGTGCTCTTGGGCCAGGCTTTGGGTTGGAGCTTTCTCGCCGATTTCGACCTCTACGGCACCAATGGCCTGCTCCTCACCTTTATCCACTTTCAGATTCCTTTGGGCACGCTGCTCTTGTACCCGGCATTCGCCATGATCCAGGACGAATACAAGGAAGCGGCGCAGCTTTTAAAGACCGGTACCCTTCGTTTTTGGCTGTATATCGGCATTCCCATTCTATCGCCGGTGCTCTTCGGCACCTTCTCGATTCTGTTTGCCAACGCATTGGCGGCCTACGCCACCCCCTATGCGCTGTTGGGGAACAACTACCCCCTTATGCCGATTCAAATCTCCTCTATGTTTACGGGGGATATCGTGCAGCAGCCGGGAACCGGGAGTGCCCTTTCGGTGATTATGATATTGATCATGCTCTTGGTAAATGGCTTGGGATTGCTCGCCGGTAGCAATCGAGAGGGGAGGGAAGTCCGTGAAGAAAAACAGTAAACTGCTCGATATCCTCGCCTTTGTGGTGATCGGCTTATTTTTGATACTGCCGCTCTTTATGACCGTGGTGTATAGCTTTTTCAGGGATTTTACCAAGATCATACCACGGGAATTTACCTTCGATTTTTATCGGGAACTGTTTACCGCCACAGAGATATGGCCGGTGTTGATCCGCACCGTCTTGATCTCCGTCCTCCCCGTCTTGATTACCGTAATGATTATGCTCCTCGCCCTATATGCGGCCCGGGTTTACTATCCCAAAGCGGAAGTCATCATGGATGCGGTCTCCAAAATCCCGTACGGGATCCAGGGCGTAATTATGGCGGTTTCCTTGATCGTCTTATACGGCAATTCCGAGAACTTTTACGGCAATCGGATCTTTCTGCTCGTCTGCTCCTACTGCGTGTTAATCTGCCCGTATATGTATCAGGGCGTCAAAAACACCCTGACCGCCATCGATATGACGCCTATGCTCGAGGCGGCGGAAATCCTCGGCGCCTCTTCTCTCCGCACCTTTGTGACCATTATTGTACCCGCCGCCTATCGGGGACTCTTGGCGACGATGCTCCTCTCGGCGGGACTGTTGTTTGCGGACTTTGTGCTCGTAAATATATTGGCGGGTTCCTATTATGAGACCCTGGGCATCTTCCTCAATCGCATGCTCAGCGTTTCCGGTCCCACCGCCGCCGCCATTTCTACGATTATGAGTGTGGTAATGCTGGCGCTTTCCGCCCTGGTCAACCACTTGAACGCACGACAATCGTCCCCGCAAAACGGGAGTAAGGAGAACTAAGATGAGTTATATCGCATTTGAAAACATACAGAAGAGCTATGACGGCACCCACTATGTGCTCAAAGACATCAATCTCGAAATCCAAAAAGGGGAGCTCCTCACCCTCTTGGGCCCCTCCGGTTGCGGAAAATCCACATTGCTGCGTTGTTTGGCGGGATTTAACCGCGTCGATCACGGTACCATCCGCATCGGCGATAAGATCGTCAACGATCTCGCGCCCGGGGAGCGAAATGTGGGGATGGTATTTCAGTCTTATTCGCTCTTTCCCAATATGAACGTAGAAAACAATATCGGCTTCGGGCTGAAAATGCAGAAGATGCCCAAGGAAACCATACGAAAAAAAGTCGCCGAAATGATCGAAATCGTCGGCCTTAAGGGGCGGGAACATTATGCGCCGTCCCAACTTTCCGGCGGGCAAAAACAGAGAGTCGCCCTGGCGCGGGCGCTGGTCACCGAGCCCCGCGTGCTCCTATTGGACGAGCCGCTTTCCGCCATCGATGCGCAGCTGCGAAAGAGCCTGCAAAAATCCATCCGAAACATTCAACAGCAACTGAACATCACCACCATATTCGTCACCCACGACCAGAACGAAGCCATGCTGATGAGCGACCATATCACCATCTTAAACGACGGGAGAATCGAGCAGATCGCCACACCCATCGACCTCTACACGCGGCCCCGTACGGAATTTGTCGCCAACTTCGTCGGCAACTACAATGTCCTGCAGCCACAGGCGTTCGAAACCATGACCGGCGAGACGAGGACGGGCGCCGTCGCCATTCGTCCCGAGGCGATCCAAATCGTGGGCGAAGACACGCCCCAAAAGGACGACTACATTCGCCTGGTGGGGCGGGTGCGCGACCGCATTCCCAAGGGAAATCTGTTGGAGTATTTGGTAGAAAGCAACGGAATCGTCCTGAAAATCGATACCCTCTTTCGCACCCACAATCTCTACGAGCCGGGCGAAGCGGTCGGCGTCGAGTTCGAACGGAGAAATGTGCTGGATCTGGAATAAGTAGGCGACAGAATCCCGAAAAGACCAATGCCGGCCCTACGAGAACTTAACCCGAACACCGCATGGGCATAACAAAACCGAATCCATATGACGGAATTGTAAAATAGTGCTTGCAATCTGTCGGCGACCTTGGTAAACTATATTGTGCTACGGAGAGTTAGCTCAGTTGGTAGAGCGCTACGTTGACATCGTAGAGGTCGCTGGTTCAAGCCCAGTACTGTCCACCATTTGTATAAACGGCTAGTTGCTGCTAACGTTGCAATTTAGCCGTTTTTTCGCGTTTTCATAACTTTGGTTTTTGTTATTTGCGGCTGCTTTTTGCTGGTTTTGCATCGTCTCAGAACATCATGGCGCGCACATCAACGCCGTACAAAAGCAAATGCAGAAAGTGCACCGAGATCAGTTGCGGCGACGATGTGGCCAACGAACCGGGAAAGGACAAAAAGCATGCGGCGCGCACACTACATCACACGGAAACGACCTATTTGAAAGCATAGCTGACCTGCTTATGTAAAAAAAGCTGGGCATTAAGGAATATGAATTTTTGGCCACCCTAGATATGAAGACCAGTGCAATATGCCGTTCTATGGACGGCAAGCACTTTCCTATTGACGAAGCTATGCCGGGCGTAAACTATCCGCCTATGCATCCGAGATGCCGATCGACTACGATCACCTACAGGGAGAACAAAGACGGAAAGACGAGGACAGCGAGAAGCGAAGACGGGAAGAGCTATGATGTGCCTCTCGATATGAATTACGAAGAGTGGCATAAGACCTATGTAGAGAACGATCCGGAATATTTGGCTAAGGAAAAAGCATGGAAGAACCGTCATGGTGACAGAAAGCAATATGAGAATTACATTGAAGCGATAGGAAAAAAGAACGTACCCTCTAGCTTTGATAGCTTCCAAAAATTAAAGTATAATAATACGAAAGAGTGGGAGCAATTAAAGCATTATAAACGTTCAATAAAAAGTGGTGAGTTGACGTCATTTGCAGATTTTAAGTTATATAAAGATGTATCTAAAGAGATAGACGAAAAACTGATAGGGCTAAAGACATCAGATGGTGTTGTGATAAATAAGAAATCTAAGCATTTCATCAATAGGGTGATTGGTTCTGTAGAACAAAAGAGAAATGGAGTGGATATTGAACACGCGATACGAATATTGTCAACCCCCGATGACATTAAGAGGCTCAAACATAGTACGAGGTATAGCATAATGGGTGTTGGGTCTGTGTCTGTTAATCCGAAAACTGGTAAATTGATTCAAGTAAATCCATTAGGAGGTCGCAAGAAAAATGATTAACATCACTGAGCTTCAAAAGAATGAATTGAGTAAGGATATTAACAACCTTGAAGAATTATTGAATAACGGCGACTTGGATAAGTTATTGTTAGCGATTGATGAGTTATTTTTGTCAAATCTCGATGAAAATGACGAGCCCACAGAAAAGGCTATGAAATACCAACGGCTATATGATCAAATATACAACCAAAACTAAAAGCACATCTTACGGTATAGCTGGTGTGCTTTTTTGATGCAGTAAAACAAGGTTGCAACTTACAGGCGTGCACTGTAAGGGGCGAAAGGAGCAGAAAGATGAAGAAGAATTGGAACAAACTGAAGTGATTTTATGACTTAAGAGAAGAAAAGAGCCGGAAAGTGGGCAACGCCTTTGAGCAAGTAGTAATTGTATAGAGGCGAGGCACGTCAATGCAAAATCCTGGGTAAACAGGAACCGGCCGAAGTGCCTCGTTTATGGTTGTAAAAATTATCCAAATCCTCAATCAATTACTTAAAATGGTTGCATAATCATAACACGCGTGTCATAATTCATATAGAAAGTGAGGTGAGAAAGTGATAGAAATCGCTTAGGGGTATGGATCCCAAAAGCAATTAACGGGTGCCAACAAATACAAGTTAAAAGCTTGCGATCATAAAGCTAGAATTGAAATGGCTTAAGGGTGGGGGTTAATTCCCTACCCATAAGAAAGTTCTATCACATGGAAAATGTTAAATCACTTACTCAATCTATTGCTCTTCGTCTCGATTTTGGTGTGCATCGCTTTATTCATTAAAAATGGAAAGTTGCAGGAAGAAAAGAAAAGACTAGAAAAGGAGCTTGAGCGTGAACAACGAAAGAAAGACAAGTGATGCTCAAATTCGAGCGTCAAGAAGATGGGAAGAAGAAAATCCGGAGAAGAAAAGGTATCAGCGCGTCAGGAGCAACGCCCGTACGTTTGCTCGGAAATATGCCAGGTCTCGCGAAGAAGTAGAGGAGCTACTTGGTATTTTTGATGAAGAAAATTCGAACGCCACAAAATAAGAGTCCGGAGGTGCGTCCGGATTTCAAAAAGTACATCCTATCGTCCCTATCAGCCCCCAGTTTAGAGGGGTGCTCGATTATAAACGGCTTCACTAGTGATTTATAGGGGTTTAATGATTGGTTCAGTTTCAGTACTGTCCACCATATTTGAAACGGCGTAAGGTGTGTTCTATGTCGTTTAAGGCGTCCCTTATTCGAAGTGCAGAGGATGCGCCCAAATAAGCGCACAAAAAAACGCCTCCGAAGAGGCGTTTTTGTCGCGTTTACAGTACTTTTTAGTACGGTGCGAAGTTTTGCATATTCCACCATTCTTGTTGGTAGATTTCATATTGGGTACGCAGGGTTTCCAAGTGGGATTGTTCCCATTTTACGAGGATGTCGAAGAGGTGCTTGGATTCTTCGCTTTCGACTTTTGCCTTTGCGTCTTCGTAGAAGGTCACGGAGTCTTTTTCCATGTTCATGCCTACGGAGAATACGGTTACGGCCAAGCGTACCATGTCTTCATCCAATTTGTCCCATTTGAAGATACCGGGAGAAGGAACTTCTTCTTTTAATTTTTCCGGATCGTAGTTGATTGCCTTGCTGTCGTCGATGATTTTTTCGGACAGGGAACGAAGGTATTCGATGTGCTCTTCTTCTTGTCTTGCGAGGTCCAACAGCGCGTCCTTCGTAGAGGAGGAAGCGAATTTGTCGGCTGCGAGTTTGTAGAATTCTGCACCTTCGACTTCGTTCAGCATTGCCTGTCTGAGGATTTCAACTTCATTTCGCATTTACAATCTCCTTCATTTTTTCTCCACCAAACTTCAAGGCTTCCAAGTTGGATTTCATAACTTTTTCGCCCTTCTTACCGTAGAGTTTGTCTACCGCTTTTTCCAAAGCGCCTTGGCTGACCATGCCGGTGATTTCGTTGAATGCGCCGATCATGATCATGTTGAGAACGCGAGGGTTACCGAATTTTTCGGTTAGACCGTTGACCGGGAGCAAGTGCGAGTTGATGTCGCCTCTGGTCGTGTCTTTGTTGACCAGGGAGCTGTTGATGAAAATGTGTCCGTCGGGAACGACATAGGACTCGAATTTGTCCAAGGAAGGTTCGTTCATGGCGATGACGGCGTCGGCTTGTGCGATGTTGGGCGCGCCGATGGGATCATCGGAAAGAATGACGGAGCAGTTTGCCTTACCGCCGCGCATTTCGGGGCCGTAAGAGGGCAACCAGGATACGTTTTTGTCGTCGAACATGCCGGCATAGGTCAACAGTTGGCCGATGCCCATAACACCTTGTCCACCGAAACCGGATACGATAACTCTTTTCGTAGTCATTATAGATCCTCCCCGTTGCGCAGATTTCCTAAGGGATAGTAGGGAATCATGTTGTCTTCTAACCATTTCAATGCTTCTGTCGGAGGCAGACCCCAGTTGGTCGGGCAGGTAGAAAGAACTTCTACGATGCCGAATCCCGTGCCTTCGAGTTGCAGTTTGAAGCATTCCATAATCGCCTTTTTGGCCTTGCGGATGTTTGCGGGCGTGTTGACGGCAACGCGTTCGACGAATTTAGCGCCGTTGATGGTTGCGAGCATTTCGGCGATGCGGATGGGACGTCCGGCCCAAGCTTCGTCGCGGCCGTAGGGGCTGGTGGTAGTCTTTTGGCCGACCAAGGTGGTGGGCGCCATTTGACCGCCGGTCATGCCGTAGATGGCGTTGTTGACGAAGATGGTGGAAATGTGTTCGCCTCTGTGGGCGGCTTGTACGATTTCGCCCGAGCCGATGGAGGCCAAGTCCCCGTCACCTTGGTAGGTGAAGACGAATTTGTCGGGGGTGGAGCGCTTGATACCCGTAGCGACTGCCGGTGCACGGCCGTGTGCAGCTTCGAACATGTCGCAGTTAAAGTATTTGTAAGCGAGTACGGAACATCCTACCGGTGCGATACCGATGGCATTGCCCGTCAGGCCGAGTTCTTCCAGACATTCAGCGACCAATTTGTGCACTACGCCGTGGGTACAACCGGGGCAGTAGTGGGTCGGCATATCGGTGAGTGCTTTGCTTCTGGTGTAGAGTAGTTTTTCCATTTTACGCCTCCAATAGCTTTAAGGCCACTTCTGCGATTTCTTCCGCGGAAGGAATCATACCGCCTTGGCGACCATAGAATTCTACGGGCAGTTTACCGTTAACGGCGAGACGTACGTCTTCGACCATTTGACCTTGGTTCAATTCCACGTCGAGGATGACCTTACAGTCTTTGTTGATCTTTTCGTACGCTTCGCTGGGGAAGGGCCACAGAGTAATGGGGCGGATGAATCCGACTTTGTAGCCTTTTTCCTTGAGGATGTCTCCGGCGGAACGGCAGATACGGCTGGTGGTACCGAAAGCGGTAAATACGATGTCCGCATCTTCTACGTCGATGACTTCGACGCGTTTTTCCTTGTCGGAGATTTCTTTATATTTTGCGATCAGCTTCTTGTTGTGGGCTTCGAGCTCTTCGGGAGAGAGGTAGAGGGAGTTGATGATGTGGGGCTCTCTTTCGCCCTTGGTTCCCATTGCCGCCCAGTCGGAGTGATCGTAGGTGGTGACTTCGTGTTCTTCGAATTCAACCGGTTCCATCATTTGTCCGAGCATACCGTCGCCACAGAGGATAACCGGGGTGCGGTATTTGTCGGCGAGGTCGAAACCGAGGTGAATCAGATTTACCATTTCCTGAATGGATGCCGGTGCGAGGGTGATGGTGCGGTAGTCACCGTTTCCGCCGCCGCGGGTGGATTGGAAATAGTCCGTTTGCGAAGGTTGAATGGATCCGAGACCCGGGCCCCCACGCATCATGTTGACGATCATGCAGGGCAGTTCGGATGCGGCGATATAGCTGATTCCTTCTTGCATCAGAGAAACCCCGGGAGAAGAGGAACTGGTTGCCACGCGGGTTCCGGTACCGGCGGAACCGTAGAGCATATTGATCGCGGCGACTTCGGATTCGGCTTGTAAGAAAGTACCGCCGATCTTCGGCAACTCTCTCGCTAAGTACTCGGGAACTTCGGATTGCGGGGTGATGGGGTATGCAAAGAACGTTTTGCATCCTGCGGCGATCATAGCCGCGCCGACTGCTTCGTTACCTTTGATTAAAACTTTTTCAGACATTCTATGACTCCTTTCACTCTTCTATGCGGTAGACGCTGATTACAGAGTCAGGGCAGATGATCGCACAGCTTTGGCATGCGATACAATCTTCCGGATTTTTCGCATAGGCGGGTCTGTAGCCCTTCGGGTTCAATTCATCGGTTTTGAGAGCCAAAACATCTTTCGGGCAGACCGATACGCAAAGACTGCAGCCTTTGCAGTAATCTTGATCGAAAGTGACTTTTCCTTTTGCCATATTTTTCCTCCTTATAGCATCCATTGATCCCTAAAATAGAGATCGATGGGAAGAATATAGAGATCGGGGAAATGTGCCTGTACTTCGGGCACCAACTCGCGCTTGCAGACCGTACCCAATAGGGGCAGGCCCGTAATGTCGCTGACCTGTTCGGCGAGGTCTAAGCCGCCGATGACGTCTTCGGCCGTGGTGTCTTTGAGGAAATGCGAGGTATTGAACAAGCCGGTAATTTGGGTATGGCTCGTCGCCTGGGTCATTTCCATAAATTCGATCACCTGTTCCGGCGTCTTGGTCTCCGGACGGTTGGAGTTGATGACGAAGATCTGTTCGTATCCCGTTTCCTCCAAGGTGGGGTAGTAGCGGGCGAGGGCACGTGCACCGGAAGGATTGCCGCCGACGTCGATAATGACGCGACCGTGACCGCTAGCGATGGCGGCATCGATGGCCGGGTCCAACGCGGGGATGTCCAAGGTCTTTGCCTTTGTCGCGGTGTAGAGGGCCTTGATGCCGTGTTCCTCGAGAAACGTATCCTTATCCCGAATTCGGAAGTACGTATTGATGATATCGAGGTCGACGATCGTCACCTGTTCTCCCTGTTCTGCGAGCTGTAAGCCTAAGTTGATGGACATTTCTGTCTTACCGCTGCCGAAGTGACCGGTAATGATAAGAATCCTGTGATGCTTCTTCCAATCCATATTTTCTTCCTTTCTTAAAAGAATCGCAGCAAGAAAACGTTTACACTACGGTACAATGTTTTCCGGCTAAGATCAATATACCATAGAATCGGAAAATGGGAAAGCCTTACTAAAGTTTTTTCACTGCAAGGCGCGAAAGTTTGAGGATTCGACAAAATGGATATGAACTAAATTGTCGGAAAGTATATTGGGAAAGGGTTGGACGATGAATCGCAATAAACGAGAATATAACAGAGCTACACGAGAATTATACAGTTTTCCCCGCGGGAAAACCGCCACTAAGGACGAAGGGGAATCCATACAAGCGGTACGCGCCTACCGCCGCCGTCGTCGTTCGGTGACGCTGTGGTTGCCGGCGGCGCAGATGCCGCTTACGATCGGCAGTCTCGTGCTGAAAAGTGCGGTATACGGGACGAAAAAAAGCTTTTCCGTCGCAAAATACGTGCAAAGGATGCACGGGGCCTTTCGCAGACCCGCCCTTGAGGTGAAAGACCTGGATCTTGCGATCCAAAGGACCAATGCGTCGCTCAGAAAACAGCGGAAGGAAACCGATATTGACGGCAGATAGCATGCTTTTTCGCGGCATCGACGACTCGAAGCGCGAACGCCTATTGCGGGAACTGGGCGCCGAACGCAGGCATTACGCCGCAGACAGCTATATTTTTCACCAGGAAGAGGAGAGCGCGGGGGCCTATATTTTGCTCGCGGGCTCGGTGGAGGTGGAGCGGATCTCGGCATCGGGACGGCGGCAGATGATCAACCGCTTTACCGAGCCGGGCACGGTGTTCGGCGAGGTATATACCTTTTTGGAGGATCATCCCTACGATTTCGGCTGCGTAAGCCGCAAGGAATCGGAGGTGTTGTTTTTGCCCAAGACCGCCTTTGACCGGAGAAACGGCGAAATCGCCGACCGATTGGTGCGCAATATGCTCGCAATTATGTCGCAAAAGGCGTATTTTTTGAATCTGAAGATGCTGGTACACAGCGCCGGGAGCATTCGGAAGAAGATTATCCTCTATGTATTGCACGAAAATCCGGAGGGCGAGGGGATGCTTCCCTTAAATCGAGAGGAACTCGCGGAGTATTTGGCGGTGCCGCGGCCGAGCCTTTCCCGCGAACTCGGAAAGATGCAGCGGGAGGGACTGATTCGGACGGAAGGAAAGTATGTGCGGTTCGATCCCGAGGTGTTGGAAGAATTTTTGTAAAAGAGGACAAAGGGTAACATTAGTTACGGTACAGAAAGAAGATTGGTTGTATAATCGAAGCATCGAATGGAGCTATGCAACAAAAGAAACCGGGAGGTAGTATATGTTTTGTTATCAATGCCAAGAGACCGTAAGAAACAAGGGTTGTACCGTAAAGGGCGTCTGTGGAAAGACCGCCGAGGTGGCCGATCTGCAAGACGTTTTGATCTATGTAACCAAGGGATTAGCGCAGGTGTATAATCGCCTGGGCGAAAAGAATGTCGAAGTCGAGGACCGCATCGCCGACAATTTGTTTACGACGATTACCAATGCGAATTTCAACCCCGAAAAGGTAGAGGAATTTATCGTAGATACTTTGGATATGAAAAAGTCGCTCCTCGCTTCTATCGACGATCTCGAAAGCCTGCCGAAAGAGGCCGGATTCGATATGCGCGACGGATTGAGTGAAGCGGCGAAGGCGGAATACATCGGCGTGCTCGCCACCGAAGACGAGGACGTGCGTTCCCTGCGCGAGCTGATTACTTACGGCCTGAAGGGCATGGCGGCCTATATCCGCCACGCCAATGTGCTGGGGTATCGAGACGACGACGTCCACGCCTTTATGGCGGATGCCCTCGAAAAGATCACCGACGACAGCCTAAACGTCGAGGATTTGGTGAATTTGACCCTCCAAACCGGCGAACACGGCGTCAAGGCCATGGCGCTCTTGGACGCAGCCAACACCGGCCGTTACGGCCATCCGGAGATTACCGAGGTCTCGCTCGAACCCAGAGACAATCCGGGCATTTTGATTTCGGGCCACGACCTGGGGGATATGGAAGCGCTGCTGCAACAGACCGAAGGCACCGGCGTAGATGTATACACCCACTCGGAAATGTTGCCCGCGAATTACTACCCCGCCTTTAAGAAGTACGACCACTTCGTCGGCAATTACGGCGGCAGCTGGTGGCACCAACGGGAGGAGTTTAAGAGCTTTAACGGCCCGATTTTGATGACGACCAACTGTATCGTTCCCCCGAAGGACGACAGTTATATCGACCGCTTATATACCACCGGCGTCGCCAGCTATCCCGGCGCGACCTTTATCGAAGGCGAGCTCGGAAAGGACAAGGACTTCTCGGCGCTGATCGAGCAGGCAAAGAACTGCCCGGCGCCCGAAAAGATCGAAGAAGGCACCATCGTCGGCGGCTTTGCCCACAACCAGGTATTTGCCCTGGCGGATAAGGTGGTGGATGCGATCAAAAGCGGCGCTATCTCGAAATTCGTCGTCATGGGCGGCTGCGACGGCCGCCAAAGCGATCGCCTGTACTACGAAGAATTTGCCAAGGCGCTCCCCGATGATACGGTGATCCTCACCGCGGGCTGTGCGAAGTATCGCTACAACAAGTTCCACCTCGGCGACATCGACGGCATTCCCCGCGTATTGGACGCCGGTCAGTGCAACGACTCCTATTCCTTGGCGGTAATCGCCCTAAAGCTCAAGGAGATCTTCGGGCTCGAAGACATCAACGAGCTGCCCATCGTCTATAATATCGCCTGGTACGAACAAAAAGCGGTGATCGTATTCTTGTCGCTGTTGGCTTTGGGCGTAAAGAATATCCACCTCGGACCGACACTGCCGGCATTTTTGAGCGAAAATGTGGTCAAGGTTTTGGTAGAAAACTTCCAAGTTTCCCCCATTACGACGGTAGAAGAAGACATTAAAAAACTCATTACGGCATAAACGCGATTTCAAAAGGCAAGGCGCAAAAGCGCCTTGCCTTTTTTGTGTGCAGGCTATATGCGTGTAAGCACGCCTTCGATATAGGTTTCGATCGTCTGTCGGATCGCATCCTCGCGGCCCGAGGCGTCGACGATCAGATCGCAGCGGCGATTGTCGATGCGCTCCGGCAGAAAACGGCCATTTTCTTTTCGGGCGAGGAGGCGCTGTGTACGCGCCTTCTCTTCGATGACAAAACAGATGCGCTTCGCCCCCATCGCCTGCACTTCCTTTGCGCCCGTATCGTCCAATACGACGACGGCGTGCCTGTTTTTGTCTTGAACCAGCGCATCGAGATCGGTCTTGGGAATGCCGTAGCAGGCGCCGTGGATTTCGGTGGTGGCGAGGAGGGCGCCGGCGCATTTTTTCTTAGAAAAGGCTTCGGCGGAGAGAAAATAATAATCCGCGCCGTCGATCTCGCCCGGGCGCGGCGGCCTCGTGGTGGCGGTGATCAATCGGAAGAAATCCGGTCGTTCGGCGAGGAATTCCGCCTGGGTGGTTTTTCCGGAGCCGGAGGGCCCCTGTATGACAAATAGCATAATCACTTCCTATCTTTCGGTTCCGTATCGCATAGATACCCTCTTTCTGATATGATGGAAACGTCGGCTCATCGTGTACTTTTTCCCGAGATGGGTATACTAGTACAGAACTTTATAAATACAGAAAACATAAGGAGGATACAATGACGATTCGTGTAGGGGTGAACGGTTTCGGCCGCATCGGAAGAGACGTAATTCGAGGTATTCTGTTGCGCGAGGAACTTCCCTTTGAGCTGGTGGCACTCAATGCCAGCGGAGACTGGACGCTGATGGCCCACTTATTCAAATACGACACGGTATATCGCAAATATCCCGGCGACATTCAGGTTGTCGACAAGGGATTCGAAATCGACGGCAAGCTGATTACGATTACGGACCAACGCGATCCCGCGCAAATCCCCTGGAAGGATATGGGCGTGGATTTGGTGATCGACACCACCGGCGCTTTTAAGGACAAAGAAGGCGTACAAAAGCACTTCGACGCCGGCGCGAAAAAGGTCATCGTCACCGCACCCACCAAGGGCGAAGACATTACCATCGTAATGGGCGTAAACCACGATCAATATGATCCCGAAAAGCACCACTTCCTTTCCAATGCTTCTTGCACCACCAACTGCATGGCACCGGTGACCAAGATCATTATGGACAACTTCGGCATCGAAAAGGGCATGATGACTACGGTACACGCCTATACCAACGACCAAAACATCCACGACGCAAAGCATAAAAAAGACTGGAGACGCGCCCGCGCCGCAGCGGAAAATATCATTCCCACCTCCACCGGCGCCGCCAAGGCGGTGGCACAGGTGTTGCCCGAGCTCGAAGGCAAATTGAACGGCTATGCGCTCCGCGTGCCCGTTCCCACCGGCTCCATCACCGATATGGTATTCGAACTCTCCAAGCCCGCGACGGCAGAAGAGATCAACGCCAAAGTGAAAGAAGCGGCGGAAGGTCCCATGAAGGGCTATTTGGAATACACCGAAGATCCCATCGTATCCAGCGACATCATCGCCAATCCCCACGCTTCGATCTTCGATGCGTCCCTGACTTTGGCACAGGACAATTTCGTTAAGGTATTTTCCTGGTATGACAACGAATGGGGATACAGTCAAAGAGTCATCGACTTGGCAAGCTTGGTTGCAGAGAAGATGTAATACGGGTCGAGCTCTTACGGGCTCGATTTTTCTTGGAGGAATCATGAATTTAAAATCTATGGACGTAAAGGGAAAGCGCGTACTCTTGCGGGTGGACTTTAACGTCCCCGTAAAGGACGGAAAAGTAACCGACACCACCCGTATCGAAGCGGCAAAACCCACCATCGACCATCTGCTGAAAGCGGGCGCGGCGGTGATCCTGATGAGCCACCGCGGACGACCCAAGGGAGAATACAAAGAAGAATTCTCGATGGAACCGGTGCGCAAGGCCGCCGAGGAGATTCTCGGACAAACGATCGCGCCGTTTTTCTCGGGGGTCGTGGTAGACGACAATGTGCGCAAGATGGCAAAAGAACTCGCACCCGGCGAGCTCGCCATGCTGGAAAACCTCCGCTTTCGAAAAGAAGAGGAAGCCAACGACGCATCCTTTGCTGAAGAGCTGGCATCCATCGCCGATTTGTATGTAAACGACGCATTCGGCACCGCCCATCGCGCCCATGCGTCCAATGTGGGCATCGCCTCGAAGCTCCCCTCCGCCTTGGGCTTTTTGATGGGAAAAGAAGTGGAAGTGCTTTCGAATCTCGTCGAAAACCCCGAGCGTCCGTTTGTCGCGATCCTGGGCGGCGCCAAGGTATCGGATAAGATCGGCGTCATCGAGAACTTGATCGAAATCGTCGATTCCGTGCTAATCGTCGGCGCCATGGCGAACACCTTTTTGTTGAGCCAAGGCTACGATATGGGCGCCTCTTTGGTAGAAAAAGAGCAGACCGAACTCGCCGAGCGCCTGATGAAAAAGGCGCGAGAAAAGGGCGTGGACCTGCTCCTCCCCGTGGATCTCGTGGTGGCGAAGGGGATCGATCGTCCCGATACGGCTCGCGCGGTAAAGCCGGGGGACATCGCCCCCGACGAAATGGCATTGGACATCGGAGAAGAGACCGTCAAGGCATACGGCATGATCCTCGACGGGGCGAAGAGCGTGGTGTGGAACGGTCCCGCCGGCGTATTCGAAACCGAGCCCTTTGACGCGGGGACCTTCGCTTTGGCGAAGATCCTCGGCGATTTGGACGCCAATGTGGTGATCGGCGGCGGCGATTCCGCGGCGGCGATCACTCGATCCGGGCTGGAAGAGAAGATGAGCCATATTTCCTCCGGCGGCGGGGCGAGCCTGGAATTTTTGGAAGGCAAGAAATTGCCGGGCATCGCCGCCATTGAAGAGGTGTAAGATGAGAAAACTTTTGATCGCAGGAAACTGGAAAATGAACACCACCGTTTCGGAGGGAGAGGCGCTCGCCAAAGCTCTCAGCGCCTACGATTCCGATGCGGTAGAGATGATGGTCGCACCGCCCTTTACCCATTTGGACCGAGTGGGTGCGGTCTTAAAAGACAGCAAAATCGCCATGGGCGCCCAAAATATATCCGCCGACGGATTCGGCGCGCACACCGGGGAGATCGCCGGCGAAATGCTCGCCGATCTGGGCATGCGCTATGTCATCGTGGGCCACAGCGAAGCCAGAGGACGGGGAGAAGACGACGCCCTGATCCGCGAAAAGGCGAAGCGCGCTCTGGAATGCGGCCTCGTGGCGGTGATTTGCTTCGGCGAAAGCGCGGAGATTTACGCCACCGACGAGCGGGTTGCGTTTTTGAAGCGTCAGGTCGCCGAAGCGCTCAAGGGCGCGGATGCCAATGCGGAAGTCGTCCTCGCCTATGAACCCATTTGGGCGATCGGCACCGGAAAGACCGCCGACGGCGACGACGCCGATGCGGTGATCGGAGAAATCCGCGCTTCTCTACCCGAAGGCATGCGCGATTCGGTGCGCATCCTCTACGGCGGGAGCGTAAAGGCCGCCAATGTGGCGTCTTTTGTATCGAAAGAAAATATCGACGGCGTATTGGTGGGTGGCGCGAGCTTAAAGGCCGACGAATTTATGAAGATCGCAGACGAGGCGAGCCATGTCTAAACCGTTTCTGCTCGCCATCTTAGACGGTTACGGCCTCAGCGAACCGGGCCCGTATAATGCCTGTACGACGGCAAAGACCCCGTGCCTCGACGCCTTAATGCAAAATGGCTTTGCCACGCTGGATCCTTCCGGCGAGGCGGTGGGCCTGCCGGCCGGGCAGATGGGAAACTCCGAGGTGGGGCACACCAATATCGGCGCTGGTCGCATCGTCTATCAGGAGCTGACCCGCATTTCGAAAGAGGCGCGGGAAGGAAAGCTCGCCCTGAACCCCGTGGTAGGAGAGGCCATGCGGCGGGCAAAAAAAAGCGCCCTGCATTTGGTGGGACTGGTGAGCACCGGCGGGGTGCATTCCCATAAGGACCACCTGTATGCGCTTTTGCAAATCGCCAAGGACGCGGGCGTAGAAAAAATCTATATCCACGGCATTTTGGACGGTCGCGACGTGGCGCCCACTTCCGCCAAAGAAGAGATCGACGCTTTGCGCGCTTATACCGAACAAATCGGCGCCGGGGAATTGGTGAGCCTGGTGGGCCGCTTTTACGCCATGGACCGCGACAATCGATGGGAGCGGGTACAAAAGGCATACGATCTCTTTGTAAAAGGCGAGGGCGTCGGCTTTACCGACACCGATGTGCTCTTCGATGCGGCCTATGCACGGGGCAATACCGACGAATTCTTCGAACCGGCGGTAAAACTTTCCGGCGGTTTGCCCGTGGGACGCATCGAGGACGACGATGTGTTTTTGTTCTTCAACTTCCGTCCCGACCGGGCGCGGGAGATCGTGCGCGCCTTTGCCGATCCGGATTTCGTAAGCTTTCCGCGGGATCCGAACCCCTCGGTCTATGTGGTCACGATGACCCGCTACGACGAGAGCATTCCCAATACCCATGTCATCTACCCGAAAGAAGTCTTGTCGGACACCTTGGGCGAGGTGCTGGCGAAAAACGGCCTGCGGCAGATGCGCATCGCCGAGACCGAAAAATACGCCCACGTCACCTTCTTTTTAAGCGGCGGCAGAGAGACGCCCTTTCCCGGTGAGACGCGGATTCTGATCCCTTCGCCGAAGGTGGCGACTTATGATCTACAGCCCGAGATGCGGGCGAAGGAAGTGGCGGATCTTTTGATCGAAGGCATCCAAAAGGATTTGGCGGATGTATATGTCGTCAACTTCGCCAATCCCGATATGGTCGGCCACACCGGCATTATGGAAGCGGCCACCAAGGCGGTAGAGGCGGTGGATGCGGCCCTTGCGCGCGTGCTCGAAGCCCTCGAAGAAAAGGGCGGCGAGGCGCTCATTACCGCCGATCATGGCAACTGCGAAGTGATGCGCGATGAAACCGGAAACCCCGTCACCTCCCACTCTACCAATCGCGTAGCGCTCCTGCATGTGGGTAGCGACCGCGCATTGAACGACGGGATTCTCGCCGACATTGCGCCTACGATTTTGGCGGCATTGCACATTCAAAAACCCGAGGCGATGTCGGGACATAGTTTATGGAAATAAGGAGAAGATATGAGCAGTATCATTGAAGTCTACGGAAGAGAAGTCCTCGACAGCCGGGGCAACCCCACCGTCGAGGTAGAAGTACACACATCCATGGGCGGCTTCGGCCGGGCGATCGTGCCCTCCGGCGCGAGCACCGGGGAATACGAAGCGGTGGAACTCAGAGACGGGGGCGAGCGCTACCTGGGTAAGGGCGTAGAAAATGCCGTTCGCAATGTAAACGAAAAAATCTCCCAGGAAATTTTGGGCTTCGACGTACTGGATCAGCTGGGCGTGGACGAAGCGCTCCTCGCCCTCGACGGCACCGAGAACAAGACAGCCCTCGGCGCCAATGCCATCCTCGGGGTCTCCCTCGCCACGGCGCGCGCCGCCGCCGACGAACTGGGCCTGCCGCTGTACCAATACATCGGCGGCATCAGCGCCCGCACCTTGCCCGTTCCCATGATGAACATTCTTAACGGCGGGGAACACGCCGACAACAATGTAGACATTCAGGAATTTATGATTATGCCCGTGGGCGCGGCAAACTTTAAGGAAGGCTTGCGCATGGGCGCCGAAGTCTACCACAGCCTGAAGAAAGTCATCAAGGACAAGGGGCTTTCCACCGGCGTCGGCGACGAAGGCGGATTTGCCCCCAATCTGGGAAGCAACACCGAGGCGCTGGAGCTGATCGAAGAATCGGTGAAGGCGGCGGGTCTTGTGCCCGGCGAGGACATCGTATTTGCGCTGGATGTGGCGGCTTCGGAACTATATGATGCCGAAAAGGACCGCTATGTACTTTCGGGCGAAGGGCGCGAAATGCGCGCCGAGGATATGGTCGCCTGGTACAAGGAAATCACCGATCGATTCCCCGTAAAAAGCATCGAAGACGGCCTGGACGAAAACGACTGGGAGGGTTGGAAGCACCTCACCGAAGTCCTGGGCGATACGGTGCAGTTGGTGGGCGACGATTTGTTCGTCACTAATGTAAAACGGCTGAAAAGGGGTATCGATGAAAGCGTAGGAAATTCGATTCTGATCAAGTTAAACCAAATCGGAACCCTCACGGAGACCATCAATGCGGTCGAGACCGCCAAGCGCGCGTCTATGACGGCCGTGATCAGTCACAGAAGCGGCGAGACGGAAGATTCGACCATCGCCGATCTCGCAGTCGCCTTAAATGCCGGGCAGATTAAGACCGGCGCACCTGCGAGAACCGATCGCGTGGCAAAGTACAACCAGTTGCTGCGCATCGAAGATGAGTTGGGCTATTTGGCGCGTTACGAGGGGAAAGACATATTTAAGAAATAGAGGCAGCTATGATTCTATATTTAATGCGACACGGAAAGGCCGAAGCCGTCGCCGAGCGCGACGAAGACAGAGCTTTGGTGAAAGAAGGCGTCTTTCAGGCGGAGGACACCGCCGAGGCGTTTCTGCGCAGGGAATGGCCCCTGCCCCAAAAGATTATCGTATCGGAATACCGACGTGCCGTAGAGACGGCGGAGGTCGTCGCCCAAAAACTCGGCGTACACGATGTGAAGGTCGTCGATTACAAAGACGCCACCAGATGGCGCAATATGAAGACCTATATCACCGACGAGCCGATTCTTTTTATCGGCCATCAGCCGAGCCTGGGCATGGTCATCGAAGAGATCACCGGCGAATCGGTATCGGTTAAAAAGGCGAGTTTGCACCGCATCGAGTACGATCCCGATCGCGATCGGGGCGAGTATATCGACAAAATCGAAAGGGTGAGAAAGTGAGATACGCACATACCTGTATTCGGGTAAAGGACTTGGAAGCGTCCATCCTCTTTTATCGAGAGGCGCTGGGGTACGAGATCACGCGCGAAAAGGACCACAGCGAAAACGGCTTTAAGCTGGTGTATATGGCCCTTCCCGGCGACAATTCCGAACTGGAGCTCACCTATAATATCGGCCACGACGCCTACGAGATCGGCGACGGCTACGGCCATGTGGCGGTTCTTGCGGACGACTTAGAAGCGGAACACGCCCGCATCAAAGCCGCCGGCTATCCGGTGACCGAACTCAAGGGACTGCCCGGCGAGGCGACGCGATATTTCTTCGTCACCGATCCCGACGGATACAAGACCGAAGTGATTCGGGCACAGTCGGAAATCTAAGAATCGGCAAATGGCCGTCGGTAGCGTATTTTCAAGGAAAATATGGTACAATAAGTCCGCTAAGAGAATATTCTCTTAGCGTTCTTATTGTAGAATAAAGCGCCTTACGGGCAATGTAATGTATATAAATATACGACCGCCGTGATACGCAGTTTAAGAAATAGAATTAAGGGGAGATCGTTTTTGGAAAAGATCGTCGTTGAAAAAAGTCCCGCGCTCAAGGGACGCGTTCGGATCAGCGGAGCAAAAAATGCCGCATTGCCGATCCTCGCAGCTTGTCTGTTGGGTACGGAAGATATTTACTTGGAGGAAGTGCCGGATTTACAGGACGTCAATATTATGTGTAAGGTCCTGGAATCCCTCGGCTCTACCGTGGAAGTGACGGGAAAGGGCAAACTAAAAATCAATTCCGCGAATCTGCGGGAATACAAGACGCCTTTTGAACTGATGAACAAAATGCGTGCGTCGTTTTTGGTAATGGGCCCGCTCCTGGGACGCCTCGGCAAGACCGAAAACTCCCTACCCGGCGGCTGTACCATCGGCGCTCGCCCCATCGACTACCACTTAAAGGGCTTTCGCGCATTGGGCGCGGATATCGTAGAAGACATCGGCAATATCACCGCGTCCTGTGAAAAGCTCGTCGGCGACAAAATCTATCTGGACTTTCCCTCCGTCGGCGCCACGGAAAATATTATGATGGCCGCCGTATTGGCACAAGGGGAGACGGTCATCGAAAACGCCGCGAAAGAGCCGGAAATCGTCGATCTTTCCAACTTTTTGCGCAAACTCGGTGCCAAGGTCACCGGCGCCGGCACTTCCACCATCCGCATCGACGGGGTAGAAAAACTGGGCGGTGCGCGCCACGCCATTATTCCCGACCGGATCGAAGCCGGTACCTTTATGGTCGCCGCCGCCATTACCGGGGGCGATGTTTTGGTGGAAAATGTGATTCCCAATCACATGAAGCCCATTATCGCCAAGCTCAAGGAATCGGGGTGCAAGGTGATCGAAGAAGGGGACAATGTGCGGGTTATCGGAAAGGAAATTCCCGATTCCATCGACATCAAGACCCTGCCGTACCCCGGCTTTCCCACCGATATGCAGGCGCAGTTTATGGCTTATATGACCCAATGTAAGGGCAGCAATGTGGCGATCGAGACCGTATTCGAAAACCGATTTATGCACGTTGAGGAGTTCCGGAAAATGGGCGCCGACATTAAGATCGACGGCAGAAGCGCCGTGGTCGTAGGGCCCAAGAAACTCACCGGGGCACGCGTGCGCGCCAGCGACCTGCGAGCGGGTGCGGCACTGATCTTGGTGGGTCTCGTCGCCGAGGGCAAGACATATATCAACGACATCTACCATATCGATCGGGGCTATGAGGGAATCGAAGACAAATTCCGCGGCCTGGGCGCCAAGGTCTACCGCATCGAGGAAGATGCGTAGGCGATGGCATTGTCGCAATTGTTTTTATATTGCCGAAGAAGGGTATATTCTCTGAAAGTGTTGAACACCCAAACAACCTAACGAAAGAGAAGTGATGCCATTGAACAAAAAACTCATTGCCGCCGTTTTGGCGCTCGCCATGCTCCTGACCGCTTGCGGCGGCGGGGGCGGCGCCTCGTCGGGAAAAGACAAAGATACCCTGACGATCGCCATGGCGGAAGATGCGACCACGATGGATCCTGTGATCCAAAACAACATCTATTCTGAAAACGTGGTGCGACAAATTTTCGATACCCTGATCGCCAGAAAACCCGACGGCGAGATGGAAAACCGCTTGGCGGAATCCATCGAACAACCCGATGAAACCTCGTATGTCGTAAAGCTCCGCTCCGGCGTCAAGTTTTCGAGCGGCGAGGAACTCACATCGGAGGACGTGGCGTTTTCGCTGGATCGGGCGTCGAAATCCGATTCCTACGCCTATATCTTCGAAAAGATCGACCCCGCCAGCTACGATACATCCGATCCCGCGGTGCTGAAGTTTAAGCTCAAAGAACCGGACGTGTCCTTTAAGGCGGCGCTCGCCCACCCGGCGGCGTCTATCGTAAGCAAAAAGGCGGTCGAAGCCGATCCCGACAAGGCCGAGCGGGAACCGGTGGGCACCGGCCCCTTCAAACTGGAGGATTGGTCGAAGCTCAATTCCCTGACGCTTGCCGCCAACGACGAGTACTGGGGCGAAAAGCCCGCTTTCAATAAGATGGTCTTTCGGATCATCCCCGAGGCGAGCAACCGCGTCATCGAACTGGAAAGCGGCCAGGCGGATCTCGCCTTAGAAATCGCCCCCAACGACATCAAAAAGATCGAAGAAAACGACAAGCTCGCCCTCCACAGGAAGATGGACAACTCCGTGCACTTCGCCGGGTTCAATATGACTCGGGCGCCTTTCGACAATCCGAAGGCGAGAGAAGCCGTCTATTCCGCGCTGGATATGCAGGCGATTATCGACTCGGTCTATATGGGCGCGGGCAAAGTCGCCACAGGGCCCATCAACCCGAACTTCGAATACTCCATTTCCGATTCCCTGGAGCCGACAAAGCGGGATATCGAAAAGGCAAAACAACTTTTACAGGAAGCTGGCGTAGAAGAAGGACAGACCGTCAAGCTGTACGTCTCTCAACAACAGGTCCGCAAGGATATGGCGACGATCATCAAGTCCCAGTTGGAAGAAGTCGGCCTGAATGTGGAAATCACCGCATTGGAATGGGGTACCTTCGTCAACGCCTTGGAAGCCAAGGAACACGATATCTTTATTATGAGTTGGGCGCCCTCCGTGGTGGATCCCCACTATACCTTGTTTAGTCCCTACCATACCAAGAATATGGGGGCGGGACCGAACTATATGTACTACAGCAACCCCGAACTCGACGCCCTCATCGACAAGGGCCTCGCGGTGGAAGGGGACGAGCGGGCAGAGGTCTACAAATCGGCACAAGAGCTGATTATGAAAGACAAACCCGTCGTCTATGCACTGTATGGAGAACAGTTGATCGGAACGCAGAAAAATGTTTCCAATTTCGATCCGGATCCCTCCGGCAGCAACGAGTACTATCATATTACGTTCCAATAAAGCAGATTGAGAAAGGCTCCGTTTTTCGGAGTCTTTCTTGCGTATCGACCGGAAAGAGGAGTGCATGACGAAATATATTATCAGACGCCTGCTGTTTATGATTCCCACGCTGTTGGGCGTCAGCTTTATCATCTTCGGTCTTTTGTACCTGACACCGGGCGATGCCGCCACCGCCAAGTTGGGACAGAATGCACCGAAAGAAGCCGTAGAAGCGTATCGGGAGGAGCTGGGGTTAAACGACCCCTTCCTGGTACAATACGGCAATTACATGAAGGGGGCGCTTACGGGCGACTTGGGAAAGAGCTACGCCTCCGGCGCCGACGTGGCGGATACCTTGGCGGAGTATTTTCCCGCCACATTAAAACTGACCGCCTTTTCTCTGGCCATCGCCGTAATTTTCGGGATCCTCTTCGGCATCCTGAGTGCGGTGTATAAGTACAGTTGGATCGACAAGATTTCCATGTTTATCGGCATGATCGGCCTGTCGATGCCGATTTTCTGGTCGGGAATTTTGTTTATTCTGTTGTTTTCGGTAAAACTGCGCTGGCTGCCCTCGTCGGGCCTTTACTCCTTTAAGCACCTGATTTTGCCGGGATTTGCCCTGGGCTTTCAGTCCATGGCGGTGATTATGCGCCAGACCCGCTCTTCTATGCTCGAAGTGCTGGGCAAGGACTATATTCGCACTGCGCGCTCGAAGGGGCTCCGGGAATGGTATGTTATCGTCGTGCACGCGCTGAAAAATGCCATGATTCCCGTGCTCACCAGTGCCGGGCTTTTGACCGGCGCCCTCTTGGGCGGAAGCGTTCTGACCGAGACGATCTTTTCGATCCCCGGCATCGGACGGCATATGGTGCAGTCTATCGGCGCCAGGGATTACCCCATGATCTTGGGAGCGGTGCTGTTGATCTCGTTCTCTTACTGCGTACTGAATCTCGCGATCGATATCCTCTACGGATTTTTGGATCCGCGGGTGCGTAGCCAATACGAATAGGGGGTTTTTGTGGAAAATTCGATATCGAGAAGTAAAGACCTCCGCATGCGTTTTGTAAAGAACAAGATGGCGGTACTGGGACTTTTGATCCTCGCGCTACTGGTTATTATGGCGATCTTTGCGCCCGTCATCGCCACCCACGTGCCCGAAAAGCAGGACCTCGCCAATCGGCTGGCCCTGCCTTCGGCGGCGCATTTTTTCGGGACGGACAATTTTGGGCGCGACATTTTTTCCAATGTCGTCTACGGCGCCCGCATCTCGCTGTTTATAGGCCTTGCCGCCACCACGATTTCGGTGGTCATCGGCACGATTATCGGCGCCGTGGCGGGTTTTTTCGGCGGGCAGGTGGACAATGTGATTATGCGGATCGTCGACGTGTTTTTGTCGATTCCGTCTTTGATCCTCGCCATCGCCATTTCGGCGGTACTGGGCAACGGAATCCGCAATCTGATCCTCGCCGTATCCCTTTCGGGAATTACGGGCTATGCGCGGATCGTGCGGGCGAGCGTCCTTTCGGTAAAGGAACAGGAGTATGTCGAGGCGGCACAGATCGGCGGCGCGGGCAATCTGCGCTTGATCTTTCGCCATATCCTCCCGAACTGCACCGGGCCCATCATCGTGCAGGCGACCCTGGGCGTGGGCACCGCCATTTTACAGGCGGCGAGCCTGAGCTTTATCGGGTTGGGGGTACAGCCGCCGACGCCCGAGTGGGGCGGCATGCTGAGTGCGGGACGGGATTATATCCGCGACTTTCCGCATTTGACGCTATTTCCCGGCCTTGCCATCGCCTTGACTATTTTTTCGCTGAATTTGTTCGGCGACGGCCTGCGCGACACTTTGGATCCGAAGGAAAGGAGCTAATATGGCGAAACTCATGGAATTTAAGGACCTTCACGTTTCCTTTCATACGGACCGGGGCGTGGTGCACGCCGTAAACGGCGTGAGCTTCGACATCGACGAGGGCGAGACCGTCGCAATCGTCGGCGAAAGCGGAAGCGGAAAGAGCGTGACCGCCCTTTCGCTGATGGGGCTTTTGCCCAAACCGGCGGGCACCGTCGACGGGGGCGAGATCCTCTACCGAGGCGAGAATATCTTTTTGATGGACGAAGCGGCGCGGCGGGATTTGCGCAGCCGCGAACTCGCCATGATTTTTCAGGAACCGATGACGAGCCTCAACCCGGCGCTTCGAATCGGCTTTCAGATCGAAGAAGTGTATCGGCGCATTTTGGGGCTATCGAAGGCGGATGCCAAACAGAAGTCTTTGGAGATGTTGGAGATGGTCGAGATCCCCGACGCCAAGGACAAAATGCACGCCTATCCCCACGAGCTCTCCGGCGGGCAGAGACAGCGGGTGATGATCGCCATTGCCCTGGCGTCTTCTCCCAAACTGCTGATCGCCGATGAGCCCACTACGGCGCTGGATGTGACCATTCAGGCGGAGGTCTTGACCTTGATGCGCAATCTGCAAAAAGAGCTCAACACCTCGATCCTCTTGATTACCCACGATTTGGGCGTGGTGGCGCAAATGGCCGACGAGGTGGTGGTCATGTACGGGGGCCGTGTAATGGAAAACACCGATGTGTGTACGCTCTTCGACCACCCTCTGCACCCCTACACCAAGGGTTTGTTGAAGGCGCGGCCCACCCGCGAAAGCAAGGGCAAGAAGCTCTATAACATTCCTGGAAATGTGCCCACCGCCTTCGAAATGGAGGGACACTGCCCCTTCTATTCCCGTTGCAGCGAGCGCATGGAAAAGTGCGCTAAGGCGGTTCCCGCCCTCACCGAAGAGAATCCGGGGCAAGAAGTCGCCTGTTTCTTATACGAGGAGGATGCCCGTGGATAAGATTTTGGAACTGAAAGATGTGACGAAAGAGTTTTCCGTGGGCAAAAAGACCATCTTCGGCGCCGCGCCCAAGACGGTAAGGGCGGTCGATCACGTCAGCTTCAGCTTGGGAAGAAAAGAAACCCTAGGCATCGTCGGCGAGAGCGGAAGCGGCAAATCTACATTGGCGCGCTGTATTTTGGGCCTATATCCCGACGCGCAAGGCGAGGTGCTCTTTGAAGGGAAAAATGTGCTAACGGCAGACAAAAAAGAAATCCGCGCGGTGCGCCGAAAGATTCAGATGATCTTTCAGGATCCGTACAGTTCGCTGAATCCCCGCATGAGTGCCCGAGAGATCGTGATGGAGCCCTTGATCAATCTGGGGAGCGACGACATCCGGCGGCGGGCGGAAGAGACCCTCAAGCTATGCGGTCTTTCTACGCAGCATTTCGAGCGCTATCCCCACGAATTTTCCGGCGGCCAGCGCCAGCGGATCGGCATCGCCCGGGCGTTGGTGGTAGAGCCGGATCTGATCCTCGCCGATGAACCCACATCGGCGCTGGACGTTTCGATCCAGGCGCAGATTATCAATCTCCTGGAGGAATTGCAGGAGGAGCGGGATCTGAGCTATATCTTTATCTCGCACAATATCGCCGTGATACAGCATATTTCCGATCGAATCGGCGTCATGTATAAGGGCGAATTGGTAGAAATCGGCGACGAAGCGCAGGTCTCCGAGGCGCCGCGACATCCCTATACGAAAAAGCTGCTCGCGGCGATCCCGCCGCCGGATCCCCATTGCAGATAAAAAGCATCCCTCGAGGGATGCTTTTTTTGATGCGTATTCAATAGAGCGCCGCGATGTAGCCGTCGCAGCGTTTTTCGGTGCCGCCACAGTAGACACCGTTTTCGCGCACGAGGATCTGTCCCCGTCCCATATCCAGCTCGTCGCCCGGGATGGTGACCGCATGGCCCGAGGCGCGGAGAAAATCGAGGATCTCGGGGGCGTAGGTCGATTCGCACGCAATGCGGTCCTCCCCCGTCCACATAAAGCGCGGCGCGTCCAAGGCGGCCTGGGGATTTGCGCCCGAGACGAGCAGCCGCAGCAGGGTTTGCACATGGCCCTGGGGCTGCATAAATCCGCCCATCACGCCGAAGGCGGCATAGGGCGCGCCGTCTTTGGTCAAAAAGCCGGGGATGATGGTGTGATAGGGGCGTTTGCCGCCGGCGAGGATGTTGTCGTGGCCCGCTTCCAAAGAGAAGTTGAGCAGCCGGTTGTTGAGAGAAATCCCCGTACCCGGGACCACGACGCCGGATCCGAAGCCGTCGTAATTGGATTGGATCATAGATACCATATTGCCCGCTGTATCTCCCACCGCGAAGTAGACGGTCGAGGGGGCGAGGGGGTGGCAGTATTCGACGATCTTGGCCGTATCGGCGATGTCGTTGCGGCGGCGTCGGATAAAGGCGTCTGAGAGCAGGTCTTCACAGCGCACGCGCATATGATCGGGATCGGTGACGAAGCGGGCACAATCGGTCATGGCGCGCTTCACGGCCTCGACGGTGCGGTGGACGCCCAACGGCGTATCGAGGTCGATCTTCCAGGGTTTGAGCATCGCCAGGGCCATAAGCACTGAGATGCCGTGACCGTTGGGGGGCAGTTCGTAAACAGTGGTCCCTTCGAAGT
Source organism: Aedoeadaptatus ivorii (assembly GCF_030815095.1). Lineage (NCBI taxonomy): Bacteria > Bacillati > Bacillota > Tissierellia > Tissierellales > Peptoniphilaceae > Aedoeadaptatus > Aedoeadaptatus ivorii. The sequence continues at coordinate 150,292 of NZ_JAUSWF010000002.1, forward strand.
CGAGGGAGAGCGGCTCTACGCGCAGGGTTTGGTGGGCGGCGAGGTCCGCGGCGGAAAGAAATCCGCCGAAAGTCGCCGAAAATTCCGAGATCTTCTCGGCGAGTGTGCCGCGGTAGAAGGCCTCGGATTTGCTTTCTGCGATGGCAATCAGCGTCTCTGCCTGATCGGGATTGGAGAAGATTTCGCCGGGCCGGGGGGCGCGTCCTTCGGGGGCGAAGGTGTGCCAAAAGGCGTCGAAGACCGGGCCGGTGCAGTGCTTGCGCGTTCTAAGTTCCCGCGCCCACAGAGCCGATACCGTGGGTGAGATGACGAAGCCGTCCTTTGCATATCGAATGGCGGGGGCGAGCACCTCCAAAAAGGAAAGGGCGCCGAAGGCTTCGTGCACCGTGCGCCAGGCGTCCACGGCGCCGGGGACGCCGACGGGTTCGATTCCGTAGGGCGGGATCTTATCGAATCCCTTCTTTTGAAGTGCCTCGGGGGAAATAGACGCGGGGCTCTTGCCGCTTCCGTTGAAGCCGTAGAGGGCGCCTCCAAAGGAAAATACGGTAAAGAGATCGGAACCCAAGCCATTGGAGGTGGGCTCCACCACGGTTTGGGCCGCCGCCATGGCGATCGCCGCATCGATCGCGTTTCCGCCTTGCTCTAAAACGGTTCTTCCCGCCTCGGCGGCGAGGGGGGTGGAGGCCAGCGCCATGGCCGGGGCGTAGACCGCGCTTCGTTTCGAAGGATAGGGATAGCTGTGATACAATGGATTCACTCCTTTCTCTATCAGTGTAGACCAGGGGGAACGAATTTTCCAGACCGAGGCACAAAAGCCGTAATTCAAGCCGATTGCCGGCCGTTCTGAATTGCAATCACACGGTGTTTATGGTAGGATAGTAACGTTATTGATATACAATTCAAACAGAGGGGGTGTTAGATTGACCACGTTTTTAAGTATCATAGTGGCGCTGTCGGCGATTGCCTTGATTCTCTCCGTCGTCGTGCAGGAATCGACGCAAGTGGGATTGGGAACCTTGGACGGCAGCGGAGGCGCTTCTGCGGAGTGGGGTGCCAATCGCGGTACCAGCCGCAAGGAAATGCTGAAGCGGATTACCGTCGTGACGTCCGTAGTCTTTTTCATTTCTATTATCGTATTGATCGCTGTAACGCAATAATCAGGAGGAATCATGGATTTTAACATTTTACTCATTGCTCCCGTCGTGGGGGTAATAGCCATCTTGTTCGGTCTGTATAAGTCTTCTTATGTAGGCAAGCAAGAGGCCGGAGACGAACGCATGAAAGAAATTTCCGGCTACATCCACGAAGGGGCCATGGCATTTCTGCAACGGGAATACAAGGCACTCGTCGTATTCGTAATCGCTTTGGCCGTCGTCTTATTCTTCGCCATCAACTGGCAAACCGCCGTCTGCTTTATCGTCGGCGCGATTTTCTCGGTATTGGCGGGCTATGTCGGCATGAACACGGCCACCAAGGCCAATGTGCGCACCGCCAACGCCGCCCACACCAGCGGCATGGCAAAGGCATTGGACATCGCTTTTTCCGGCGGCGCCGTAATGGGCCTGATCGTAGTGGGTCTGGGTATCCTCGGGATCTCCCTGTTCTACCTCTGGTTCGGCAACCCCGAAATCATCACCGGGTTCTCCCTCGGTGCTTCTTCGATCGCATTGTTTGCCCGCGTGGGCGGCGGTATCTATACCAAGGCTGCCGACGTCGGTGCGGACTTGGTGGGTAAGGTCGAAGCGGGCATTCCCGAAGACGACCCCCGTAACCCCGCGGTCATCGCCGACAACGTAGGCGACAATGTCGGCGACGTCGCCGGCATGGGCGCGGACCTCTTCGAATCCTATGTAGGGGCACTGCTCTCGGTCATCACTTTGGGAACCCTGGCATTTCGTGAACAAGGCCTGCAATTCGGCCTCGGCATCGCCGCCATCGGGATTGTGGCATCGATCTTGTCCATGTTCTTTGTAAAGGGCGACAAGAACCCGCAAAAGGCGTTAAACATCGGTACTTACGTCGCATCCGGCGTGACCATCGTGGCAGCGGGCGTTTTGGCCAACGGCATCTTCGGTTCGCTGACCATGTTTTTCCCGGTTATCGTCGGCGTTATCGTAGGGCTCACCATCTCCAAGATTACCGAGCACTACACGGCGGCGGAATATAAGCCGGTACAGAGAATCGCAAAAGAATCCGAAACCGGCGCTTCTACCAATATCATCTCCGGTCTGTCCGTGGGCATGATGTCCACCGTAGGACCGATCATCGTCTTGGCCATCGGCATTATCGCCGCATACGCATTGGGCGGCGGTAAAGAAAACGCCATCTACGGCCTCTACAGCATCGCACTCGCAGCTGTGGGTATGCTCGCGACCACCGCATCCACCATCGCGGTAGACGCATACGGCCCCATCGCCGACAACGCCGGCGGTATCGCCGAAATGTGCGAACTTCCCGAAGAAGTACGCGACATCACCGACTCTTTGGATGCGGTCGGCAACACCACCGCAGCTATCGGTAAGGGATTTGCCATCGGCTCTGCAGCTCTGACCGCGCTGTCTCTGTTCGTATCGTATATTCAGGCGACCGGCCTTGCGGGCATCGACATTTCCAAGCCCTCGGTTATCGCCGGTACCTTTATCGGCGGTATGCTGCCCTTCGCCTTCTCGGCGCTCACCATGAGTGCGGTGGGTAACGCGGCCAGTGCCATGATCGACGAGGTACGTCGTCAATTCAAAGACATCCCCGGCATCATGGAAGGCAAGGCGACCCCGGAATACGCCCGTTGCGTAGATATTTCTACCACCGCGGCCCTTCGCGAAATGATCGTTCCCGGCATTATCGCCGTCGTCGTCCCCATGCTCGTCGGCTTCCTCTTGGGAACCGAGGCACTGGGCGGACTCCAAGCCGGTGCGCTGATTACCGGCGTTCTGATGGCGATCTTTATGAGTAATGCCGGCGGCGCTTGGGACAATGCCAAGAAATATATCGAAGGCGGCGCCCACGGCGGCAAGGGATCCATTGCGCATAAGGCAGCGGTTACCGGCGATACGGTCGGCGACCCCTTCAAGGATACCTCCGGTCCCAGCTTGAACATTTTGATCAAGTTGATCACCATCGTCTCCTTGGTATTCGCACCCCTGTTCGTCGCATTCGGAGGCGTGTTCCTCTAAAATACGACAATAAAAATGCCCTTCGGGGCATTTTTTTATGCACAAAAACGGATTCTCTGATATTGACATTCTTTGACCATTAACGTATAATGATTCTCACGAGAGGGGGTAAATATGGCACGACTCAGCAATGTCATCGAAGAATACATTCGTACGCTGCTTGCAGAGAAAGACGGCAATGTAGAGATCAAGCGCAATGTGCTGGCGCAGCATTTCGGCTGCGCGCCCAGCCAGATCAACTACGTTCTTACCACCCGTTTTACGCCGGTACAGGGGTTTTATGTGGAATCCCGCCGGGGCGGGGGCGGCTATATTCGCATCGTACAGGTGGAAATCGAGGACAACCGGAAGTATGCGGATCTTCTGCAAGAGGAGATCGGCGATAGTTTGACCCGGATCAACGGAGACCGGATCCTCGACGCGTTGGCGGAGGGCGGCTTTCTCGACGAGCGGGAAAAGCGGCTGCTCAAGATCGCCCTTTCCGACCGCGCCCTCGCCGCGGCAGGCGATGTACGCAATCGCCTGCGAGCGGAGATTTTACAGAATGTTTTATTGGGTATCTTCTCTTAAGGAGGTGGAGGTATGCTCTGTGAACACTGCCACGAAAACGAAGCACAAATTACCTACACGACCGTAGAAGGGGATACGACGAAAGAGTTGCATATTTGTCGCAGCTGCTTTCAGGATTTGATCAAAGAAGATTTTCCGACGATGCAGATTCCATCGGTGGAAATCCAGCCCCTCCTCAAAGAACTCTTTCCTCTGTTCGGCTATGGCGACAGAAAAGACGAAGAGCGGGCCTGCGCGCACTGCAACCGCACGCTCAGGGAGTTTCAGGAGACGGGGATCCTCGGCTGTGAACACTGCTATGAGGCGTTTTCCGAGGAGCTGTCTCGGATCCTGCCGCGTATACAGGGGGCCAAGAAGCATGTGGGCCACAAGCCCCGCGCCGCCTTGTTGCGCGACGAGAAGAGCCGAAAGATCCAGACTTTGCAAGAAGAACTGGAGCGCGCCGTCGCCGAAGAGCGTTACGAAGACGCCGCCGACCGACGGGATCGAATCAAGGAATTGCGAGAAGATAAAGATGCACAATGATCAGGTTTTGCTAACGAGCCGAATTCGGCTGGCGAGAAATATCGAAGGCTATCCGTATCCGTCGACGATGGATAGGGAAGCGGCCCGGGCGCTTACGGAAAAGATCATCGACGCGTTCGAGAAGCGCGAAGATACCTGGGTATACCACAAGATTCAGGATATGGCGCCCTTGCAGAGCCTCTATGCGCTGGAAGAGAATCGGATCAGCCCCGAACTGATGAAAAACAAAGAGATCGGTTCGTATCTGGAAGGACCGGACAACGAAATCGTCATGTTGATGGAGGAGGATCACCTGCGCATTCAGGATATGCGCAAGGGATTTTTTTTAGACGAAGAATACGAAAACGTCGCCTCGATCGCGGGCGATCTGGAAGAGCGCTTGCCGGTCTCCTACGATCCCGTACTGGGCTATCTGGCCGCCTGCCCCAGCAATGTGGGCACGGGCCTGCGCGCCGGGTGTATGATGCATCTTCCCGCCTTGGACACATTGGGGATGGAACAGATTCAGCGCTCTATCACCCGCATGGGCTTTGTGCTCAGAGGCATTCGCGGCGAGGGTTCCAAGAGCATCGGGCATATCTACCAGATCAGCAACGAGCGGACCCTGGGCCTTACGGAAGAAGAATTCTTGCGACGGGCCAAATCGATCGTCGCTGAGGTGGCGGCGCTCGAGCGGATAAAGCGCAAAGAGATGTATCTGGATCACTTGATCGAGCTGGAGGATATGGCGCGGCGCAGTTACGGAATTCTGCGCAATGCGCGGATTATCGGCTTTGAAGAAGTGATGTTTCACCTCAGCCATATGAAACTCGGGATCGAACTTTCCGTCTTGGACCCCAAGCGGGACTTCGACCTTTACGATGCGATGATTCGCCTGGGAAAGGCCCATCTTCAAATGGAGCGGGGCAGTTTTCTCGACGATCGGAGCAGCAATATATATCGCGCCAATACGGTGCGGAAGTTTATCAAGGAGGTATTTTAATGGCGATGTTCGGCAAATTTACCGAAAAGAGTCAACGTGCCATGGTCTTCGCCCAATCGGAGGCGCGGGAGCAGGGGCACGCATATATCGGAAGCGAACACATTTTGTTGGGGATCCTCCAGGTACCCGCCGGTGCCTCGGGCATTCTCGCCCAAGTGGGCGTCGACTACGCCCGGGCGAAGGATGCCGTTATGGAGATCGTATCCCCCGAACCGGGGCCGGTGACCTCGCTCACCTATACGCCCCGCACAAAAAAGATTTTCGAATTGGCCTTGGAAGTGGCCAACGAACTGGGACACAATTATATCGGCACGGAACATTTGCTCTTGGGCATTTTGCGCGAAGGCAAAGGCGTCGCCGTATTGGCGCTAAGGAATCTGGGAATCGACGTGACGATGCTCGAGAGAAGCATCGTGATGGCGATTAAAAAGGTCGACCCGCGCGCCCAAGAAGTCGAAGAGGACGTCAACGAATCGGCGCTCGAAGAATTCGGCCACAATCTGAATGAACGCGCCACCGCCGGCAAGATCGACCCGGTGATCGGCAGAAAAGAAGAGATCGAGCGGATCATTCAAGTGCTGGTGCGCCGTACCAAGAACAATCCCGTTTTAATCGGCGAACCCGGCGTCGGGAAAACCGCCATCGCAGAAGGCCTGGCGCAGCGCATCGTCGAAGGAAAGGTGCCGGAGATCATCAAGGACAAAAAGATCTATACCTTGGACGTCTCCGCCCTGATCGCCGGGGCAAAATACCGCGGCGACTTTGAAGAACGGCTGAAGGCAGTGATCGCCGAAGTGGAATCTCGCGAGGACGTCATCCTCTTTATCGACGAGATCCACGTGGTGATCGGTGCCGGCGGCGCGGAAGGGGCGATGGACGCATCGAATATCTTAAAGCCCTCTTTGACCAAGGGCGATCTGCAGATTATCGGCGCGACGACCATCGACGAATACCGCAAGCATATCGAAAAGGACCCCGCCTTTGAACGCCGCTTGATGCCCATTATGGTGGAAGAACCCGATGTGGAAGATTCCATCGAGATCCTCAGGGGCATTCGCGACAAATACGAAGCCCATCACAATGTAAAGATTACCGATGCGGCCATCGAGGCGGCGGTGGAACTTTCGCACCGCTATATCAACGACCGCTTCCTGCCCGACAAGGCGATCGACTTGATCGACGAGGCGGCGAGCCGCTTGCGGGTCGAAAACTTCAACAGTCCCAACTCCCTGAAAGAATTGGAAGAGGCGCTGGCAAAACTCTCTAAAGAGAAGGAAGAAGCGGTCAATTCCCAAAACTTCGAAGAAGCGGCGCGGCTGCGCGATGAAGAAAAGAAGATCGAGGAAGAACTCGAGGGCCAAAAGAAGAACTGGGACCGCGAAAAGCACACCAAGAATATGGTCGTGGACTACGAAGAGATCGCAGAAATCGTAAGCAACTGGAGCGGCATTCCCGTCACCACCATGAACGCCGAGGAGAGTGAACGACTGGTGCGGTTGGAAGAGGAACTCAATAGCGAAGTAATCGGACAGCCCCAAGCGGTCGAAGCGGTATCTCGCGCCATCAAGCGCGCCCGCGTGGGCCTCAAGAGTCCCGATAAGCCCATCGGCAGCTTTATCTTCGTAGGCCCCACCGGTGTCGGTAAGACCTATCTCGCCAAGAGCCTGGCGGAATTCTTGTTCGGCGATGCGGATTCTATGATCCGGATCGATATGAGTGAGTATATGGAAAAACACAGCGTCTCCCGTCTCGTGGGTTCGCCCCCGGGATATGTCGGCTACGACGAGGGCGGACAGCTCACCGAAGCCGTGCGCAGAAAGCCCTATTCCGTGGTGCTCTTCGACGAAATCGAAAAGGCGCACCCCGACGTGTTCAATATCTTGCTGCAAATCTTAGACGACGGACGACTGACCGACGGACAGGGGAGAACGGTGGACTTTAAGAACACGGTCTTGATTATGACCAGCAATGTGGGCGCCACCCTTCTCAAGCGTCAAAACACCATGGGCTTCGGCGCGCCGGATACCGAATCGGCGCGGGGGTACGACAAAATGGTCGAAACCATTCAGTCGAAACTCAAGGAAACCTTCCGCCCCGAGTTTTTGAACCGGATCGACGAGATCATCGTCTTTAAGTACTTGGAAGAAGAACAAGTGCGCGAGATCGTGAAACTGATGCTCCGCGACTTGAAGGAGCGGTTGGAAGACAACGAAATCCACATTCACTTTACCGATGCCGTGGTGGATTATATCGGCGATGAAGGCTTCGACGAAGAATACGGCGCCCGTCCCCTGGTGCGTTCGATTCGAAAGAATATCGAAGACCGCCTCGCCGACGAGATCCTCTTGGGCCATGTCCAAAAGGACCATGAAATTTTTGTGGATGCCAAAGACGGAAAGCTGGTATTTTCCGAGGAGGCGAAGACGCCCCAAACCGTAAGCGATGAAGCATAAGGGCTATGTATGCGAATCCTGCGGCTACAAGAGTTCGGGGTTTTTCAGCCGCTGCCCGTCGTGTAAGACTTGGAACAGCTTTCGGGAAGTCGGAGAAGAGGCGGAGGAGAAACGGTCTACGCGCACAAAAAAAGAGGCGAGACCGCTCGCTAGTGTGGTGGGCGAAACCAAAAAGCGACTTTCCAGCGGCTATAAGGAATTCGACCGCGTGATGGGCGGCGGCATCGTAGAGGACGGGGTGACGATCCTCGCCGCCAAACCCGGTGCGGGAAAATCTACCCTGCTGTTTCAGATCGCCAATGCCCTCGCCAAGGACGGCCTGCGCGTCTTGTACGCTTCGGGCGAAGAGAGCGAGAGCCAGGTGAAGATGCGCGCCGAGCGGATCAGCACGGGAATCAGCGAAAATATCTGGATCTATGCCGGCACCTCTATGGACGATGTGCGCCACTGGATCCGGGAGATCAACCCCGCCGTCATCATATTGGATAGCATTCAGACCTTTACCCTCGATGCTTTTTCCGCGCGGGCGGGAACGCCCACCCAAACCATGGAATGTGCGAATCTCTTGGTGGACTACGCCAAGAACAAAGGCAAGCCCCGGGCGGTGTTTATGGTGGGTCAGCTTACCAAGCAGGATTCCCTTGCCGGCGTGCGGGCGTTAGAACACCTGGTAGATACGGTGCTCTTTATCGACCACGAAATGCAGGAAGAGCTTCGCATTTTGCAGGTGACGAAAAACCGATTCGGTTCCACCGGCGAGATGGGATTTTTCTCGATGACCGAGGCGGGCATGGTCTCGATCGACAACCCTTCCTCACATTTTATGACCGAACGGGCGGAAGGGGGCGAGGTGCCGGGCTCTGCGATGTGCATCGCCAGAGAAGGGACCCGCAGCATTATCGTCGAGATCGAAAGTCTCGTCAGTAAGAGCTTTACGCCCTATCCCCAGCGGATCTCCCAGTGTATGGGCAGAGAACAGCTGGGGGTGCTCCTCTCTATATTGGAAGAGCGGGGCGGTCTGTCGCTGTACGACAAGAATGTCGTGGTAAAAACCACCGGCAATCTGAAGCTCAAAGAAGGGGCTGCGAATCTCGCGGCCATCCTTTCGATCGCATCGGCATTTCGCAACAAGCCCCTTCCACGGGACGTGCTCTTTATCGGCGATGTGGGACTCACCGGAGAGATTAAAAATGTCCCCTCTCTCCAGTCGCGCATTCGCGAAGGGGAGCGGATGGGATTTCGCACCATCTACGTGCCCCTGGGCGCGCGCATCGAAGGGGGAGGAAAAGCGGAGATTCGGCCTCGGCGTCTTTTATCGGAAGTCGTTCGGGAACTCTTGTAAACAAGGAGACGCACAATGGACTATTACGAGAATCTGCTCGGGGTCTTTGCCGGGGGAACGGCGATGATGATCGCCTTGATCGTCGCCATCATCTATATGGTGGCGTGGTGGAAATTGTTCGAAAAAGCGGGGGAAGCGGGGATCGCATCGATCATTCCCATCTACAACACCGTCGTGCTTGCGCGCATCGTCTACGGATCGGGTTGGTTTGCGCTTTTGCTCCTCTTGCCCGGGATCGGTGCGGTCTATGTGCCGATCACGACTTTCTTGTTGATGCGCCGATTTGATCGCAGCGTGCTGTTCAGCTTTTTGGCCATATGGATTCCGTTTTTGGTCCTCGTGCCGGCCTTTGGAGACGATCTGTATTTGGGACCGATCCGTTGATTTCATAAAAATAAGCCATCGAGATTGACTCGATGGCTTATTTTTATGAAAAAGATTATTCGGCGTCTTCTTCTTCTTCCTCGTCGGATTCGGTTTCGTCGACGGTGGGTACGTCGGCTGCTTCTGCTTCTTCCGCATCTTCGTCTTCTTCGATGATTTCTTCGCGGGGTTCTTGGAGGGAAGCGACGGCTTCTTCCGCATCGGTGAGGACTTCGATGTCTTCGATCTTAAAGACATCCAAGTCTTCGACGGTGAGGGTATCGCCGATCTCCATATCTGCGACATTGACAACGGCTTCGGAAGGAAGATTGGTCGGCAGACATTCGACTTCGACTTCTTCCAACAGTTGCAACAATACGGAGGGTTGTACCTTGATATCGTCTCTGCCTTCGAGGACGACGGGAATCATCAACTTGATCTTTTCCTTCAGGTTGACGCCGTAGGCATCGAAGTGCAGGAGTTGGTTTTTGAAGGGGTGCTCTTGAATTTCCTTAAACAGGATCTTCTTGGAGTTGCCGTCCAATTCCGCATCCACCAGAGCGGAGGTACCGGCTACGTCTACGATTTTACGCAACTCGTTGGCCTTGGCGACGATGGCTACCGGCTCTTCGCCTTTGGCATAGTAAATGCCGGGGACCAGACCTTCCGTTCTATTCTTCTTGGCGCCGGCAGTACCGGTGCCTTCGCGTTTTTCTAAATGTAATTTAAGTTCTGTCATTTCGTATCCTCCTTAGTTTACTCGACAATAAATTATATCCTAAAATCAGCGCAATTTCCACGTTTTCGCGCATTTTTCCGAACTAGGAGACGGGTTTCGCGCACAATACGGCCATAGAAATGCCCCCGCTTCCCAAATGAGAGCCGATAATGGGGTTTAAGAGGCCCGTATAGACGGTTTCGATCTCCGTCTTTTCGAGAATCAGCTTTTTCACTTCTTCACAGAGCGCTTCGTTGTCGGCGTGGGACAGATAACAGATTCGGTGTGCGGGATCCGGGTCCTCTCCGGCGGTGCGTGCGAGGGTCTTGGTCGCGTTCTTTGCGCCGCGTACCTTTTCGCGAATGGCGAGGACGCCGTCGTCGCGCATATGGAGGAAGGGCTTAATATTTAAGGCATTTCCCACCAAGGCGCCGACACTCGAAAGGCGCCCGCCGCGGTGTAAGTGGTCCAATTCGGTGACGATGCCGTAGAGCCCGATATGTGCCTTAAAGCTTTCCAGATCGTCGAAATTTTCCGAAAGATCCATGCCCGCCGCTTGATTCGCCTCCGCCCGGGCACAGATCAAATTGCCGCCGGCGGTGCAGGTGCGGGTGTCCAAACAGCGGATGGTGCGCTCGGGGTAGCGCGCCTGTAAGAGTTTTGCCGCCACCTCCGACTGATGAAACTGCATGGATATGCCGCCGCTCATACAGAGGTATAAGACGTCGAGGCCTTTCTCTAAGTATTGTTCGAAATAGTGTTCATAGATCCCCGGGGAAATCTGAGAAGTATAGGCGGGTTGTTCTTTAAGCAGCCGGTAGAATGTCAAGATATCGTCGCGCGTGGTATCGTCGCCGATCTCGAAATCGCGACCGCCGCAAGCGGTCCGCATGGGGATTCTGCGGATATTCGTACTATGAAACAGCTCGGGATATAGGTCCTGAGCGCCGTCTGTCAAAATTTGATAGGATGACATTTTACACCTCGATCCTTTCTCGTCCCCTCCGCTTGTTCGGAGATAGACGTAAATATTATACCACACTTGCTCGCGTAGTTATCTTCGGAAGCGGAGACGGGGAAAATCCACGCATAAAAAGCGTTTGCGCGTTTAACAAATAACAATGGAAAGGAAAAATGCCGGTGTATAGCCGTTTTCGTAGGTACAAATGTGAATATCATGTATAAAAAACAATTCTTGACATGGTTTCCAAAATCTTGTACGCTTGAACATATCTAAAATTATCTATTTGTGTGAAAAGGAGTACAGAGATGAAGATTTCGGGGAACGGCGGAAAACTCGCCATCGGCGCCTTGGCGCTGACTTTGTTGGCGGGATGCGCACAAAAGAACGACACGCAGGCGAACGGAGCGCAAGAGGAAGCAAAGAATGCGCAGACGCAAACCGCCGTCGCCAACGATAAGAAGGCGACCGAGGAAAAGAGCGAAGTCGCGGCGGGCGAGATCGCCAAATTGGGCCTGGGATTCGATACCACGCTCAAGACCACCGATCAGATGGGAGAAAAGGGCGCATCGGCGCAGGCGGACGGGATGGCGGTGGCCGTGGGCTTTGACACCGACGGCAAGATCGTCGATCTCCGTTACGATGTGATTCAACCCAAGGTCGAATTTTCCAATGACGGCGCCTATACCGCCCCGGCGGAGGCCGCCTCTTCGAAATTGGAACAGGGCGCGAGCTACGGCATGAAAGAAGCTTCGGAGATCGAGAAGGAATGGGACGAGCAATCCGCCGCCATTTCCGCCTATGCGATCGGAAAGACGGTAGAGGAGATCGAGGGGATCGCCACCAAGGAAAAAGACGAGCACCACAAGGCGGTACCCGATGTCGCGGATCTCGCGAGCTCGGTGACCATCGACATCGGCGCGTTTCAAAAGCTGGTGCGTGAAGCCTATGACAACGCCCAAGACGCGAGCGGCGGCGAAAAGGTGGGCTTAAAGCTCACCGCCGATACCCAAAAGTCCAAGGGCGTGGAAGGGGAAAAGGGCCCCAAAGCGGCGATTGAAATCTCCGCTGCGGCGGTTGTGATCGATAAAGACGAAAAGATCACCGCCTCGAGAATCGACATCTCCGAGCCGACGGCAGAATTTGACGCCGCCGGGAAAGTGAAACAGGCGGATGCCGAAATTAAAAGCAAGAGGGATTTGGGAGATGCGTATCAGATGAAAGAAGCCTCCGAAATCAAGAAAGAATGGTACGAACAGGCCGACGATTTTGAGGCGTATGTCGGCGGAAAGACCGCAGAGGAAGTTCTCGCCATTCCCACCAAGGAAAAAGACGAGCACCACAAGGCGGTGCCCGATGTAGCGGATCTCGCGAGCTTGGTGACCATCGATATCGGCGACTTGCAAAAACTGGTGCAAGGTGCCGTAGAAAACGCGAGCAAATAATCCCATAGACGCATAAAAAAAGAGCCATCGGCTCTTTTTTTGTCCCCGAAATCGGGCATTCTCTTATTTTTTGCGTCGTTCGCGGCGCAGGCGTTCTTTTTGAATTTGGCGCTCGCCATAGGCGGCGAGTTTGTCTTTTAGATCGTCCAAGAAATCGATCTTCGCCGCTTCGGTGCGCTTTCCGCTTCGATTATAGCGGACGCTGAGGCAGAGGCCGATCATGGCGAGGTTCACCAACTGGAAGGTGCCGCCGTAGCTGATAAAGGGGAGGGGAATGCCCGTAACGGGCATCAGTCCTAAGGTCATCCCCGCGTTTTCCCACACGTGGATAAACAAGATGCTGAGAAAGCCCATGACCATCAGCCGACCTGTCGTATCCCGCGCGATCTTTGAGAGGGCGAGCAGACGGTAAAACAAGAGACCGTAGAGGGCGAGCACAACGCTGCCGCCCAAAAACCCCAGCTCTTCGACCAAGACCGGAAAGATAAAGTCCGTTTCTTTGGTGGGGATAAAATTGTACTGCGTCTGCGGGCCTTCGTAGAGGCCGCGGCCGAAGAACTTGCCGTTTCCGATGGCGATGCGCCCTTCGTAGGCCTGATACCCGCTCCCCGAGGTATTGGCGCCCGGACGTAGAAAGTCGAGGATTCGATTTTTCTGGTACTCGTCCAGACGGGCATAGAAAAAGGGCAGCGATAGGATCGCGGCACCGGCGGCGCCGATAAAATACTTCCAATCCAGATCGGCGAAAAACAACATAATGCCGATAAAAAATAGATAGACCATGGCGGTCCCGAAGTCCGGCTGCAGGAGAATCAATCCCACGGGAAAGCCGGCAAAGACGAGGGCCTTGATAAGTTCCTTGGGATGATTGATGACCTCGGCGTGGGTTTCGAGATAGGCGGCAAAGCAGATCACCAGAAAGACCTTTACGAATTCCGCCGGCTGAAAGTTCACCGGTCCCAAGGAGAGCCAGCTCTTTGCGCCCCAAGTGGTGTCGCCGTGACCGAAGAGAAGCGTCGCCACCAAAAGCAAGATACTCAGGCCGTATAAGAACGGGTAGTAGCGCTTCCAAATGCGGTAATCCAACACCATAAGCCCCATAAGAGCGGCAAAGCCCAAGGCGGTCGCCACCCCCTGCTTTAATAAGTAGGATCCGCTCCCGTAGGTTTTGGTCGCCGAGGATAGGACGAGAAAGCCCAGGGCGGTGATGGCGAGGACAGAGAAGATCAGCGTAAGATCCACATCCCGCTTTTTGGGCACGAAGTCGGCGATGCGTTGTGCCTTAATTTTCAAATTTTTAACGGGTATACCTTTTCGCATGTATACCTCCTTCTAAAGGTTATGATAGTATAAGTATACAACAACGAAGGGGGCTTGTGATGGATCTCGAAGAAATCAAAAACAAAGCGGGTTTTCATGACCTCGCCCATATCCCCCTTACGGTACTTACGGAAATGGAAGTGATCCTCGCCGCGCGAAGGGAGGCCGGGGAGCGACTGGATATTGAACCCGAGGACGACCGAAGTCGCTACGACTTTCGGGCGGTGTTCCCCGCGGGCAGGTCAGTCTATGTCGCCTTTGAGCAGATTCCCTTCGAGAGAAAATTGTCGGCGCCCCGGGCGGGCTACGGTCGCCTGGCGGGGATCTCGCGCGATGTCGATTACCATCTGCTTCTTAAACACAAAATCGAAGTCCTGCAGGCGCTTTTAGAAGAAGCGGACCCCACGATCCGCTGTCATCGGCAGATCGATACCGGTCCCCTATACGAGCGGGGGTTTGCCGCGCGCACCGGGCGTGGATTTATCGGAAGAAACGGCAACTTTATTCACCGCGAATTGGGAAGTTATGTTACCATAGGACTTCTGCTCGTGGATCGGGATTGCGATGGGGCGGCGGAGATCGAAACGTGTCGCTGCGGAAGCTGTATGCGCTGTGTCCGCGCCTGCCCCGGCGGCGCCATAGACCCTTCGGGACGGCTATCGCCCACGCGGTGCCGCTCGTGGCTCTCCCAAAAACGGGGACCGCTCAGCGAACGGGAACGGGAGATCCTCGCCGATTCCCTCTACGGCTGCGACATCTGCCAGGCGGTATGTCCCTTCAATGCCGACATTCCCGCGCGGTTTCAGACGAAAAACCCCCGCACATACATTCCCCTCGACGAGGTGGAGGCACAGAGCAATCGTACCTTTCGAGAAAATTTCGGACATATGAGCGGCGCGTGGCGCGGCGCGCGACAATGGAAGAAAAACGCCGAGTACATTCGGGCGTATTTCAAAGACAGGAAGAGGTAGAGAATCTATGCGAATCGATAAGCAAACGGCAGAAAAAGTATATGCGCGATTGGAAGCGATGTTTCCCGACGCGCGGGCGGAGCTCGATTATACTACGCCCTATGAGCTTTTGGTGGCGACGATTCTCTCTGCCCAATGCACCGATGTACGGGTGAACAAAGTGACGAAGGTGTTGTTCGAAAAATACAACACCCCCGAGCGCATGGTCGCACTCGATCAAAAGACGCTCGAAGGCTATATCAAAAGTTGCGGCGTCTACCGGAATAAGGCAAAGAACATCCTTGGCGCATCCCGCGCCATATTAGAAGACTGGGGCGGCGAGATTCCCCCCACCATCGAGGGCCTGATGACGCTTCCCGGCGTGGGCCGAAAGACCGCCAATGTGGTGGCATCGAATGTATTGGGGATTCCCGCCATCGCCGTGGATACCCACGTGTTTCGCGTATCCAACCGCATCGGCCTCGCAGAGAGCGACAAGGTGGAAAAGACCGAGGCGCAACTGATGGAAATCTGGCCCGAAGAGAAGTGGAGCAAGGGACACCATCTGCTGATCTTTTTGGGCCGGCGCATCTGTAAGGCGAGAACGCCCCTCTGCAGCGAATGCGATTTGAAGCCGTATTGCGAATATTATAAGAGGAACGGGAAAGCCCATGAATGAAAACTATAAAAACTATCGAAAAAATAAGCGCGCCGCCTTGAAGCGAAAAAAGCACATAAAGCACGGGGTCCTCTTGGTAACGGCGGTCTTGTTGTTTGTCATTGCCGTTATTTCTGTCCCCGCTTTTGGAAGAATCAGCCCCGGCCTTACCTATAAGGGCGTGTCTTTGGGGACAAAAAGCGAAAGTGGCGCAAAGACAGCGCTGAAAAATGCCGCGGCGACCTTCGATGAACGGGAGATCACCCTTCGCGCCGGTTCGCGCGCTGTGCGCACCGACGCGCACGCACTGGGCCTTTCCTACGATCCCGGCGCGGTGGCGGCGGCCGCGATGAAACTGAGCCGGGATATGAGGCCGTGGGAGCGGATCGGCGCCTGTTTTGCCAAGCGCGAAGTGGCGATGCCCCTTGCGGTCAATGAAAAGAAGCTCGCGCGCACGCTCTTTTCCTTTGACGGCACGTTATATGATTTGCCCCTCCCCGCCCGTCCGGTGGCGGACAATGGGGATGCGGTGCGAATCGAAAAGGGGGAGGCGGGAGAAGTTCCCGATGTGAAAGCGGCCAAAGACGCCCTCGCACTTTATGACGGCGCGCCCGTTAAAATCGAAACCACCGCACAGGAGCCGGCGCTGAGTGCCGAGGCACTTTCGGGGATTGACGGCGTGCTCGCTATGGTGCGCTCCGACTATACAGATTCCGACCGCGACCGCAAGGCAAATGTGGAAAACGGCGCCTCGTATTTTCGGCGCATTGTGCTCTCGCCGGAAGAAAAAATCTCTTTTCTGCAGGAGATCGGGGGCGTCACCGAAGCCCACGGATTTCGAAAGGGAGAGATCGTAGAAAACGGAAGAATGGCATCGGGCATCGGAGGCGGCGTCTGCCAAGTTTCCACCGCGCTTTACAATGCGGCGGAAGAGGCGGGGCTTACGGTGCTTACGAAATTCAACCATTCCCGCCCCGTTCCCTATGCCGAGGAAGGGCTGGATTGCGCAGTGGTGGACGGCTACAAGGATTTGATCTTCAAAAATTCGTACAAGACGCCGGTATATATCGAAATGCGGGCAGACGGCAAGGAACTGGTGTGTAAGATTTACGGGCCCAAGGCGGAAAAGCCCTATGCCATCGAACTCGCTACCGAGCGCGTGGCGACCATTCCCGCAGGGGAACAGCGGGAGCTTTCTTCTCAGCTAAAGGCGGGAGAAGAAAGGGTAGAGGTGCCCGCCGTAGACGGATCGGTGTATAAGACATATCGAATTTTCAAAGAGGGCGGACGGGAAGTGCGGCGCGAACTCGCATTTACTTCCCGCTATGTGCCTTCGGCGGGGAAAATACTGGTAGGGGAAAATTAATACGATTTTCCCCTTGTTTTATATTGCGCCTCATGATAATATAATAAATTGCATAATAATAAAACGAAGCATGGAAATGACGGCAGCAGCAATGGAAGACGATGTATATGTAAGCTTTTTTTGGCGGGGCAACTCTGTACGAATACTTACACATACATTTTTTGTTTTCCGAGGAATTTGTGAGGGGTGAGGAATTCAGATGGTACATCCTGTTCAATACGGCAAACGGGAGAGAATGAGCTATTCGAGGATCGACGATGTGTTGGAGATCCCCAATCTGTTGGAGGTGCAGACCTCTTCGTTTCAGTGGCTGATCGACGAAGGTCTGAAAGAGGTATTTCGAGATATTTCGCCCATCGAGGACTTCGCGGGCAATCTGATTCTCGAATTCGTAGACTATTACGTATCCGACGATAAGAAATACGACTTCGAAGAAGCCAAACAGAAGGATACCAATTATTCGGCGCCTTTGAAGGTAAAGGTCCGCCTGATCAACACGGAAATCGGCGATGTAAAGGAACAGGAAGTATTTATGGGGGATCTGCCCCTGATGAGCGACACCGGCACCTTCGTCATCAACGGGGCGGAACGGGTCGTCGTCAGTCAACTGGTTCGCTCCCCCGGCGCCTATTATAAGGAAGAACTCGACAAGACGGGCAAGAGCCTGTTTTCTTCGACCCTGATCCCCAACCGCGGTGCGTGGTTGGAATTCGAGACCGACGCCCAGGGCGTGATCAATGTACGCATCGACAGAACCCGCAAAATCCCCATCACGATTTTACTCCGCGCCATCGGCATCGAATCCAATCTGGAAATCACCCGCTTAATGGGAGAGACCGAGGAGCTTTTAAAGGTATTCGAAAAGGACCAAACCAGCAACAAGCAGGAAGCCCTTCTGGAAATCTACAAGAAGCTGCGTCCCGGCGAGCCGCCGACGGTAGAATCCGCCCAGTCTCTGTTCGAGAATATGTTCTTCGATGCCCGCCGCTACGATATGGCGAAGGTGGGCCGCTATAAGTTCAACAAGAAGCTGGCACTTCGCGAACGTCTCGAAAATCGCGTAGTCGCTGAAGACGTAATCGACGGCGAGACCGGCGAGATCCTGGCGAAGGCGGGGGATCGGGTGGATCGCGCGGCGGCAATCGAGATCGAAAACGCCGGCATCAATCGCGTAGAAATCCTCGTCGACGACATCAACGACCCGGGCGAAAAGCGCAAGCTCGTGCTCCTGGGCAACAATTTTGTGAATCCCGCGGCATTGGATTTGGATTTGGACTTTGAAGCCCTGGGCTTTAAGGAAAAAATCTACCTGCCTCGCCTTAAGGAACTCCTCGAGGAATACGAAGGCGAAGAACTGATCGCGCGGATCAAGTTACACTATAAGGAACTGACGCCGAAGCACATTTTAATCGACGATATTTTGGCGGCGGTCAACTACGAATTCAATCTGTTCCACGGCATCGGAAATACCGACGACATCGACCACTTGGGCAATCGCCGCATCCGTTCTGTGGGAGAGCTGTTGCAGAACCAATTTCGCATCGGCCTGACCCGCATGGAACGGGTGATTCGCGAGCGCATGGCGGTACAGGACCCGGATGCGTCCACGCCGCAGTCCTTGATCAACATTCGTCCGGTGACGGCGGCGATCAAGGAATTTTTCGGCTCTTCGCAGCTGTCTCAGTTTATGGACCAAAACAACCCGCTGTCGGAGCTGACCCACAAGCGCCGTCTGTCGGCATTGGGACCAGGCGGTCTTTCTAGGGACCGCGCCGGCATGGAGGTACGGGACGTCCACAATTCCCACTACGGCCGGATGTGCCCCATCGAGACGCCGGAAGGTCCGAATATCGGGTTGATTACCTCGCTTACGACCTATGCCCGCATCAATGAATACGGCTTTATCGAGGCGCCCTACCGCAAGGTAAAAAAGGGTGAAGGCGTCGTGACCTCCGAGATCGAGTACATCACCGCCGATATCGAGGACGAAAATATCATCGCCCAGGCGGACGAAAAGATCGACGAAAACGGACACTTCGTAAACGAGCGGGTTATCGGCCGGGGACACGAAGGGGTCGTGGATATCTTCCACCGCGAAGACATTACCTATATGGACGTCTCGCCGCAACAGATCGTCGCGGTAGGGACCAGCATGATTCCGTTTTTGGAAAACGACGACGCGAACCGTGCGTTGATGGGCTCGAACATGCAGCGGCAGGCAGTGCCCCTCTTAAAAACCGAAGCGCCCATCGTGGCGACGGGCATCGAGTACAAGACGGCCCGGGACTCCGGCGTCTGCGTGATTTCCACCTGCGACGGCACCATTTCTAAAGTGAGCAGCAGCTCCATTACCGTGACGCCCGACGACGGCACGGACGATGTGGTCTTTACGCTCCATAAATTCGAAAAGGCGAACCAAGGCACCACCATTAATCAGCGGCCCATCGTCAAGACCGGACAAAAGGTAGAACGCGGCGAAATCATCGCCGACGGACCCTCCACCGATTTGGGCGAGATGGCCTTGGGGAAAAATATCCTGATCGCCTTTATGAACTGGGAAGGCTATAACTACGAGGACGCGATGCTGATCAACGAAGAGCTGGTCATCGACGACGTTCTCACCTCCCTCCACATCGAAGAATATGAATCCGAGGCACGCGATACAAAGCTCGGACCGGAAGAGATTACCCGCGATATTTCCAATGTGGACGACGATATGCTCAAAGATCTCGACGAGCGGGGCATTATCCGCGTTGGCGCCGAGGTAAACCCCGGCGACATTTTGGTGGGCAAGGTGACGCCCAAGGGCGAAACCGAGCTCTCGGCGGAAGAGCGGCTCTTGCGGGCGATCTTCGGCGAAAAGGCGCGGGAAGTGCGTGACACCTCTCTGCGCCTGCCCCACGGGGAAGCGGGGATTGTCGTAGACGTCAAGACCTTCAGCCGCGCGGACGGCGACGAACTGCAACCCGGCGTAAACGAAATGGTGCGGGTATATATCGCCACCAAGCGCAAGATTCAGGTGGGCGACAAGATGTGCGGTCGCCACGGCAACAAGGGCGTCATCTCTCGGGTACTGCCCAAGGAAGATATGCCCTACATGCCCGACGGCCGTCCCATTCAGATCGTACTGAACCCCCTCGGGGTTCCCTCCCGTATGAATTTGGGACAAGTTCTCGAGGTCCACTTGGGCCTTGCGGCGAAACAACTGAACTGGCACGTGGCGACGCCGGTATTCGACGGCGCCAACGAGCAGGATATCTTTGACACCTTGGAAGAAGCGGGTTTTTCCGCCGACGGCAAGGTACAACTCCGCGACGGACGCACCGGAGAGGAGTTTAACAACCCGGTCACCGTAGGCTATATGTATATGTTGAAACTGCACCACTTGGTCGACGAAAAGATTCACTCCCGTTCCACCGGGCCCTACTCTCTCGTCACCCAGCAACCCCTCGGCGGCCGCGCCCAATTCGGCGGGCAACGGTTCGGGGAGATGGAGGTTTGGGCGCTGGAGGCATACGGCGCCAGCCATACCCTGCAGGAGATGCTCACGGTAAAATCCGACGACATCGTCGGCCGGGTCAAGACCTACGAGGCCATCGTCAAGGGCGAAAACATTCCCCAGCCGGGCATTCCCGAATCCTTTAAGGTATTGATCAAGGAACTCGAAGCCCTCGCTCTGGAGATCAAGGTACTGGACGAAAACGAAGAAGAAGTGGATCTCAGCCACGACGACGAAGAACTGAACCACTTGGACAATATGGATGGCAAGATCGAAGGAGAAGACGCAGGGGAATTGATCGAAGGCAAGAGAAGCGCAAAACCGCTTGCGGGCATCCGCAAGATTTCCGGCGACGCGATCCCCCAAGGCTTTACAGAGGATGCGGATGAAGAATAATCCGTCCCACGAAGTCGCACTGCATATAGGAAAGGAGAGAGTGCTCCTTGAGCAATAACGAACTATTTCATTCCATTAAAATCGGATTGGCCTCGTCGGCAAAAATCAGATCCTGGTCGTACGGGGAGGTAAAAAAACCCGAGACCATCAACTACAGAACCTTAAAACCCGAAAAAGAAGGTCTGTTCTGCGAAAAGATCTTCGGTCCCACCAAGGACTGGGAGTGTTCCTGCGGAAAATATAAAAGAGTCCGCTATAAAGGCGTCGTCTGCGAAAAATGTGGCGTCGAAGTCACCAAGGCGAAGGTGCGCCGGGAACGTATGGGCCATATCGAACTGGCCGCTCCGGTTTCCCATATCTGGTACTTTAAGGGCATCCCCTCCCGCATGGGCCTGATTTTAGACATCAGCCCCCGGGCGCTGGAGAAGGTATTGTACTTTGCTTCGTATATCGTAACCAAGGTAGAGCCGGGCGAAACCCATCTCTACGAAAAGCAGCTTTTGACCGAGACCGAATACCGCGAATACCGCAAGGAATTCGGCGACAAGTTCGAGGCGAAGATGGGCGCCGAGGCGATCCGCGACATTTTGCGCCGTACGGATCTCGATGCCATCGCCAAGGAATTGCGCGAGCAGATGGAAGATGCCACCGGACAAAAGCGGGTGCGCATTACCCGTCGACTCGAAGTTATCGAGGCATTCCGCAAATCGGGCAATAAGACCGAGTGGATGATCCTCGACTGCATCCCGGTTATTCCGCCGGAGCTGCGCCCCATGGTGCAACTCGACGGCGGGCGCTTTGCCACCTCGGACTTAAACGACCTGTATAGACGGGTCATTAACCGAAACAACCGGCTGCGCAAGCTGATGGACATCGGCGCACCGGAAATCATCGTACGAAACGAAAAGCGTATGCTGCAAGAATCCGTAGACGCATTGATCGACAACGGCAGACGGGGCCGCCCCGTCACCGGCGCCGGCAATCGGCCGCTCAAGAGCCTTTCGGAGATGCTCAAAGGGAAGCAAGGGCGCTTTCGTCAAAACCTCCTCGGAAAGCGCGTCGACTACTCCGGTCGTTCGGTTATCGTCGTAGGTCCGCAGCTGAAATTCTACCAATGTGGCCTGCCGAAAAATATGGCGCTCGAGCTCTTTAAGCCCTTTGTGATGCGCGAACTCGTCGAGCGCGAACTCGCCCACAATATCAAGAGCGCAAAGCGCATGGTAGAGCGGGTGCGCCCCGAAGTGTGGGACGTATTGGACGATGTCATCAAAGACCATCCCGTTCTCCTGAACCGGGCGCCTACGCTGCACAGATTGGGGATCCAGGCGTTTGAACCCGTGCTCGTAGAGGGCAAGGCGATCAAGCTGCACCCCTTGGCGTGTACGGCCTACAACGCCGACTTCGACGGCGACCAAATGGCGGTCCACTTGCCCCTTTCGGCGGAAGCCCAGGCGGAAGCGCGTCTATTGATGCTCTCCACCAACAATATCTTGGCCCTAAAAGACGGTAAGCCCATCACCACGCCTTCTCAGGATATGGTCTTGGGAACCTATTATCTCACCCTCGACCGAAAGGACGCCGTAAAGGGCGACGGCTACACCTTTACCGACGTCGACGAAATGATCCACGCCTACGAAAGCGGCTATCTGCACTTGCACTCCCACGTCAAGGTGCGTCGCTTTAAGGACGCCGAGGACAAGCGCGGAAAGATCGTAGAGAGCACCGTGGGACGCTTTTTGATCAATGAGGTCATTCCGCAAGACCTCGGTTTCGTAAACCGAAAGGAAGATCCGTATAGTCTCGAAGTCGATAAGACCATCGACAAGAAGCTCCTCGGAAGAATCATCGACCGTTGCTATAAGCTCCACGACAATCTGGAGACGGCGGAGTTCCTCGATAAGATCAAGAGCATGGGGTACCACTACTCCACCATCGGCGCCATGTCCATTTCCATGGGCGACGTCGAGATCCCCGAAGAGAAACAGGAAATTCTGGACAAAGCCGATGCGGATGTTACCAAATACGAAAAGGCGTTCCGCAAGGGCCTTATCAGCGACGAAGAGCGCTACGAACACGTCATCGACATTTGGAACGAGGCGACCGACCACCTGACGAATAAGGTTATGGAAGGCTTTGGCGAACTCAACAATATCTTTATCTTCGCCGATTCCGGCGCGCGGGGTTCCAAGAACCAAATTCGGCAGCTCGCCGGTATGCGGGGCCTGATGGCATCGCCCTCGGGTCGTACCATCGAGGTGCCGATCACTTCGAACTTCCGCGAAGGTCTCGACGTATTGGAATTCTTTATGTCGACCCACGGTTCTCGGAAAGGTCTAGCGGATACGGCGCTGAGAACGGCGGACTCCGGATATCTTACCCGACGCCTCGTCGACGTGTCGCAACAGGTTACCGTCACCGAAGACGACTGTGGCACGAAAGAATACATCGTCGCCAAGGACTTTAAGGACGGCCGCGAGATGATTGAAGAGCTGGGCGATCGGATCACCGGCAGAACCGCCTATGAAGACGTATTTCATCCGGAAACCGGAGAAGTCCTCGCCCATGCGGACGAACTCATCACCGGCGATATGGCCGATGCCATCGTCGAAGCGGGGATCGACAGCGTAAAAATTCGCTCCATCCTCGGCTGTCACAGCGAGCACGGCGTCTGCGCCAAGTGCTACGGCCAAAACCTCGCCACCGGCAGAACCGTCGGCATCGGCGAGGCGGTGGGCGTCATCGCGGCACAATCCATCGGCGAGCCCGGTACCCAGCTGACCATGCGTACCTTCCACACCGGCGGGGTCGCGGCGGCGGACATCACCCAGGGTCTTCCCCGGGTTGAAGAACTCTTCGAGGTGCGTAAGCCCAAAGGGCTTGCCATCATCGCGGAGATCGACGGTACCGTAGAAATCAAAGAGACCGCGAAGAAGCGCGAGATCGTCATCACCGGTGAAAACGGCGAATCCGAATCCTACAATGTCGTCTACGGCGCGCGCATCCGCGTGAAAAATGGAGACTACGTAGAAAAAGGCGAAGAACTCACGCAGGGTTCCGTCTATCCCCAAGACCTCTTGCGGGTAAAGGGCGTCACCGGCGTGCAGGAATATATCGTAAAAGAAGTGCAGCGGGTATACCGACTGCAAGGGGTAGACATCGACGACAAGCACATCGAAGTCATCGTCAAACAGATGATGGGCAAAATGCGCATCGAAGATGCGGGAGACACCGAACTCCTTCCCGGCAGCGTGGTCACCAAATTGCGCTTTGAGAGGGCAAACGAAGAAGCCGAAGCAGAAGGACTTCGTCCGGCGATCGGCGAGCCCACCCTGTTGGGAATCACCAAGGCGTCTCTTGCGACGGAATCCTTCTTATCCGCTGCCTCCTTCCAAGAGACCACCCGCGTCCTTACCGATGCGGCGATCCAAGGCAAGCAGGACTATCTGCAGGGCCTGAAGGAAAATATCATTATCGGCCAACTGATTCCGGCGGGTACCGGCGTGCGCAAAAACGCCGAAGTCTATCTGGAGGAGGAAAACCTCGCAGAAGAAAACCTCAAACTGCTGGAAGAGGCACAGGCATAACAAAAGCTCCGCGAAAGCGGAGTTTTTTATTTGACGGGACGGCCAAAACGTGGAATAATTTTACAATACGTATTGTAAAATTATTCGGAGGTATTCTTATGAAAACAAAACATTTGACCGCCGTCGCCATGTATTTAGCCCTCATTATACTGAGCGGCATGATCGCCATCCCCATGCCCGTCGGCGTGCCTGTGGTGCTGCAGAATATGATGCTGTTTATGGCCGGGGGCATCCTCGGGAAAAAGTACGGCACTCTCACCGCCGCCGTCTTTGTCCTCGCCGTGGCATTGGGTTTACCGGTGCTTCCCGGCGGTCGCGGCGGCGCGGCGGTATTTTTCGGCATATCGGGGAGCTTTTTTATCGGCTATGTGCTCGCGCCCTTCTTGGTGGGCCTTGCGCTCGAAAAATATACGAAGCGAAACTTCCTTACATTTTTTATCGTCTATTTTCTCTTCGGCGCGGTGCTTATCAATCTGACCGGCCTTTTGAGTATGTCGATCCACAGCGGGGGGATAAAGCCGGCGCTCGTAGCGATGGCGGGATTTTTGCCCATCGATACATTAAAAGCGGCCTTCGCCGCCTGGGTCAGCGAACGGATCTATGCGACGGGAAAGCTGAATGCTTTTATCGGATCGTGAAAAATCCCGAAAATCGGGTAAAAACCTTGCTTAACGGCATAAATAGTGGTATACTACTCGAGTGTAAATCGACAGGAACGTGGAACTACCCGAAAGGGTAGTTTTTCATGAGTGAAAATCGATTTGTGCTGTTAGATTTTACTTTATTTCAAAGGAGGTGCACTCAGTGCCTACAATTAATCAACTCGTCAAGAGAGGTAGAAAGAAGATGGAGACCAAGTCCAAATCTCCGGCTTTGGGCTTCAACTACGATTCCTTGAAGAAAGAACAAACCGTGGTCAACTCCCCGCAAAAGCGAGGTGTTTGCGTGGCGGTACGTACCGTAACCCCGAAGAAGCCGAACTCCGCGCTTCGTAAGGTTGCCCGTGTACGTCTTTCCAACGGATACGAAGTAATGGCGTATATCCCCGGAATCGGACACAATCTGCAAGAACACAGTGTCGTATTGATTCGCGGCGGCCGTGTTAAGGACCTCCCCGGTGTGCGTTACCACATCGTGCGCGGTTCCCTCGATACCGCCGGCGTAGACGGAAGAATGCAAGCTCGTTCCAAATACGGAGCGAAGAAACCGAAATCGAACTAATCAAAGAGCACAAACTATTTTCATAGATGCTCTTGGCACACGACATTTGTCGAGTACCGATGATTTTTCTCAACCAATAGTTAAGGAGGGAAGAGAATGCCAAGAAAAGGACATATCCCCAAGAGGGAGGTCATGCCCGATCCCGTGTATGAGGATGTCGTAATCACCAAACTCATCAACAACGTTATGTTGGACGGCAAGCGCGGCACGGCACAAAAAATTGTTTACGGAGCCCTGGATTCCGTACATGAAACCACCGGCGAAGAAGCACTCGAAGTATTTTACAGAGCGCTCAACAATGTAATGCCGGTGTTGGAAGTAAAATCCCGCCGTATCGGCGGTGCGACCTATTTGGTCCCCATGGAAGTGCGTCCCGAAAGAAGACAAACCCTGGGTCTTCGCTGGATTATCCGCTATGCGAGACAACGCGGCGAAAAGACCATGGTAGAACGTCTTTTTAAAGAAATTATGGATGCTTCCAACGGACTGGGCGGCGCCGTCAAGCGAAAAGACGAAATGCATCGTGCGGCTGAAGCCAACAAGGCCTTCGCCCACTACAGATGGTAAGAAAGGGGAAAATACGTGGCTAGAGAAGTGCCGCTTAAGAAAGTACGCAATATCGGAATCATGGCGCACATCGACGCCGGTAAAACGACGACGACGGAGCGTATCCTGTATTATACCGGTCGCATTCACAAGATCGGCGAGACCCACGACGGTGGGGCACAAATGGACTGGATGGAACAAGAGCAGGAGAGAGGGATCACCATCACTTCTGCCGCGACAACGGCCCATTGGAAGGGGTATCGGCTGAACATCATCGACACCCCCGGCCACGTCGACTTCACGGTAGAAGTGGAACGTTCCCTGCGGGTACTCGACGGTGCGGTCGCACTTTTCGACGCGAAGAGCGGGGTAGAACCGCAATCCGAAACCGTTTGGAGACAAGCGGATCGCTACCACGTACCCAGAATTGCCCACATCAATAAGATGGACGTCACCGGCGCGGACTTCTTCCGTTCCGTAAAGACCATCGACGAAAAACTCCACGGAAATCCCGTTCCCATCCAAATTCCCATGGGCGCCGAAGAAGATTTTATCGGGATGATCGACCTCGTTACCATGGAAGCTGAAATCTACAAAGACGACATGGGAACCGAAATCGAAATCACCGAAGTTCCCGAAGAATACAAGGCTTTGGCAGAAGAGTGGAGAGAAAACCTCGTCGAAAAAGTATCCGAGTTCGACGAAGACTTGATGATGGCGTATCTCGAAGGGGAAGAATTTAGCCAAGAGGATCTGAAACGTGCCATTCGTAAGGGAACCCTCGCCGTAGAAATGACCCCGGTAACTTGCGGGTCTTCCTACAAGAACAAAGGGGTTCAACTCCTGTTGGATGCGATCCTCGACTATCTTCCTTCTCCCCTGGACGTACCCGCCATCGGCGGCGTACTGCCCGACAGCGAAGAGACCGACGAGCGCCACGCATCGGACGAAGAACCTTTCTCCGCATTGGCATTTAAGATCGTCACCGACCCCTATGTAGGTAAGCTCTCCTACTTCCGCGTCTACTCCGGTACCTTAAAAGCGGGTAGTTATGTCTATAACTCCAGCAAGGGCAAGAGAGAACGCGTGGGTCGTATCCTCTTGATGCACGCCAACAAGCGAGAAGAAGTCGACGAAATCTATGCAGGAGAAATCGCCGCGGCCGTAGGATTGAAAGACACCACGACCGGGGACACTCTCTGCGACGAAAAAGAGCAAATTATCCTCGAAAAGATGGAATTCCCGGAACCGGTTATCTCCGTAGCTATCGAACCGAAGACCAAGGCGTCGCAAGACAAAATGTCCATCGGTTTGCAAAAGCTGTCGGAAGAAGACCCGACCTTCCGTACCTATACGGATGAAGAGACCGGACAAACCATCATCGCGGGCATGGGCGAGTTGCACTTGGACATCATCGTCGACCGCCTGCTCCGCGAATTCAAAGTCGAAGCGAACATCGGCAGCCCGAAGGTATCCTACCGAGAAGGCATCACCTCCGCCGCAGAAGGCGAAGGAAAATTCGTACGTCAATCCGGTGGTCGCGGTCAATACGGCCACGCCAAAATCCGCATCGAGCCCTTGGAAGCCGGCGGAGGATTTGAATTTGAAAACAACATCGTCGGCGGTAGCATTCCAAAGGAATTTATCGGACCGACCCAACAAGGTATCGAAGAGACCATGCAAAACGGGATTCTCGGCGGTTATGAAGTACTCGATGTAAAGGTTAGCCTTTACGACGGTTCTTACCACGACGTCGACTCCTCGGAGATGGCGTTTAAGATCGCCGGCTCCATGGCTCTGAGAGATGCGCTTTCCAAGGCGAATCCGATTCTTCTTGAACCGGTCATGAAGGTCGAAATCACTACGCCTGAAGAGTATATGGGGGATGTTATCGGCGACATCAACTCCCGTAGAGGTCGTATGGAAGGTATGGAACTCGTAGGCGGCGCGCAAATCGTCACCTGCTTTGTACCCCTTGCGGAAATGTTCGGCTATGCAACCAGCTTGCGTTCCAACACCCAAGGTCGTGCAAACTACTCCATGCAATTCGACCACTATGAACAAGTTCCGAAGAACGTATCGGAAGAAGTGCTCAACGGAAAGAACAAAAATAAAGAAGCGTAAAGCAGGAGGACAATTATGGCAAAAGGAAAATTTGAAAGAACGAAACCGCACGTAAACGTCGGCACTATCGGTCACGTCGACCACGGCAAGACCACCCTGACCGCAGCGATCACCTACGTTCTCAACAAGAGATTCGGCAGCGGTGAATTCGTAGACTACGAAAACATCGACAAAGCCCCCGAAGAAAGAGAACGCGGCATCACCATCTCCACCTCCCACGTGGAATACGAAACCGACAAGCGTCACTACGCCCACGTGGACTGCCCGGGTCACGCCGACTACGTCAAGAACATGATCACCGGCGCGGCACAAATGGACGGTGCGATCCTCGTCGTCAGCGCGGCAGACGGCCCCATGCCCCAAACCCGTGAACACATCCTCTTGTCCCGTCAAGTAGGCGTACCCAAAATCGTCGTCTTCTTGAACAAACAAGACCAAGTCGACGACGACGAACTCATCGAACTCGTCGAAATGGAAGTGCGCGACCTCTTGAACGAATACGACTTCGACGGCGACAACACCCCCATCACCGTGGGTAGCGCCCTGAAAGCCCTCGAAGATCCGGACGGAGAATGGGGAGACAAAATCGTCGCCCTTATGGAAACCGTCGACGAATACATCGACGACCCCGTTCGCGACGTCGACCACCCCTTCCTCATGCCCGTAGAAGACATCTTCTCCATCACCGGTCGCGGTACCGTAGCCACTGGTCGTGTTGAAATGGGTACCATCAAAGTCAACGACAACGTAGAAATCGTCGGCCTTACCAACGAAAAGAGAAGCGTCGTCGTCACCGGTGTGGA
>NZ_JAUSWF010000003.1:0-167728 GCF_030815095.1 Aedoeadaptatus ivorii
TTTGCCTAACTCGGATTCACTGACTGTGTTTCCGCTTTAAGCTTAGATGTGTTATGGTTTATTCTCTTATACCATTTAATTAACTTGGTTCAATGTGCCGCTTCGGTGAAGCAGCTTATTTAGTATATCTTCTCGAAAAGACTTTGTCAAGCGCTTTTTAAAACTTTGTTAAGTTTTGTTTACGCTCGCTTTCTCTCACGAGACGACTTATATAGTTTACATCGGATGTAAACTCTTGTCAATGGAAAATTGAAATCTTCTCGATTTCTTTTTTCCTGCCGAAGGCGGATTTGCCCGCCGTTCAGATGACTTTATTATTATACTAACGGTCTTTTACAAAGTCAAGATGGTTTTTACATTTTCCATACAATCACCGCAAATCCGGGTGTCGTTCGTTTTTCTCGGTTTCTTGAATCAGCTCCCAAAGCGCCGCGTCTGCCTCTAATCGATACGCCGCTTCAAAGTCGATTCGCGCCGCCGCATAGTCTTTCTTCCTATAATAGAGGATGCCGCGGTTCATAAGTGCGGTTCGGTTCTCCGGCTCTCGTTCCAATAGCGCACTGAGGCGCATTACGGCATCTTCTTCGCGGCCGCTTGCGGCGAGTGCGATGGCGAGGTCGTTTTCTACGGCGGAATCCTCCCCGTAATGCAGGGCCTCTTCGAGATGCAATATGGCGTTTTCGTACGCGCCCATGCCGTAATAGGCCATCCCCGCGATTTTTTCCTGCCGCGCGGGATCGGTATCGCGAGAACGCACTTTTTCTACGGCGGCGAGGGCATCGGAAAACTTTCCGTAATGCAGATAGGTCTCTGCCGCCTCCAAGGCGGCGGGGTCCTCGAGCCGGAGAACCTCTTTTCGAATGCCATCCTTCCACTCTTCTGCCGCTTCGCCCCCGAGGGCCTTCTCAAAAAGCAATTTCGCTTTCAAATACTGTCCCCTCGCCTCGGAAATGCGCGCGAGTCCGGCGTTGGCAGCGGCGTCATCGGTTTTTTCGGCGAGCATGGCTTCGTATCGATCGGAGATTTCTTTGACGAGATCGGCGGCAAATTCCGCTTCCCCGTTTTCCCAATAGGCATTGTAAAGGGCCTCCATGGCATAGGTGGTCTCGAGCATATCGGCTCGATTTCCCCGCATAGCCTCTTTGGCGCGGGCGAGAAGGCATAGGAGTTCGGCATTTTCGCTTTCGAGTGCTGCGTTCATCCGCCGTTGTATGGCCGCCACGGCTTCGTCGGGATTTCTTTGCATAAATGCGAGATAGGTATCGCGATACGGGAATTTGGGGTCCAGGCCGATGACGATGCACATGGCGGTAAAAATTCGCTCGGCATCGAGTACGTCTTTTGCGTCCGGATGTAGGATTTCTCGGACGATGTCTTTTTCCAGCATCGGGATCGGCGCGCCGCTTAGGGCAGCCGCAAGGGGCGCCGTTTCGTCTTTCAGTTCTAAAAAACCGAGTTCGTCGTACCAGGAGCCGAAGTATTTTTTCGTGTCCATCGTTACCGCCTTTCGTCGAAATGTCTGATGTATTTGCCGTCTGTATAAAGATAGTAGCGCTTTGTATTCGCTAGGCGAACGCCACGCACCCGCTTCGCCGCTTTGTGTGGGTTGCGATCGGAAGCGAATTCGGGATTCCGTTTCAGAAATTCGATGACCTCATTTTTTGAAAGTTCCGGATCCTCGATGCCGAGCACATGTCCGATATAGCGGTCTTCATTGCGGTAGAAGTCTTTTTTAAGGGCATCGTAGAGTGGCGCATCTCTCCCGTATTTTTCGTTCAGATGCCTATGCAAAAATCGGTATTTGCCGTCGCGTCCCCGGAACAGACGTCGATGCGCATCGTCTTGTAATTTTTGCGCAATGCCCAAATAGAATTGAGAAGGAGGGGTTCCTTTTTTCTGTACGGCATGGTACACCTCCCGAAAACGGGCTTCGTCGAAATAATTTTCTACCGCTGTCGCAAAATTTCGGAGCAAAATTACTTCGCGCGCCGAAAAATCCGCCGTTGCTATGACTTCATAGGGCGGGGTCGATTCATATACGATGCCGAATTCTTCCGCCCGGCGCCTTAACTCCGTGCCGCGCAGGAGCTTTAAAAAACCGATCTGTATTTTTTGCGCGCCCAATTTGGCGACGCGATCAAATCCCGCGAGAAAGCTCTCCAAATCCTCATGGGGCAGGCCGACGATCAGATCCAGATGGATGTGGGTCTTTTCTGTATCGAGCATTTGTAGTGCCCGCCCCACGGCATCGATGTCCGTTTTCCGATGGATGGCGGCGTTGACGACGGGATTTACAGACTGTATTCCCGCTTCTATTTGAAATTTACCCGCAGGCGCCGCATTGATATGTTTTGCGACTTCGCGATCTAAGTGCTCCAGGTTCATTTCAAAATGAATACCCGTATCCGCCGGCGATTCCTCGGAAAAAAAGTCGATGATCTCGACGGAACGAGCGGGGTCAATGTGAAAGGAACGATCGACGAATTTGATCAGTTTGGTGCCCGTGGCAAATATTTCGCGCATATCTTCTTTTATCTTCTTTACATCCCGATACCGAATGCGACCGCCTTCGGAGGACAGGCAATAGCTGCAGTGATATGGACAGCCCCGCATGCTCTCATAGTAGAGGATGCGGTTTTTCATGGATTCCGTATAGCTTGCGGGAATGAGCGCGTTCAGATCGCTCGCGTATGCGGGGAGCGGGTTGACTCGGACTTCTTCCCCTTCCCGATAGGCGAGGCCGGCAACCTCGGATCGCCCCCGCCTCCCCTCGATACATTCTACCAGGGCGCCTATGGTGTTTTCCCCTTCCCCGCGAAGAATTCCGTCGATCCAATCTTCGTTTCTGAGCCGCTCTTCGACGTCGTAACTGACCTCGGGCCCGCCCACATATTGCGCGATATGCGGGTCTGCTTTTCGAATATATTCGCCGATTCTTTGAATGTCTGTCCAGTTCCAAATGTAGGCGGAGTAGAGGATATAGTCCGGCGCCGCGAGCAAAATTTTTCCGATTCTGCGGTGCAGGTCTTCGTTTACGGTCATCTCGAGTATCGATATGTCTTTGTGCAGCTGTTCTCGAAGCAGGCGCACGGCGAGATTGGTATGCACATAGCTCGCGTTTTGAGCGACGAGTAGTCCTTTCATGGTTCCTCCAATAAAAAAGAGGCCGCCGCCTCCTTTTTTCTACATCGCATCCGGTGCCTGTATGCCCAACAGGCCCAAGCCGATGCGGATCATGTTCTTTGTGCCATAGATCAACAGCAATCTGGTGTTGCGCAGCACCTCGTCCTCTACGAGGATCGGCGTGTTCGTATAGTACTTATTGAACGTCTTTGCACAATCGACGATATAGCGCGTAATCAAATAGGGTTCGCACTTCTCGTGGCTGTCGACGATGACTTGGCGGAATCCGTAAAGTTTCTGCAATAGCTCCCGCTCTTCCTCTTCTTTGAGCAAATCGGTGTCGACGGCGGCATCGATTTTGAAATCGCCCTTTTTCAGCAGAGAATTCATGCGGGCATGGGTGTATTGCACATAGGGCCCTGTCTCTCCCTCAAAGCTCAGGGTGCGATCCCAATCGAAGGTATAGTCTTTGATCCGTTGGTTAAACAGCTCTTGGAACTTGACGGCGCCGATCCCCACCTGCCGGGCGAGGGTTTCGCGGTTTTCCATGGGTGCACCGATCTTTTCTTCCCGCTCTTTGAGGATCTCGTCCACCTTCGAAACGGCGCGGTTCAACACGTCTTCCAAATAGACGACATTGCCCTTTCTCGTAGACAGCGTACCCTCTTTGAGCCCCACCATGCCGAAGGGAATGTGCACGCAATCTTTCGCCCAGTCTTTTCCCATCTTGTCAAGGATCGCCTTCATCTGTTGAAAGTGGAGGATCTGCTGCGAGCCGACCACATAGAGATTCTTGTAAAAGTCGTATTCTTGTTTTCGGAAAATAGCGGTGGTGATGTCGCGGGTGATATAGATCGTAGAGCCGTCGCTTTTTACGATGATTGCCGGCGGCAGACCGTACGATTCCAAATCGACGATCTTGGCGCCCTTATCTTCGACCAATACGCCGGTCTCTTCCATTTCCTTTACGGTGGCGGGCATCAGGTCGGTGTAGAAGCTTTCGCCGCGATAGGAATCGAAGTCGATGTCGAGCATTTCGTAGACGCGCTTAAATTCTTCGAGGCTGACTTCTCGGAACCACTCCCAGAGACTTACGGCTTCGGGATCGCCGTTTTCCAGCTTTCGGAACCATTCCCGAGAGCGATCCAACAGGTCCGGCTCGTCTTTTGCTTCGGCATTGATCCGCACATAGAGTTTTACCAATTCGGGGATGGGGTTTGCTTCGATGACATCTCGTTCGCCCCAGAGTTTATAGGCTTCGATCATCATGCCGAATTGTGTCCCATAATCGCCCAAGTGGTTGACCGCCTCTACGGTGTAGCCGAGATGGCGATAGATTCTCTTGATGGAATCGCCGATTACGGTCGTACGGATATGTCCGATGTGGAAGGGCTTTGCGATATTGGGCGAAGAATAGTCGATGACCACGGTCTTTCCCTTCCCAAGATCCGATTTGGAAAAGTCTTCGCCCTCTTCCCGCACCGCTTGTAGAGTGGTGGCGGCCAAGGCTTTTCCGTCGACGAAAAAGTTGAGATAGGGCCCCGCCACCTGAATCCGCTCTACGCCTTCTAAGCCTTCGAGCTTTTGTGCCAATTCCTCTGCGATCGCCTTGGGGTTTTTGCGCATCACTTTTGCCAAACTGAAGGCGGGGAAGGCGTAGTCTCCCATAGACCGATCCGGCGGGATTTCGATTTTTTGCGCCACTTCCGCCGCTCCGAGGCCGGTATTTTCGGCCAATGCGTCCACTATATTTTTCTTAAAGTCAATCATATGCTCTCCTATCTGAAATGTGCGACGGTTACACCGCTTCCGCCTTCGGCGGGATCGGCATCCTCCTCTTTGCCGATAGAGGGGTGCCTTCTAAGATATTCTTTTACTTTTTTACGGAGTTGGCCGGTGCCCTTTCCGTGGATGATGCGAATCGACGACAAAGAGGCGAGATACCCGTCGTCGATCGCCTTTTCGAGCACGGGTTTCGCTTCTTCGAAGGTCTTTCCGCGTATGTCGAATTCCGTCTTAACGTGTTTGGACTTGTTTTGAGAAAATTTTTCTCGCTTGCCGCCTATATTGGGCGTCTGTGGCTCCTCTTCCCGAAGAACCAGCGCGGCACGGGGGAGCGTCATTTTCATCAGCCCCGCCTGAATGCTCACATTGCCCTTGTCGTCGGGCCCCTCCAAGACAGTGGCGGTCACACCCAACGATTCCGCATAGACGGTGTCGCCGGGTTTTAGCTTTTTGGCAGGATTTTTCGCTTTTTTCAGTACGATGCCGCGGTCCTTGGATCGCAAACGGCGATCGCTTTCTCTAAGGATATCCTGTGCTTCCTGCACGGTCTGGGCTTCTTCGCGCTCCAGATCCCGCTTCAGCGTGCGGATTTCCGATACGGCGAGGTCCGCATCTTCTCGCGCCGATTTCACAATGCGATGCGCTTTGTCCCGCGCTTTCGAGAGGATGGCATCTCTCTCGCGTTCCAAGTTCTTTCGCATTCGCGCCGCTTTATCGGCCTCTTCCCGATACTGCGCCCTTAATTGTACCAGTTCCGCCTGTTGCTTTTCCAGTCGGGTGCGCTGCTCGTCGAGCGTGGTAAGCACGTCCTCGAAGGCGATGTCTTCTTTTTCCAGAAAATCCTTCGCCCCGGCGAGCACCTCGTCGGAAAGCCCCAAGCGCGCCGAGATTTCGAAGGCATTACTCTTTCCCGGCACGCCGACCATCAGCCTATAGGTCGGCGACAAGGTGTCGACGTCGAATTCCATCGACGCATTTTGTACGCCTTCTCGGGTCAAGGCATAGAGCTTGAGTTGGGTATAGTGGGTCGTCGCCATAAAAACCGCGCCCTTTTTC
Organism: Aedoeadaptatus ivorii; assembly: GCF_030815095.1. Classification (NCBI taxonomy): domain Bacteria; kingdom Bacillati; phylum Bacillota; class Tissierellia; order Tissierellales; family Peptoniphilaceae; genus Aedoeadaptatus; species Aedoeadaptatus ivorii. Next base: position 5,965 of record NZ_JAUSWF010000003.1, read on the forward strand.
AGTACGTATTCGATAATGCTCAACGCGAGCGCCGCCCCTTCGGTGGGGTCGGTCCCCGCGCCCAACTCGTCGAAGAGGACGAGGCTTTTGTCGTTTATGGTACCCAATATATCGACGATATGGACCATATGGCTGCTAAAGGTAGAAAGGGACTGCTCGATGCTCTGCTCGTCGCCGATGTCCGCATATACGCCTTCGTAGATCCCCATCACCGTACCCGGCTCGGCGGGAATATGCAGACCGTATTGGGTCATAAGCACCATAACCCCCAACGTCTTCAAACTGACCGTCTTCCCGCCGGTGTTCGGTCCCGTAATGATCAGACCCTGATGTTGCCCGCCCACTTCCAAGCTGAGCGGAACGACGTCTTTGGGATCGATCAACGGATGGCGCGCGCCGACGAGTTTGGTATAGCGGCTTTTGGAAAGGGACGGAAATATCGCATTTTGTTCCGAGGCCAGCTTTGCCTTGGCAAAGACGAAATCCAGATCGCCGAAGATCTGCTCGTTCTGTGCAAATTCCTCGGGATACGCGCCGATTTCTGCCGATAGCTCTTCGAGAATGCGGCGAATCTCTTCGCGTTCCTTGAGTTCCAAAGCGCGGATTTCGTTATTGGCTTCGACCACCGCCATGGGTTCCACATATACCGTCTGCCCGGAGGCGCTCATATCGTGCACTAGGCCTTTGACCTTATTGCGGGCGTCGTGGCGCACGGGGACGACGTATCGACCCTCGCGCACGGTGACAATGGAGTCCTGCAGGGATTGCTGCAGATCTTGGGAATTGAGGATGTTTTGGAGTTTTTCCCGCACGGAATCTCGCTTGGCGGCGAGATTTCTGCGAATTTGTTTGAGCTGCGGCGTCGCGTAGTCGTAAATTTTATCTTCCGATTCAATGGTCGATTCGATCGCTTCGCGGAGTTCTCCCCGACTCCAAAGCGCCGAAACCATGCCGCCGATAATGGGAAAGGGCAACTCTTCCTCTTCCCCTTTGGACCCGTCCATATACTTTCGAATGCGCGATACGCCGCGCAGGGAATCGCCGATATTTAAGATTTCATCGATCCCGAGCACCCCGCCGCGAGAGGCGTAGTGGGCGGCCTTTGCCACCGAACGGGCGCCGGATAAGGGCGGCGCCGCACGCGTGATCAGAAGCGAAAGCGCCTCTTGCGTCTCTTTCTGCATATATTCGATCTCGTCGGCGTCTTGCAAGAAGCGCATCTTCAAAATGCGCGCTTTTCCGATATCGGAACTCGCGAGATCCAACAAACGCTTTACGATTTCGTGAAATTCAAGGATGGCTTCTATACTTCTCGCCATATCTCCTCCTCTAAACCTCCAATATACCTCTGTTCCAATGGCCGCGGGTAAATTCTTGCACCGCGAGATCCTTCGGGCGCTCGCCTTCGATCACGCGGCGCGCCTCTTCGATGATCGGGCGCACATCTTCTCCCAGTCGGCTGCGAATCTTTAGTGCCGAGGGTGAAAGCGTCATCAGCTGCGCGCTGCGGTCCCCGAGATAGATGGGCAGACTGTTGTAGATCTCGGTCATATCGCCCACTCTTCTAAAGGGAAAGCGGACGCGCTTTTCGTCGAGGAGCGCATAGCCCTTTCGATAGCCGCAGATCGAGCAGTTTCTGTTCGCTCCGCAGCCTTTTTTTAGGCTCATGGGGCAGTGCACGGCATTCATCGCCCGAGGATACCCGTAATACAAAATCTCGCCCGCATGGCCGAATCGCATCGTAAAGTCTTCCAGTTGCCGCCGCGTACATTCCAAAGACGGCATCAGTGCGCCGCGGGCCGCAAAATAGTCGAAGCTGTATCGATTGAAGATATTTAACCCCTCTCCCGCCACTTCTTCGCCGCGGATTCGACCGAGTTGTCCGAGATTTTGAACGACCGCACCGGAAAACAATCCGTCCCAGTCGAAAAACCCTTTCGGCGTCTCGTAGGGAAAGCTGAAATACACCGGCAACGCTATTTGCCGCAAAAAATCTGCGGCCTCTTTCGAAGGCGTAAAGTATAACTCCAGTCGATCGATTTGATCATAGGGTAGGTGATAGATCTGCGGTTCTTCGGCGATTTCTACGGTCAAAAGCGTCTTTTTCGGCCGCGGCTTGACGCGAATCTCGGGCAGCGGCGCTGTTTTTAGACCCGCAGGAAGCTCTTTTTCTTCGTAGCGCATCAGCGCCTCGCGCCGCAGGCCATTGACCAAAGAAATCGGCACAAACGCTTTTTCGTCGAGCTGCAAATCGACCGCGTCCAAATAGTAAATGGAATCGCCGAACTTCGACAGATTCTCTCGAATCCGATCCGGATCTACTGCCGCTTTTTTGGCCACTTCGATCCTATCGTCTCCGATTGCCTCGACGACTTTTTGGCCCACAAGCCGAAACACGGGCCGCTTTCCGACGGCGATATACAATTCTCCGCGAAGGGGAATCCGTCCGCTCTCTTTCTGCGTGCTCTTTGCCGCTTCTGTAAGAAGCCGCGCACTTTGTAGCCGAAGTATCTTTGTGTTCGGATCGGGGGAAAAAGAAGGCGTGACTGCACCCGATGCCGGCACCGTATAGGTCTTTTTTTCTCCATGCACCGAAAACTCCAGGAGATCGTCCGCATCGGGCTGCACCTTCCAGCGCACGGTTTTTTTGTCCGCCGAAACTTTTCCGATCTCCACGCCCCGGTGATTGGGCCGTTCTGTGCTGATCAGATCGTGACCGAATGCGCCAAACCCGATCCCTTTCGTATAGGTCCGGTTGAACATCTGCGCCATTTCTTCGGCCGCGTAATCTTCTCCGTCGAGGGCATGGCGGTAGTTTCTGCTCACCATGGCGACGTATTCGGCACTTTTCATGCGCCCTTCCAGCTTAAAGGAATAGACCCCCGCCTCTCGCAATTCGTCGACGCGATCGATGGTATTGAGATCGCGCGGGCTCAGTAAATACCCGCGATCATAGACGACCGCCCCGCTTTCGTCGACGATCTCGTAGGTCCTTCGGCAGGGCTGGGCACAACTGCCCCGATTGCCGCTCCTTCCGCCGATCAAAGAGCTCATAAGGCATTGGCCGCTTACGCTCACGCATAGGGCGCCGTGACAAAATGCTTCGATTTCGATATCGGTGTGCTTTCGAATTTTCGAGATCTCTGCGGGATCGATCTCTCTTCCCACCACGACGCGGGAAAATCCCATGGATTCGAGGAAACGGGCGCCTTCTTCCGTCATCACACTCATTTGCGTAGAGGCATGCAACTCCAGCTCCGGCACCATTTCGAACAGGGCGCGGGCAAAGCCGATATCCTGCACGATCAGCCCGTCTACGCCCATTCGATGGAGTTCCTCTGCGTAGCGCACGGCGCCTTCGAATTCTTCGTCGGCGATCAGGATATTGGCCGTGACATAGACCTTTTTTCCCCGTACATGGGCATAGGAGACGGCCTCGGCCATCTCCTCTTCTGAAAAATTCTTTGCACTTGCCCGGGCGGAAAACCGCTTGCCGCCCAAATATACCGCATCGGCGCCATTGTGGATCGCGGCGTAAAACGCGGCGAGATCGCCGGCCGGCGCCAACAATTCGGTCTTATTTTTGTTCATCTTCACCACGGAGTACGTATATCTCCTTGTTCAAATCCACGATGCGCATTTGGCTCTCGTAGTTTTTCTCTTCCAATTCTTTGATCTTTCGGTCTTTTTCCGACAAGGCGCCATCGAGATTTTCGTTCTTCCTGCGGAATTCGTCGAGCGCTTTTTTCAGCTCTTTTTCTTCGGTCTCCAGTTCCGCCACTTGTGCGACAAAGGAATCGATCTTCGCCTTCTCTGTCGCGGCATCTTCGCGAGACGTTTCGAGATCGCGCTTTAAGGCTTCGATTTCCGCCAACTTGTCCTTTAATGCACCGGCATTTTGCGACAGAGCGTCCGCTTCTTTTTGCGATTTTTCCATTTTGTGCATCGCATCCAATGCATTTAACAAGGTCAGAATATAGACCTGTACGTCGTTTAAACGATAATTGTTTCTTTCGATCTCGTCGATGCGACGATTGGCATCTTTTGCCAGACCCTTTACATAGTCGGCATCGTCGTCGCCCACTACCTGAAATGTCATTCCTGCGATTTCTACTTGTACGCGTTTGGAAACCATAATGCACTCCTTATTCCGATCGTAGCTTGGCGTCAAATGTACTTTCTATGCCCTCAATCAATGCGTCGATAATCTCCGTCACCTCGGACTCCTTGAGCGTCCGCTCTTGGTGGCGGAAGAACATCTTTAGGGCAATGCTCTTCTTTCCGTCTTCAATGCCCTTGCCGAAGTACACGTCGAAGACACGCACTTCCTCCAATAGATCCGTACCCTTTTCTTCGATATAGTCGATCAATTTTTGCGCGGGAAGCTTTTTTTCGACGACAAAGGCGAGGTCGCGTTCCACGGCGGGGAATCGGGCGATGGGCCGGTATGTGACGGCCTCTACGGCCGCATCGACGATGCGCGAAAAGTCGAGTTCCGCCATATAGATCTCTTGACGCAGCCCCATTTCGTCCGACAATTCGGGATGTACGGCGCCGAAAATGCCGATTTCCGCATCGCCGGAAAACACCCGCGCCTGTCTGCCGCGGTGGAACAAGGGAAAGTCCTCCGCCTGTACGAAGCGCAGATCTCCGATGCCCATGCGAAAAAGCAAGGTCTCTATGGTCTTTTTAAGGAAGTAGAAATCCTCTTTGCCGTAAAAGCCGATCGAAAGATTTACCGATTCCTTCGGCAGGCCTTCGCCGTCATCTTCTTTGGAGAAGACGTTGCCAAATTCAAAACCGTATGCCGCGGAATTCTTGTAGCTGATATTTTTCGCAAAAATATCGAGCATATTCGGCAGCAATGTGGTCCGCATAATCGAATACTCTTCTCCCAGCGGGTTCATAATCCGCACACTGTCGCGTAGAGGATGCCCTTCGGGAAGGCGTATCCGATCGTAGGCGGAGGGCCCCATAAACGAATAGGTCATAAATTCGTCGTAGCCGGCGGCGAGCAAAATGTCCCGCGCCTTTTTCTCCGCGCGGCGGTAGGGACTCTTTCCGCCTCGGGTCAAAGTACCAGTAAGCGGCTTGGGCTCTATATTGCCGAAGCCGTAAATGCGGCCCACCTCTTCGGCGAGATCCTGCCAAATATTTAGATCGCCGCGGAAAGTGGGGATCGTCGCCCGCAAGGTGTCCTCATTTCGTTCTACGTCGATCAATAGAGATTCGAGGATCTTCTCCATCTCTTCGCCCGAAAGCGCGGTACCCAATAAACCGTTGATGCGAGATACGGACGCCTCGAGCGTCTTGGGAGAGACGGGATGGGGATAGTGATCCAAGGCGCCCTTTGCCACCTTGGCGGCGCCGATTTCCACCGCCAGTTGTGCCACGCGGTCCACGGCTCTTTTTGCGGTTTCCGGATCCAAGCCCTTTTCAAAGCGGGTGGAGGCTTCGGAACGCAGACCCAAGCGCTTCGAGATCTTTCGAATATGTTCGCCGGAGAAGTTCGCGCCTTCGAGGATGACGGTGTGCGTAGAGGAATTGACGCTGCTCATCGCACCGCCCATTACCCCGGCAAGGCCGATAACGCCCGATCCGTCGGCGATGACGATGTCGCTCGGGGTGAGGATGCGCTCCTCCTCATCCAACGTCGTCATGCGCTCCCCTTCTTCCGCCATGCGCACGACGATGCCGTCGCCGTCCAGCGCCGCCAGGTCGTAGGCGTGGAGGGGTTGGCCCAGCTCGAGCATTACGTAATTGGTCAAGTCGACGATATTGTTCACGGGCCGCACGCCGGAGGCCATCAAGTCGTTTTGCATCCATTGGGGGGAAGGCGCCACTTGGACGTCGGTGAGCATGCGCAGGTAAAACCGCGGCGCATTTTCCGTCTGCACATCGAGCTTTGAAAATCTGTCTTTCATCGCCACTTCTCCGTCTTCGACGACCGAGATCTCGGGCAGGTGCAGTTCGCTGTCACAGGACGCGGCGGTTTCGATCGCCATGCCCGCCACGCTCAGACAGTCGGGACGGTTGGGGGTGATCTCGAGTTCGATCACTTCTTTGTCCAGCTCCAAAATCTTCGTATAATCGTCCCCGGGCTTGCAGTCGGCGGTTAGGATGTGAATCCCGTCGCGCGATTCCTTGGGCACCACCGATGCGTCAAAGCCCACTTCTTCTAAGGAGCACATCATGCCGCAGCTCTTTACGCCGCGCATTTCGGTCTCGTGGATCTCCATACCGCCGGCGAGTTTTGCGCCGTCCAGCGCGACGGGCACCAGTGCGCCTTCAAAGACATTTTTTGCACCGGTGATGATCTGCCGCGTATCTGTGCCGACATCGACCTGGCAGACGACGAGTTTGTCCGCGTCGGGATGGGCTTCGATTTTTTCGATGCGGCCGATTACGACGCCCGATATATCTTTGCCTCGATTTTCGATGGATTCCACGTGGCTTCCAGTCTCAGTGATGCGGTCGGCGAGGGCGCGGGTGGAGCCTTCGATCTCTACGTATTTTTCCAGCCATGCTTTGGGTAATAACATACTTCCTCCTAGAATTGCGTCAAGAAACGGGCGTCGTTTTCAAACATCAGCCGGATATCGGTGATGCCGTATTTCACCATGGCGATCCGATCGACCCCCATGCCGAAGGCAAATCCGCTGTATACATCCGGATCGATGCCGCAGTTTTTGAGTACATTGGGATGCACCACGCCGGCGCCCAACAGTTCCATGCTCCAGCCCGTAAAATTACAAGCCGGGCACCCCTCGCCGTGGCAGGCGTGGCAGGTGACGTCGACTTCGGTAGAGGGCTCGGTAAACGGGAAGTTGTGCGGACGATAGCGAATCTGCATATCGTCGCCGAACATTTCATGCACGAAGACATTTAAGGTGTCGATCAGATTCGCAAGGCTTACGCCCTTGTCGACGACCAGCCCTTCAAACTGGTGAAACATGGGCGAATGGGTGTCGTCCACGTCGTCGAAACGGAATACGCGTCCGGAACTTACGATGCGCAAGGGCGCGCCGTATTTTTTCATGGCGCGAATCTGCATCGGCGATGTATGTGTTCTGAGGAGGGTATCGTCGTCGATATAAAAGGTGTCGCTCTTGTCGCGGGACGGGTGGTTTTTCGGCGAATTGAGTGCGTCGAAGTTATTCGCCACGCTTTCGATTTCCGGTCCGTCCACCACGGTAAATCCCATCTCTACAAAAAGGTCTTCGAGCTCTTCTTTCGTCGCAAGAAGCGGATGGCGATGGCCGATTCTAAGATCGCCCGCATCCAAGGTCACGTCGAGATATTCCTCTTCCATGCGCGTCTCGTAGGCGGCCTTTTTCAGCGTTTCGACCTTTTCGTCCCAGATGCCCTGTACGAATTCCCGAACTTCGTTGGCATATGCGCCGATGACGGGTCGTTCGTCTTTGGGGAGCTTGCCCAATCCCTTGAGAATTTGGGTCAGCTCTCCCTTTTTGCCGAAGTACTGCAGCCGGATCTTTTCCAGTTCCTCTTCGGATGCGGCGCCCTCGATGGCTTTTAGGGCATCCGCTCGCAATGTTTGCAACAACTCTTTCATGATAACCCCCTATTTTTACCAATTTATCTAATGGTTAATTATACCATACAATGCGCCTTTTCCGAGAATTCAGCACGGCATTTTGCCATTTCGAAAATTCTCTTGTTTTACTGTAAAGATTGTGTTATACTTGTAAAGTCAAGAGGCGGGGCGGCATAGCCAAGTGGTAAGGCGCGGGTCTGCAACACCCTTATCTCCAGTTCAAATCTGGATGTCGCCTCCAAATCGTCGTGGAAATCCACGACGATTTTTTTGTGCGCAAAAACGGGATACAAAAAAAGCCCGGGAAACCCGAGCTTTGCTGGAGCGGAAGACGAGATTCGAACTCGCGACCCTCGCCTTGGCAAGGCGATGCTCTACCACTGAGCCACTTCCGCAAATGGTGCCCAGAGCCGGAATCGAACCAGCGACACGTGGATTTTCAGTCCACTGCTCTACCGACTGAGCTATCTGGGCAGGTCAACGACCTTTTTCCATTTTACAGAACTATAACATGTCTGTCAAGAATTTTATAATCTACGAGAGAAAAGTTTTCAGTTCCTTCCCGTCGAAGTGGTATGAGCGGTTGCAGAAATGGCATCGCGCCTCGGCCCCGTCGTCCTCTTCGATCATTTCTCGGATGTCCGAATCGGGGAGCGCGGCCAAAGATTCCGCCACCTTTTCTCTGGAACATTCACATACATAGGCGATTTCCTTGCGCTCCAATTCCCGCAAGTTGTAGTTCGGGAGCAACGCATGCAGAATGCCCTCGGCGTCCAGCCCCTGTTCGATAAACTCCGTCACCGAACGCACGTCTTTAAGCGTGGTCTCGAGTTCTCGGATCTGCGATGCCGATGCGCCCGGCAGCACTTCGACGATAAACCCGCCCGCCGCACGCACGGACAAATCTTCGTTGACGGATACGCCCAGGCCCACCGCCGAGGGAATCTGTTCGGACTGGTACAAATACTGCGCCACATCTTCGCCGATCTCTCCGCTTACCAGAGCGACTTTTCCCGTGTAGGCTTCCCTCAGCCCCAAATCCATCGTCACCGTAAGGGTTCCCGCGGTGCCTACGATTCCGCGCACGTCGAGCTTGCCGTCGGATGCGCGGGTCGGAAGATCCGCCGAGGGATTGTCGATATATCCCTTCACATATCCGTTATTTCTGCCGGTGACGACGATCTTTCCACCCGGCCCATCGCCGTCAATGATCAGCGTAAGCGATTCGTCTTCGCCCTTGAGTTTGTTGCGCAACAAAACGCCCGCCAGCAAACTGCGGCCCAGCGCCGCCGTCGCCGTCGCAGAGGTCTGATGGGTTATCCGCGCCGTCTCCACCAGTTCGGTGCCCACGGCGACGTGCACTTTGAACAGGCCGCTCTCTTCGATGGCCCGAATACAAATATCGTTCATACTTACTCCTTTATCACCACATACGATACCCGCCCCGACGTCTCCGTGGCGGGCTTATGGGTATAACCGTCCAATGTCTCCATACGATGCAGGCCGTTTTCTCGCAGCAGGTTTTCGATCTCCTCGCGGGTATAGGCGTACTCCTTGTGCACCTCCCGGGCGCGTTCGTATAGGCCGTCTCGGGTCTCGAAAAAGATATTTACGTCGTAGCGATTTACGCGCCGCACTTCGTCGTATTCGTTCTCCCACGTCAGAAAATAGTCGTCCCCTTCCCGAATTTCTCGGTATGCGCCGTATTCTTCCGAAAAACGGTAGGCTGTGTTCATGTCGAATACAAAGAGCCCGCCCGGACGCAGATGGGCATACACGCGTTCGAAGGAATTCGAGAGATCTTTTTTCGTGGGAAGGTAATTATACCCGTCGCAAAGACAGACAATCAAATCAAAGTTACGGCGAAGATCGAAGTCCCGCAGATCCGCCCTACGCATCGTCACCATGGGATCGCCGTAGAGCGCGCCGTAGGCGATCGAAAGCATTTCAGGAGAACGGTCGAAGCCCGTCACTTCCCCCAAGGCCGTCAAGCGCTCAGTGAGCTTTCCCGTCCCCATTGCCATTTCCAAGATCGTCCGCACTTCGACTTTGTGGCGACGGAGCAAGTCCTCGAGCCAACGAAATACGAGGTCATAGTCGTAATTGTCCATGACCTCGTCGTAGATGCGGCTGAATACCTCGTAATCAGCCAAGGATCCTACGCTCCAATTCGACAAGCACATCGCTTGCCGCACCCTTAAACACGACATCCGCCTGATAGTCGTAGGGCGTGGTTCCCTTGTTGACCAAAATCAGATGCTCCGCCATGCGCGGCAAGTACGCCACCGGCATCACCTGCAGGGAACTTCCCACCACGATCATCACATCGGCGCGTTCCGCCGCCTGCATCGCCGCATCGAAGGCGGGCGGCATGGCGTCGCCAAACAGCACCACATTGGTCCGCATGGTGTGGCCGCAGTTCGGGCATTTGGGCGGAATGTCGCCTTGTTGTACCAGTTCGTCGAAGGCGGCAAAATCCATCTCCCTCCCGCAGACCGTGCAGCGGGCGCTGGACGCGTCGCCGTGCACCTGCAATACATTCTCGGCACCTGCCTGTTGGTGCAGATCGTCGATATTTTGGGTGACGATTTCGTGAATAATCCCCGCTTTTTGCAAATGTGCCAGAGCAATATGGGCGGGATTGGGCTTTTTGCCCTCGAGATCTTGAATGATCCGATAGCCTTCGGAATAGAAGCGCTCGGGATCGGATTCGAGTACGCCCACAGAGAGAGCCTCCTCGGGAATCATCGTATTGTAGTACCCCCTGTCGCTTCGAAAATCGGGAATGCCGGATTCGGTCGAAATGCCGGCGCCGGTCAGACAGATCGCATAGTTCGCGTTCTCTAAGAGCGCTTTGGCTTTGTCAAAATTGTCCATATACATAACCTCCTATAAAAAGATCGCAATCAAATACAGAATCGTCAGCAAGAGGACGGGAATCGGCTCTTTGTTTCGAAGGAGCTTTTCGCCCCCGCTCGGGGGCCGCTGGCGCGACCGGCGCAAAATCAGGATCAGGCTCAAAACGCAACACAGAATCAGGATCAGGGTAATGCCGTTTTCCGCCCCGCCCAGGCGTGCGGCACGGGTTAGCTCCGAAAACGCGGTGATCCACTCTTCGTTAAAGAGGCGGATCAAGAGCACGGACGCGACATTGTAGACAAAGTGAGATAGGATTGAGGGCAACAGACCACCGTGCAGATAGATATGACCCAGCACCAGGCCGAAGAGAAAGGGCGCCAGGCTGTTTTGCAAACTGAAGTGAAAGAGTGCAAATAGCGCCGCCGAAAATACCACCCCGCCCAGCGGGTTTCGCCGGGAAAACACCTCGCATACCACGCCGCGAAACAACAACTCCTCGAACACGGCGGGAAAAGCCGCCAGCGTCAATAGCTGCACCCATAAGGGCTCCTGTTCCCGCAAGATCTCTAGGTTTCGGTTTTGCAAAACCACATACTCCGAAAGAAAATCCAGAAAGAGGCCGTTGATCAGAAGTATGATCGGAAAGACCGCGAGCGTAAGAACCGCGACCTCGCCGTAGCCGATTCTCTTCGGCCGATATAAGGGCAGGCGCGTGCGTAGAACAAAGGCCGGAACGGCGATGGCGATGCATTCCGTCGCCACAATGCCCCAGAGGGGGTGGAGCCTGCCCAGCACCGGCCCGGTGGCGAGAAAAACGACGGCACAGGCTACGAGGACATACAGCAGGGGAAGATATTTAATCTTCTTCGTACGTATAGATGTAGGGTTTGTTTCTGTAATAGGGTCCATAATTCAGCCCATATCCTACGATAAATACATCGTCGATGGTAAATCCGGTCCAATCGGCGGAAAAATCCACTTCCCGACGGGAGGGTTTGTCCAACATGACGACGCTTTTTACCGATCGCGGTCCCATGGTTTCGATGGCGCGGGTCACCGTCATCAATGTCCTTCCCGTGTCGATAATATCGTCGACGATCAACACGTCGCGGTCTTTCACATCGGCCCGTAAACCGCCCAATATTTGAACGTCGCCCGAACTCACCTCGTCGTTTCCGTAGCTGGATGTGGACATAAAATCGACCTCGACTTTGCTCTGCATCTCCCGCACGAGATCCGCACAAAATACGAACGCGCCCCGCAGCAAGCCGACGACGAGGATCTCTCGCCCTTCGTAATGTGCGTCGAGTTGCGCGGCCAACTCCCGGATTCGCTCGGTAATCGTCTCTCTGTCATATAGTATCCGTTCACGTTTTTCCATTGGATCCTCCTTCATTGTATTGAACCTATTATATCAGATGGAAAGACGCTTGTTCACGATCAATGGTATAATCAGAGAAGGTGATGAAATGAATCGTGAAAATCTACGGAACTTGGCGTCCGACAAATTATATATTTTGGCCTATATCATGCGGCGACCGGCGCCGGTGGAAAGAGCGGCACTGACCGCCGATATCTTGCGAGAAGGCAGAATCAATTATTTTTTCCTTTGTCAATATATCGCGGAACTTTCGGAATCCGGCCTACTGGCAGAAAGCCAAGGCCTGCTCTATTTAACCGAAGAAGGCGAACGCATCCTCACCATGTTCTCTCAAGATCTGGACGCAGAAGATTTGGCGCAGATCGAAAAACCGCGCATTGCCTACGACCTGCGCGAAGAAAACGGCTATGTGACGGTATCCAAAACGGAAGATGGCGCGCTAAAAATCGCCCTTACGCTCCCGGAATCGGAATTTTATGCCCAAAGCGCGGGTGTATCGGAAGAAATTTTGATCGAGGCGGTACTTGCGGCCATCGAAAAAGCGGACAGCTGAGCTGTCCGCTTTTTCTTGCCTATCTTCCACTTACCAACGCGGGGTATTCGGTGCGTAGGTGGGGTATTCGGTCCTTACATTTTGCGGGGGATTGTTTGCAAATTGGTTGTTGATTTGATTGCCGATATTGTTCTTCTTCTTTTCTTCGAAGTCTTTGCGGGTCATCACGTCGACCACTTCGACATTGAGTTCGACCAAATTCAGGCCGGTCATCAATTCCAATTGCTTGGTAGCGTATTGCTTTAATTCTTCGAAGATGCGGGGCGCGGATTGGCCGAATTCGAGAATCATCTTTACATCGAGTACGGCGTCCTTGTCGTCAATGGTCGCATCGACGCCTTTGGTTTCGTCGTCTCCAAAGTTAAAGCTTTCTTGAATGCCGGAGATAAATCCGCCCTTCAGATCCAACACGCCTTTGATTTCACGGGCTGCCAGGGCAACGATCTTTTCTACGACGGCATCGTTGAATACCAACGAGTCCTTGTAATCTTGATCTCTGGCTTCTTCACCGCCGACGTTGGGGGCATTTTTTACCGCATTGTCGTTGACTTGATTGTTCATTTTTTCGTTGTTAGCCATTCTTTACACCCTTTCTGTTAACCCAAATTGTTGATAAATCGCATGACGACGGGATTTCTATCGAAGAAACCGCCGATGAGAAAGCCGATCGCCATCAGAATCGCCAGGAGCAGGGTTTGGAAAAACCCGATCGCCAAAAACAAGATTCCGATGATAAGGCCGATCAGCATTCCCCAAATCGTCTTTCCGTATCTTCTCAGGTAAAAGCGATTTCGTTCGTTGTCGAGCAGGCCGCGCTTTGCTGCCTGTCCGCCCCGGTTTGCATTCTGTCCGTTTCCGGAGGGCACGATGTCGTAGTCCCCCAGATAGCTGAATTGATTGTTCGGATCTCGTGTATACAGTCTCATAGTATCACCCCGCGACCGTTTCCGTCGAAGGCGCATCGGGATCCGCGAATGTCACTTCGACATCCCCTACGGAAAAACCTACATACTGTTCAAGATCTTCTCGTACCTGTTCCTGGATTTGTCTCGCCAGGAGTTTCAGATCGTGTTGACCTTTCACCTTGCACGCAATTTTCGAGCGTACCGTAGGATTGCTTCCGCCGCGGATATTGACCGCGACTCGGGGCACGGACACTTGATGAAATCTGCGTACAGATGCCTCGACCACGGATTCTACGGACGATTCGGTCAAATAGACCTCCCCGTCCTTTTGGCGAATGCGCACGCTATGCTCCCGGGTCGCCGTAAACAGTGCACGGAGCAGGAGAAACAGCGCATAGGCGCCGGTGATCGCGGCGAGGATCGCCAGTACATAGAATCCCCAATCCCGTCCTAAATAGGAAAGAAGATTCTGCTGTACCGCGTCGGCTCCAATCAAATTGCCGTAAATCGAAAAGAAGCAAACATAGGCGAAGACGAGAAGTATAAGGGCAATGACGATGTCCAATGCCTTTTTACCTTTTCTCATTTAAGCCTCCCCTCAGCACAGTGTGTTGAATCATTTATTTACACATGTCTTTTACCCGATATATCGGCCGCTTACACAAGGGATTCGTCAGAAAGGGCTTATATTTCTATAAAATTATAAACGTTCCTTTACAAAGTGCAGGCGCTCGTTCAGATTGGCGAGATTTTCGGTATAGGTGGCGAGCTTTTCCCGTTCCGCTTCTACCACCTCCGCCTTCGCCTTGTTGACGAAGTTTTCATTGGCGAGTTTCTTCTCTGCCCGCTCGATTTCCGATTGCGTCTTTTCCACTTCCCGCTCCAGGCGCTCCGCCTCTTTGGCGTAGTCCACCAAATCCTTCATGGGAAGGAAGAGTTCCGCTTTTTCCACGACGACAGAGATGACGTCTTCTTCCACTTCGTCGCGATTTTCGGCAAACGAGACGTCGGTGATGTTCGCGAGGTTGGCGAGATGTCCCCGGGATTCGTCGTAGAGCGCCCGGCGGTCGGCGTCCGAAGAGAGGACAAAGAGCTTGCTCTTTCGATGGGGTTCAATGTCCATTTCGGCCTTGGCGTTTCGAATGCCGCGAATGGCTTCTCGAAGGGCGGAGATCTTTTCGACATCCTCTTTGAAGGCGTATACGCCCGATTGCGGCCAGTCGCTTGCGACCAATTTCCCTTTTTCCCCGGGCAGGAAGGAATAGATTTCCTCGGTGATAAAGGGCATAAAGGGATGGAGCATCTTGAGGATCTTTTCCAATACATCGAGGAGTACGGCATAGACCGTTTCTCGATCGCGGACGTCCTCTCCGTAAAGGCGCGGCTTTACCATTTCGATATACCAGTCGCAGTATTCATCCCACACGAAGTCGTGGATCGCCTCGGCGGCAAGGCCGATGTCGTATTTTTCGATCTTTCGCGCCACATCGCTTACGGTCTTGTCGCCGCGGGTGAGAATCCACCGGTCCTCGGAGCGGAGCTTGGCGCTGTCGATCGAAGCGTTTTGGAAGTCTTCGGGCAGATTCATCAACACAAAGCGGGATGCGTTCCAGAGCTTATTGCAGAAGTTGCGGTTGTTCTCCACGCGCTTGTCGCTAAAACGGGTGTCGTTTCCGGGAGAAGTGCCCGTCACCAGGGTAAAGCGCAGGGCATCGGCGCCGTATTGGTCGATGACTTCCAAAGGATCGATGCCGTTTCCGAGACTCTTGGACATCTTTCTTCCCTGTTCGTCGCGCACGAGGCCGGTAAGATAGACGTCGGTAAAAGGCAGCTCGCCGGTGAGCTCCAGGGCGGAAAAAACCATACGAATCACCCAGAAAAAGATGATGTCGTAGCCCGTTACCAGTACGTCGGTGGGATAGTAATACTCGAGATCTTCGGTCTGATGCGGCCAACCCATGGTAGAGAAGGGCCAAAGTGCCGAGGAGAACCAAGTATCGAGGGTGTCTTCGTCTTGGCGCAATGCGGTGTTATTACATTTTTTGCACGCGGTCGGCTTCTCTTTGGAGACAATGATTTCGCCGCATTCGTCGCAGTAATAGACGGGTATGCGGTGTCCCCACCACAGTTGACGGGAGATACACCAATCGCGGATATTTTCCAGCCAGTGGGTGTAGATTTTTCCGAAGCGCTCGGGCACAAAGTGCAGTTCGCCCTTTTGATACGCTTCGAGGGCGGGTTTTGCCAAAGATTCCATGGCGACAAACCACTGTAGCGACAGCATGGGCTCGATGACGGTCTTACAGCGCTCGCAATGGCCGACGGCGTTGTGGTGGTCTTCGATTTTTACCAAATAGCCCGCCTCGTCGAAATCGGCGACGATTGCCTTGCGCGCTTCATAGCGATCCATGCCTTCGTATTTGCCCGCATTGGCGTTCAAATGCGCGGTCTCGTCCATAATCAAAAGTTGGCCCAAATCATGCCGTTCCCCGACCTGAAAGTCGTTGGGGTCGTGGGAAGGCGTAATCTTTACCGCACCGGTCCCGAATTCGGTCTCGACATAGGGATCGGCGATAATCGGAATTTTACGGCCCAAAATCGGCAACACGACCTGTTTTCCGATATATTCGGTGTATCGTTCGTCGTCGGGATTAACCGCCACCGCCAAGTCCCCGGGAATGGTCTCGGGTCGGGTGGTGGAAATTTCGATACAATCGTCCTCCCCGTCGATGGGATAGCGGAAGGTCCAAATCTTGCCGTCCTGCTCGTCATGTTCGACTTCCGCATCGGAAAGGGCAGTTTTGTCGTGGGGACACCAGTTGATGATGCGATTGCCCCGGTAAATCAGCCCCTTTTCGTACAAGCGGATAAAGACTTCCTGCACCGCCTCCGAAAGATTTTCGTCGAGGGTGAATCGATCTCTGGACCAGTCACAGGATACGCCGAGTTTTTTGAGCTGATTTTTGATATTGCCGCCGTATTCCTCGGTCCAGTCCCAGGCGGCGTCGAGAAATTTCTCGCGGCCCAGGCTCTCCTTCGACTTTCCTTCTTGGCGCAATTTTTCCACGACCTTGACTTCGGTGGAAATCGACGCGTGGTCGGTCCCCGGAATCCACAACGCGCTATAGCCTTGTAAGCGCTTAAAACGGGTCAGGATATCCTGTAAGGTGTTGTTCATGGCGTGTCCCATATGGAGATTGCCCGTTACATTCGGCGGCGGCATGACGATGGTAAAGGGCTGTTTGCCCGCCGCCCGATCGGCGTCCCGATCCGGCGTGAAATCTCCCGCCTCCATCCAATCCCGATAGATCCTCTCCTCGAAGTCCTTCGGATTGTAAACCTTTTGCATATTCTTCATCTCTTCCTCCTACTCAAAAAAAGATCTCGCCCTAAAAAGGACGAGATCTCGCGGTACCACCTTTGTTCCGTATCGCTACGGCACTCTTCTCGATAACGGCGAGGACCGTTTCGCTCTCGCGAAAAATTCGACGGGCGACCTTCGATCCTTTCCTCTGGCCGCTCGCACCGAACGCGGCTTCTCTGAATCGGCTCCAGATCTACTCCTCCCGTCACATCAACTATGGGTTTGCTTCGATTATAAAAAACTCCCGTGCCGTCGTCAAGGAAAAACCCCTACTTCTGCACAAATCCGACCTTGCGGTATACCTTTCGGAGCGTCTTTTGTGCAAGATACGAGGCGCGCTGTGCCCCCTCTTTGCAGACGGATTCGAGCAGCGCCTTGTCCTCGCGGATTTCCTTATAGCGCGTTTGCACCGGTTCGAGCCCTTCGACCACCGCTTCGGCGACGCCTTCTTTTAGCGCACCGTAGCCGCTCGATGCGAATTCGCGCTCCGCCGCCTCGGGGCTGATCCCCCGAAAAGAGGCGTAAATATCCAAGAGGTTTTTGACGCCGGGTTGCGAATCGCTGTATACGACCTTGCCTTCGGAATCCGTCACCGCCCGCTTGATCTTTCTGCGTATCGCATCGGGTTCGTCCAGGATCAAAATATACGCGTTCTCGTCGGCATCGGATTTGCTCATCTTCGCCTTGGGATTTTGCAGACTCATAATCCGCGCGCCCACTTTGGGCGCCATAATCTCGGGAATCTTGAATGTCGGCGAATAGCGCGTGTTAAAGCGCTCGGCGATGTCGCGCGTAAGCTCGATATGTTGTCTTTGGTCTTCGCCCACCGGCACAAGTTCGGTTTGGTACAAGAGGATGTCCGCCGCCATCAGGACGGGGTAGTTTAAGAGTCCCGCATAGATCTCTTTTTGTTTTTGCGACTTGTCCTTAAATTGGGTCATGCGATTCAGCTGCCCCACAGAGGTGATGGTATTCAATACCCACGCCAACTCTACGTGTTCCGGCACGTGGGATTGTACGTAGAGAATGGCGTTTTCGGGGTCGACGCCGCAAGCCATATAGAGGGCGATCAGATCCAAAGTCCGCTTTCTGAGCTGCGCCGGATGCTGGGCCACGGTAATGGCGTGCATATCCACCACGCAGTAGATACACTGATAGGCTTCCTGCAGCGCCGGAAAGTTTCGAAGGGCGCCGAGATAGTTTCCGATCGTCAGGGCGCCGGAGGGTTGAATGCCGGAGTATACGATTTTTCTGTCCATAAGCGATTCCTTCCTATCTTTATGATTCGCGTTCTTCCATGGCGGCGCGCATCTCTTCGTCCAGTTCCTTGCGCGCGAGGAGTGCCTCGAACTTATTTGCCACCGATTCTCGTACTTCTTCGATGTCGATCCGGGTGAGCACCCGGTCCTTCATAACGAAATTGCCGTCGATCAAGACGTGGCGGATATCGGCACTCTGGGCGGAATAGCAAAGCGCGCTGATCAGATTGTTTTTCGGCGTAAAGTTCACCGAATTCAGATCGAAACAGCTGATATCGGCGCGCTTGCCCGTCTCGATAGAGCCGATCTCCGATTCCCTGCCGAGGGCCTTTGCCCCGTTGATGGTCGCCATGCGAAGCACGTCGGCGGCGCTTACGGCCTCGGGATTTTTTTCTACGGCTTTGTTCACGATGGCCGCAAGATGGATCTCTTCCATCATATTCTGGTTGTTATTGGAACTGCTGCCGTCGGTACCCAGCGCCACGGTAAAGCCCTTTTCGAGCAGCTGCTGTACAGGCGTAAAGCCGCTGGCGAGCTTCAAATTGCTGGTGGGATTGTAGACGGGGAAAAATTTCTTCGGATTCACGAGATCCATTTCCGCCTCGGTCATATGCACGCAGTGAGCGGCGATGGTGTGCACATCGCCCAATCCCAAATCGTGCATATAGGCGATGGGGGTCTTGCCGTAAGATGCCAGCGAATCCTCCACTTCCTTTACGGTCTCCGAAGCGTGGGTGTGTAAAATCCCGTCCATTTCCTGTGCCAAGGCGATGGCCTGCTGAATATACAGACCGCTACAGGTGTAGATGGCGTGGGGCGCCGGCGCGACTTCGAGTCTTCCCTCACAGCGGCCGTGATAGCTTACATACAGCATACGGGTTTCTTCGAGTTTTTCGTCCCCGCCGCCGTCGATGTCGGTCAATCCCCGCGTCAAAAGGCCGCGCATGCCGATCTTCGCTGCGGCTTCGCCCACCATATCCAAATGGTAGTACATATCGCAAAAGGTCGTCGTGCCGCTCATAATCCCTTCTGCCATTGAAAGCAGCGACGCCAAATAGATGTCATCGCGCGTCAAATGCGCTTCCAGAGGCCAAATCGCCGTCGTAAGCCAGGTGTTTAAGTCCATATCGTCGGCATAGTTTCTGAAATAGCTCATGCCCAAATGCGTATGGGCGTTTACAAAGCCCGGCACCAAAAGCAGGTCCCTGCCGTCGATCACCTCGCCGCCGGAAAGGCTGCCCCCTTCGGCGATGGCATCGATCTTTCCGTCTGCAAGGCGGATGTCCTTATGCGTCTCTACCGCACCCCGCACGACGTCTATGTAGTTTGTATCTCGAAACAGGTAGTCCATCGATTCCTCCTTTATAATTCTATTTAAGTATAGCACAAGAACGGGTGCGAAAAATAATCGATATAACAGGGTTTTTACCTTTACAAAACAACCCGCTTACTGTATAATACCAGTCGGTTCTAAATTATCGCGGCAAAAATATAATTTAGGAGTGAAGAATATTGGCAAAAATGATGGGACCTAGATTCAAGGAATCGAGAAGATTAGGTCTAAATGTATGTGGACACCCGAAAGCCATGAACCGTGCCGGCAGAGGTACCGCCCGTTCGGACAAGAAACTCACCGAATACGGTAAACAGCTTTTGGAAAAACAAAGACTCAGAGCTTACTACGGCGTCATGGAAAAGCAATTCGTCCGTTTGGTCGAAGAAGCACAAAAATCCGAAGAAGAGACCGGTCCCGCATTGGTAAAGCTCTTAGAAGTACGCTTAGATAATTTGACATATCGTATGGGATTCGCAAGCTCCATTCGTCAAGCGAGACAAATGGTCACCCACGGTCACATGTTCGTAAACGGCAAGAAGGTCAACATCCCCTCTTACCGCGTACAGGTCGGCGATGTCGTATCCTTAAGCGACAGAGGTCGCAAAGTGGATCTGTTCAAGGAAAACTTCGAAACCAACTATGTGAACGCGTATCCTTATATCACGAAAGAAGAGAACAACCGAGCAACCTTAAGCTCCGTTCCCGCTCGTGAAGACATTCCCGTAGAAATCGAAGATCAACTGATCGTCGAATTCTATTCCGGAAAATAAGAAAATTGCGGACACGTCCGCAATTTTTTTGTTTTCGCGGACCTAATACCGAATCCGAGATCCGGTATCTACCCCGAACAGGAAGCGAGGCAATTATGTTTCAATTTACCTTTGGAGCAAACGGCTACCATCATATACACTTTATCGGCATCGGCGGCATCAGTATGTCCGGCCTGGCCGCGCTGATGCTCTCCAAGGGCTATCGCATCTCCGGCAGCGACACAAAACCTTCGGCCATTACCGAACACTTAAAGGCGCTGGGGATCACCGTATACGAAGGGCACCGACCCGAGCAGATCGAAAATGCGGATCTGGTGGTCTATACCGACGCCATTCAAATGGACAATCCGGAGTTTCGCGCCGCCATCGCCCGCAAGGTCGATGTGGTGGACCGCGCCTCTTTTTTGGGCGCTGTGATGCGAAACTTCGGCGTTTCCGTCGCCGTCTCCGGCACCCACGGCAAGACGACCACCACGTCGATGATCGCCACCGCCATTAAGGACGAGCCCTTCTCCCCCACGATTATGGTGGGCGGCAATCTCGGCGAACTCCACGGCAATGTGCGCATCGGCGAGGGCGACTTCTTCCTCACCGAGGCCTGCGAATACCGGGCCAATGTGTTAAAGTACTTCCCCTCTACGGCGATCATCTTGAACATCGACGAAGACCATTTGGACTTCTTCGACAATATCGACCATATTATGGACACCTTCCGCGGCTACGCAAAGAACTTGGGCGAAGGGGATATTTTGATCGTAAACAGCGACGATCCCCGCGCCGATTCCATGCGCCATGCTACGAAGGCGCGGGTGGTCTCGGTCTCCATCGATCGGGATGCCGACTACCGGGCGAAGAACGTCGAGATCGACAAAGACGGCCTGGCTTCCTACGATCTATACGTCGGCGGAGAGCGGATCGATCGCATTGCGCTCCAAGTGATGGGACTGCACAATATCACCAATTCCCTCGCCGCCATCGCCGCCTGCGCGGAAAACGGCATCGATCTTCGCCGTGCGGCGAAGGGCGTCGCCCGCTACCACGGCGTGGGCAGAAGGCTGGAATATAAGGGCGAGACAAACGGCGTGCGCGTGATCGACGATTACGCCCACCACCCGACCGAGATCGCCTCTACCCTGCAGGCGATCCGCCCGACGGTGAAAAACCGCCTGCTCTGCGTCTTCCAACCCCACACCTATACGCGGACAAAACTCTTGTTGGACAATTTCTCCAAGAGCTTTACTCCGGCGGATATTACGATTATCGCCGACATCTATGCCGCGCGGGAAAAAGATTACGGCGACATTCATTCCAAGACTTTGGTCGAGGCGATTCGCGCCAATAACGACCACGCCGTCTATATCGGCGAGCACGACGAGATCCTCGCGTATCTCTTGGAACGCGCCAAACCCGGCGATGTGGTACTCACCATGGGCGCCGGCGACATCTATCTCGTGGGCGAAAAGTTTTTAGAAGCTTACGACGCAAAAAAGGTCGAAGAGTAAAATCTCTTCGACCTTTTTTAATTTACAGAACTTTTTCTAAAAACGCACGGGTTCGCGCTTCCTTGGGATTCCCGAAGACCGATTCGGGGGGACCCTCTTCCACCAATAGGCCGTCGTCCATAAAGAGGATGCGGTCCCCCACGCGACGGGCAAAGCCCATTTCGTGGGTGACGACCACCATGGTCATCCCCTCGGCCGCCAAAGACTGCATGACGTCGAGCACCTCCCCGACCATCTCGGGGTCCAGTGCCGAGGTGGGCTCGTCGAAGAGCATGACCTTGGGCTCCATGGCGAGGGCGCGTACGATGGCGATCCGCTGCTTTTGCCCGCCCGACAGCTGCGAAGGATAGCTGTCCTTCTTCTCTTTCAGCCCGACGCGCTCGAGGAGCCGAAGCGCCTTCGCCTCGGCCTCCCCTTTTTCCAATCCCTTCACGAGAATCGGCGCCAGGGTGATATTTTCGAGCACCGTCTTGTGGGGAAAGAGATTAAAGGACTGAAACACCATGCCCATTTCCTCGCGAATTTTTTCGATAGAGGTCTCGGGTTTGTTGATGTCCACACCTTCGAAGCGCACCTCGCCGGAGGTTGCTTCTTCCAATCGATTCAGACAGCGCAAAAAGGTAGACTTCCCGGAACCCGAAGGTCCGATCACGACGACCACTTCGCCCTCTTGGATCTCTGCATCGATCCCCTTTAAGACCTCGTGGTCGCCGAAACTTTTCTTCAAATTATGCACGTGAATCACTGTTCGCCATCCTCCTTTCTGCGATGCCCAAGAGCTTAGACAAGCTGAATACCAATACGAAATAGATCAGCGCGGCGGTGATATAGGGCATAAAGGGCAAATAGGTCGCCCCCGCTACCACCTTCGCTTCGAACATAATGTCTTCGATGCCGACAAAGGCGACAATGGCAGATTCCTTGATCAGGGTGACGAATTCGTTGCCCAGTGCCGGAAGTACGGTCTTTACCGCCTGGGGCAGAATAATATGCCGCATGGTCTGTTTCTTCGTCATGCCGAGAGACGCTGCCGCTTCGCCTTGGCCGCGGTCGACGGCGTTGATGCCGCCTCGAATAATCTCCGATACATAGGCCGAGGAGTTCATGCAGATGGCGAACATCGACAGCACAAAGGGATTTTTCAGCGACCCGTAGGTTTCGGGAATGATGGCCGCAAAGCCGTAATAGGCGATCAACACCTGTACCAATAGCGGCGTGCCGCGAAAAACTTCCACATAGGCCTTGGCGAGCCATTCGAGGGGTTTGATGCGCGACCGGCGCATTAAGGCGATCAAGAGTCCCAGTACGAAGCCGATCAGTACCCCAAAAAACGAAATCTTCAGCGTGACGAGCATCCCGCTCAAATACGTCGGTCCCCACTTTCCGAGGAAAGCGAACCACGACTGCAATACATTCATAAATCCTCCTTCGCGATCTTCCGCGATCGAAAAAACTGTTTCCCGAGGAAACAGTTTTTTTACTTATTCCGCCGCGGGCGCCTCTTCCCCTGCCCCTTCGGCTTCTGCCCCTTCCGCTCCGGCGGATTCGGAGGCGAGTTGTTCGTATTCCACGATCCATTTTTCGATCTGTCCGTCGTCGATCAGTTTTTTCAACTCTTGGTTAAAATATGCCGTAAGCGCCTTGTTGTCTTTGTTCAGGGCGATACATACGCCGGGTTCGTCGGGGATGTCGATCTTTTTGCTGACGAGTTCGGGATTTTGCTGTGCATACTGTGCGCCGGAGCTTCTGGAGATGACCAGGCCGTCTGCGGTGCCGTTTTTCACTTCCAATACGAGATTGTTCAAGCGAGAGAGGCTGAGCAGTTCCACGTCTTTGGGGAAGTTTTCCTTGATGGTGGTCTCTTGCACGGAGCCGGTTTGGGCGCCGACTTTCTTTCCGGCAAAATCTTCCATGCCGTTGTATTGATCGGCGACGTCTTTTTTGACGAGGATGACCTGATTGTTTTCGTAGTAGGGAATGGTAAAGCTGACGGCATTTCTACGCTCCGGCGTCGCGGAAAGACCGGCAATTCCGATGTCCGCCTGCCCGGTGGAAATACTGGGAATGATGCCTTCAAAGTCTAAGTCCTTGACGGTGAGCTTTACGCCCATGGAATCGGCGAGCGCCTTGGCGATTTCGATGTCGAATCCGACGATTTCATCCTTGCCGTCTTTCAACAAATGCCATTCGTAGGGAGGATAGTCGGCGCTGGTGGCGAGGACCAACTCGCCTTTTTCCTTGATTTTTTCTACCGCCGCATCCATTTCTTCCTGCGTGGCTTCTGCCGGGGCGTCGTCATTGGCCGCGGGCGTGTCGCCGCCGCCGGAACATCCTGCCAGTACAAAGGTAAGTAGCAATGCCAAAATCGTAAATAAAGATGTCTTTTTCATAATAATCCTTTCTTGAATACCCGAATTTTCTATGTGATCGCTATGCCGATCGTCGTCTCTTGGAGCCGGAATTCGCCGGTCGATCCGAACGACGGTAAAATTTCCGTTTGCTCTCTATTATACTGAAAGTATTCAAGATTAAGGCCTCCCTTCCGTTTATCTTTTTTGAGATTATACTATACCGCGCTACAATCCTCAAGAAAGGACAAACAAAAATGAGAAACGTCGTTTCCGACGTTTCTCATTTTTTATTCCAATACGGGTTTCAAAAACTGTCCCGTATAGCTTTCTTTGACTTGAACGATCTCCTCGGGACGACCCGTGGCGACGATGCGCCCGCCCCCGTCTCCGCCGTCGGGACCCAGGTCGATAATGTGGTCTGCGACTTTGATGACGTCGAGATTGTGCTCGATCACCACCACGGTATTGCCCTTGTCCGCAAGGCGCGACAGGACGTCTACGAGCTTGCGGATGTCCTCGGTATGCAAACCCGTCGTGGGTTCGTCGAGGATATAGAGGGTTCTGCCGGTGCCCCGCTTCGAGAGTTCGGTGGCGAGCTTGATCCGCTGCGCCTCCCCACCCGAAAGCTGGGTGGAGGGCTGGCCCAGGGTGATGTATCCGAGCCCCACATCGCGAAGTGTCTCGATCTTTCTTAGAATGCGCGGATGGTTGGCGAAGAAATCCACCGCCTCCTCTACGGTCATATCGAGAATATCGGCGATGTTTTTGCCCTTAAAGCGCACCTGCAGCGTCTCCCGATTGTATCGCTTTCCGCCGCAGACTTCGCAGGGCACGTATACGTCGGGCAGAAAGTGCATCTCTACCTTGAGAATCCCGTCGCCCTTACACGCCTCGCAGCGACCGCCCTTTACATTAAAGGAAAAGCGGCCCTTCTCGTAGCCGCGCACCTTGGCCTCGTTGGTCGAGGCGAAGACGTCGCGAATATGATCGAATACGCCGGTATAGGTCGCCGGGTTGGAGCGGGGCGTCCTGCCGATGGGGCTCTGGTCGATGGAGACGATTTTGTCCACGTATTCGAGCCCTTCCACCTTCTTGTATTTGCCGGGACGCACCTTGCTCTTGTTCACCTGTTGGGCGACGACCTTTTTTAGGATCTCGTTGACGAGCGAACTCTTGCCCGAGCCGGATACCCCGGTGACGCAGATAAACTGCCCCAGGGGAAATTCCACATCGATCCCCTTTAGATTGTTCTCCGCCGCGCCGTAAATGCGGATGCGCTCATCGGTATAGGGCCGGCGGGAAGGCGGCACGGGAATCTTCTTTCTGCCCGAAAGATACTGCCCGGTGATGGAATCTTCCACCTGCATAATCTCTTCGACATTGCCCTGGGCGACGATATATCCGCCGTGCACCCCGGCGCCGGGCCCGATGTCCAAGATTTCGTCGGCTTCGCGCATGGTGTCCTCGTCGTGTTCGACGACGATCAGGGTATTGCCGATATCCGTCAGATTGCGCAGGGAACGCAGCAACATGGCATTGTCCTTCTGGTGCAAGCCGATGGACGGTTCGTCTAAGACATAGGTTACCCCCACCAGGGCGGAGCCGATTTGGGTGGCAAGCCGGATTCGCTGCGATTCGCCGCCGGACAGCGTTCCCGCCATCCGCGCGAGCGTCAAATATCCCAGCCCCACCTGAATCAAAAAGGACAGCCGCTCCCGAATTTCTTTGAGCACCTGATCCGCGATCTTCTTTTCCGTTTCAGAAAACTCCAGATTGTCGAAAAAGTCGATGGCATCCGACACCGGAAGAAGCGTCGCCTCGTAGATGTTTTTGCCGCCGAGCTTAAAGACCAAAGATTCCATCTTGAGCCGCGCGCCGTGACATTCGGGGCAGGGAATGTCCGAGAGGAAGGGTTCGATCCGCTCCATGGCGCTGTCGCTGTGGCTCTCGCGATAGCGGCGGTCCAGATTGGCGAGAATGCCCTCAAAGTGGCCGGAATACTTCTTCTTTCCGCTAAAGTACGAATCGAATGTAAAGTTCAGCGGTTTTTTTGTGCCGTATAACAGCTCGTCGAGGAACGCTTTCGGCGCTTCTTTGATCGGCGCCTTGGTCGAAAAATCATAGCGCTTCGCCAGTTGATTGATGATTTCCTTATAGTAGGTGCCGTCGGTGGTGGAATAGGCGGAAATCGCACCTTCGTCGATGGAAAGATCCTTGTTGGGGATCACAAAATCCGGATCCGCCCGGCGGCTGCTGCCCAATCCGTTGCAGACGGGGCAGGCGCCCATGGGCGTATTAAAGGAAAAGGAGCGCGGCGTCGCCGGTTCAATGGCGATGTCGTGGTCGGGACAGGTGTAGTCGGTGGAATACAGCTTGTAATTGCCGTCCAATGTGTCGACGATCACCGTAGAACCCGATACTTCGAGCGCCGTCTCTATGCTGTCGGCGAGGCGGCTCTCGATGCCCTCGCGGACGATGATTCGGTCTACGACCACCAAAATATCGTGGATTTTGTTTTTCTCGAGCTCGATCTCTTCGTCGGCCTCGTGCATTTCGTCGTCGATCAATACGCGCAGAAATCCTTCTTTTCGGATGCGCTCCAGCACCTTTTTGTGCTGCCCCTTCTTCTGCCGAATGACGGGAGCGAGGAGCTGAAAGCGGCTCCCCTCTTCCATTTCCATAATGCGGTCTACGATTTGGTCCTCCGCATACGCCTCGATCTTTTTGCCACAGATCGGGCAGTACGGCTTCGCCACGCGAGCGTAAAGCAAGCGGATATAGTCGTAGATTTCGGTGACCGTCCCCACGGTAGAACGCGGGTTTCGGGAGGTGGTTTTCTGGTCGATGGCGATGGCCGGGCTCATGCCCTCTATAAATTCCACATCGGGCTTGTCCATCTGCCCCAAAAACTGGCGGGCATAGGACGAAAGGCTCTCCACATAGCGACGCTGTCCTTCGGCATAAATGGTATCGAAGGCGAGGGAGCTCTTCCCCGATCCCGATAGACCCGTAATGACGGTCATTTTGTTTCTCGGAATCCGAACGTCGAGATTCTTCAAATTGTGTTGGCGCGCGCCGTGTATATGAATGGCTTGTTCCAGGGTTTTATTCATTCGTTTCCTTTCCCAAATACTGTGCTTGTAGCGAACGTATCTGATCGCGAATATCCGCCGCCCGCTCGAAATCCAAAGATTCCGCCGCCTTAAACATTTCCGTCTCGAGGTTTTTCAACATGACTTCGACTTCTTCGGCGCTGAATTCCTCTTCAAAGGCGACGGTTTCTTCGGCCGCCACGGTGTTTTCGATAATATCGCGTATGCCCTTTTCGACGGATTTGGGGGTAATGTGATGGGCTTTATTATACGCCATCTGAATGCCCCGCCGCCGCTCTGTCTCATCGATGGTCCGCTGCATAGAGCCGGTGATCGTATCGGCATACATAATAACGTGGCCGTCGACATTTCGCGCGGCCCGCCCTGCCGTCTGAATCAAGGAGGTGTCGGAGCGGAGGAAGCCCTCTTTGTCCGCATCCAAAATCGCCACCAAGCCCACCTCGGGAATGTCCAAACCTTCCCGCAGGAGGTTGATGCCGACCAGCACGTCGTAGACGCCCAGACGCAGATCGCGGATGATTTCCATGCGCTCGATAGTCTTCACATCGGAGTGGAGATAGGCGACCTTCAGCCCGATCTCCTTAAAATAGGCGGACAGATCCTCCGCCATCCGCTTGGTGAGCGTCGTCACCAAAACCCGCATGCCCTTTTCGATCCGCTTGTAGATCTGATCGGTAAGGTGGTCGATTTGGTTTTTCGTCGGCACGACTTCGATGGCGGGATCCACTAGGCCCGTGGGGCGGATGATCTGTTCCACCCGCTGCTCTTCGTGCTCCTCTTCGTAGGGACCGGGAGTGGCAGAGACATAGATCACCTGATTCTGAAGCGCCTCGAACTCCTCGAAGCGCAGGGGCCGGTTGTCCAGGGCGGAGGGCAGGCGGAACCCGTACTCCACCAGGGTCTCTTTGCGTGCCCTGTCGCCGTTGAACATGCCGCGGATTTGTGGCACCGTGGCGTGGGATTCGTCGATGATAGTAAGAAAATCGTCAGGGAAGTAGTCGATCAAGGTATAGGGACGGCTGCCCGCTTCTCTGCCGCTCAAGTGGCGGGTATAGTTTTCGATGCCGGAGCAGAATCCCATCTCCTCCAGCATCTCGATGTCGTAATTGGTGCGCTGCTCCAGGCGCTGCGCCTCGAGCAACTTTTCCTGATCGCGCAGGACATAGAGGCGCTCCTCTAATTCCTCGCGAATGGTCTGTACCGCCCGCTGTACCTTTTCCGGTCGAGTGGCAAAGTGCGACGCCGGAAAAATCGACACGTGATTTCGATAGCTCTCCACATGGCCGGTTACGGCGTCGATCTCGGCAATGCGGTCGATCTCGTCGCCGAAAAACTCGACCCGAATCGTCTTTTCGGCACTCCCCGCGGGGAAGATCTCGAGCACATCGCCCCGTGCGCGGAAGGTGCCGCGGCTAAAGTCGATGTCGTTTCTGACGTATTGGATGTCGACGAGCTTGCTCATCAGCTCGTTGCGGTCCCAAACCATGCCGGGCCGCAGGCTGACCACCAGATTCTTGTAGTCGATGGGGTCTCCCAAGCCGTAGATACAGCTGACCGAAGCGACGATAATAACGTCCTTGCGCTCGAACAACGCCATGGTGGCGGAGTGGCGGAGCTTGTCGATCTCGTCGTTGATGCTGGCGTCTTTTGCGATAAAGGTATCGGTGCCCGGCACATAGGCCTCGGGTTGGTAATAGTCGTAGTAGCTGACAAAGTATTCGACGGCGTTTTCGGGAAAAAATTCCCGAAATTCCGATGCCAGCTGGTAGGCGAGGGTTTTGTTGTGGGCAATGACCAGCGTGGGCTTTTGCACCTTTTCGATCACATTTGCCATCGTAAAGGTCTTCCCGCTTCCCGTTACCCCCAAGAGGGTCTGGTGTTTCATATTCTCGTCGAGACCCTTCGCCAATGCGTCGATCGCCTCCGGCTGGTCGCCCGTAGGCCGGTACTTCGAATGTATTTTAAAATCCATTGCGACCTCCTGCGTTCAAAAAAGCGATCTTAACGATCGCTTTTTTCTATGATTTCTATCGCCTTTTGTAATTGCGTATCTTGCTCTTTATATTCCGGACCGATGCCGGTCACCTCTTTCGGCAACGCGACTTTTACGTCCGGTTCGATTCCCTTGTCCTGTATATTTACCCCCGAAGGCGTAAAATATTCACTCGTGGTCAGCTTGAGGCCGCCCCCGCCCGGCAAGGGCAATAGGGACTGCACGACCCCCTTGCCGAAGGTCTTCTCGCCGACCAACGTCCCCGCCTTGTGGTCCTTGATCGCACCCGATACGATCTCCGATGCGGAAGCACTGCCGCCGTTTGCGAGCACCGCCAGGGGCTTTTCCCATCTGTCGGCGTCGGAGGCGTAGTGAAAGACTTCTTTTCCCCGGTTGTCCTTGGCGCTTACGATGTCGCCCTCTCCCAAGAGCAGATCGCTAACGCCCACGGCTGCTTCCAATATGCCGCCCGGATTGCCCCGAAGGTCGAGAATCAGTCCCTTCTTTCCGTCTGTCTTCGCCCGATTCAGCGCGGCTTCAAAATCCGCCAGGGTGTCGTCTTCGAATTGGGTGAGTCCGATATAGGCGATGTCGCCCAAATCGGCGGTGATCACCGATTCCATGCGGATCTCGTCGCGCTTCACCTCGACTTCTTTGAGCTCACCACCGTCTTTGGGGAGGATGCCCAGTTTTACCGTGGTGCCCTTATCCCCCTTGATGTGCTTTACCGCCTCTTCCAAGTCCTCCGCCGTATAGTCGATGCCGTTGACCGATACGATTTTATCTCCCGACTGGATGCCCGCGGCTTCTGCCGGGGAGCCCTTGATGGGAGCGATGACAGTGATCATCTTGGAATTGGCGTCGGCGCCGATTTGTACGCCGATGCCGAAGAATTCGCCGGTGGTCGCTTCGACGAAACTGTTGTATTCTTCTTCGGTAAAATACTCGCTATACGGATCGTTCAGCGCCTCTACGGTTCCCTTTCGGCGTCCGATTTCGAAGTCTTCGTCGGAAATCTCCTTGGCCCGGAGGTAGTTTTTTTTCAAAAAACGCTCCAGCGCCCGCGTGGTCATCACTTCTTTTACATCGCCCGTGACGAACTGAACGGAGGCGAAAGCGGTGGCGATATTGCTCACCGCCAGCAACAGGACAAACAGGATGACAGTTCTCTTCTTCATTTTTGCTCCTATGGAAATAAGGAACCTCCGCGCGAAGGTTCCTTATCGATTCAACTCGTTATTTATAGATAGTTAAGGGGATCGCGGACCACGCCGCCGACGCGCACTTCGAAGTGCAGGTGGGGACCGGTGCTCATGCCGGTGCTGCCCACATAGGCGATGGTTTCGCCGCCGGATACGGTCTGTCCGACATGGACGGCACGGGAGGAGAGGTGGGCGTAGACGGTCACTTTGGAGCCGTGGTCCACCATCACGCAGTTGCCGTAGCCGCTCATAAAGCGGGAGGCGATGACGGTGCCGGATGCCGCGCTCACCACCGGGGTGCCGGAAGGCGCGGGGATATCGATGCCGGTGTGCATCTTTTTATACCCGAGAATCGGGTGGGTCCGATAGCCGAACGGCGAGCTGACGCGGTGATGTCCCGGTACGGGCCAGTACAGATCGCCCTTCGGCGCTTCGGGTTCGGCGACGATGCCGTTGGATACGACCGCGTCTTCCGCCGGGGCGACGGGCCGGGGCGTGTAGGTCTTTTTCACCGGCGCCGGCGTACGAACCGTCTCGGCTTCGGTTTTCGATCCTGTAGTCGCAACGGATTCGCTGCGTACGGGCGCTTCGGCTTCTACGGAAGCAGAAGGCGTCTGCTCACTTTGTGCCGTTTGCTCACTTTGTGCCGTCGCGTTCTGTTGGTTCTTTGCCTTTTGGCGCTCCGCCTTCGCCGCTTCTTTCGCAGCGTTTTGCCGCGCTACGCGGGCCGCTTCTTCTTCTCTCGCCTTTTGGATCGAATACTCCAGATTGGCGATCTTCGATTCAATGGCATCGGATTCGCGCAGCATTTGGTCGTACTGTGCTTCGTAGGCGGAGAGGTTTCCGATCAGGCCGTTCATATAAGTAGTCTTTTGCGCATTCGCACTTTCGAGGCTGGCACGTTGTTGTTGCACTTGCTGCTGTTTTGCGGCGAGTTCTTGTTCCTGTTGTGCCAGAATAGCCTGCTTTTCTTCGATTTCCTGGACCTTAGCGGTGATTTCATCGACCAGTTCGCGGTCGCTCTTCGCGATGGAACGGATCATGCGCGCATTGCCGATCAGCGATTCCGCATCGGCGGAGTCCAGCAAAATATCTAAGTATCCTCGATCGTTGGCGATATACATGGCGCGGAGCCGTTTTGCGTAGAACTCTTTTTTCTCTGCCAATTCTTGTTTGGCGGCTTCGAGCTCTTCCTTCGTCTTTTGAATCTCGGCCTTGAGTTGTGCCATCTCGCCGTTGAGTCGGTCCAATTCCACATTGGCCTGACTGATGCGGGCGTCGATGGCGCGAATCTCGGCTTCTACACTGCTGACAGCGCCTCGGGTCGATTGAATCTTCGAGCGAGCATCGGACATTTCCGATTGGATGGCATTTTTTTGCTGAATGGCTTCCGACTTTTGTGCTTCCAGACCGGCGGCAAAAGCCGGTTCCGATGCCAAGAGCAAGAGTGCCAGAGTCGCTGAAAGCTTCTTTCTGTGATTCGCGTCCAAATTCATCCTCCTCATTCGTTCCTATACGTCCAAATAGCGCTTTAGGGAAATGGAACTGCCCAAGAGCCCAATGCCCACGCCAATACAAGCGAAAATGATGCCCATATCCCGAATCATCAGCTTCGGGGGGATCAGTCGCATACCCAACAAAACATTTAATTTATCGTTAAACAGGCCGTACAACGCATCGTAGCCGAAGTAGACCACCGCCAGGGCGATGGCGCCGGCGATCACGCCGAAAATCAGTCCTTCCAAAAGGAGAGGCCGGCGGATATATCCGTTGCTGGCACCGATATATTTCATAATCTGAATCTCGTGGCTGCGGATCGAAAGCGTCGACTTTACCGTATTGTGGATCAATACGATGGCGACGACGAGCAAAATGCCGACGATCACAAATCCGACGACGCGGACCCAATCGTTCATCTGCACGATCTTTCCGATCAGCTCGTTTAAGTAATCAACCTGGTATACACCGGGCATATCCTGTAGGCTGGCCGAGACGGCCTTTGCCTCTTTGATGTCGCTGATCCGAAGAGTGAGCGACGCCGGCAGCGGGTTTTCTTCCATGCCGTCGAGGAAATACGAGTCGTTTTCCAATTCCATATTCTTGGAAAACTTCTTCCACGCCTCTTCCTTCGATACGTACTCGATATCGCGAACGTATCCGGTGGATTCCGCCTGGGCGACGATGTTTTGCACATCCTCTTCCGTGGCGTTGGTATTTAAGTAGACCACGACTTTGTCGACCTTTTTCTCCGTTTCATTGACGAGGCCCGTCATATTCAGGATCAAAAGCGCCACCACGCCGAACAGGACCAACACCGCGGTAATGGAGATCACCGACAACAGGCTCATGCCCTTGTTGCGAAAGATGCTTTGAAAGGCTTCCTTGACATTGTTCAACAGTTGCCTAATAAATCGCATCGTAACCTCCTACATTCACGTCGCTGATAATGCGTCCGTTTTCGAGGGTGATCACGCGCCGTCGCAGGTGATTTACGATGTTTCTGGCGTGTGTCGCCATAATCACCGTGGCGCCGTCTTCGTTGATCCGCTGCAGCGTCTGCATTACGGTCATCGCCGTCTGAAAGTCCAGATTCCCGGTGGGCTCGTCGCAGACGAGGACCGGCGGCTTGTTGACGATAGCGCGCGCAATCGCAAGGCGCTGCCCTTCCCCGCCGGAAAGCTCCCGCGGGTAGCTGTTGCGCTTATCGGAGAGACCTACGAGTTCCAATACTTCGGGCACCCGCTTTTTAATCGTCCGTCCGCTTTCTCCTACGATCTCTAGGGCATAAGCCACATTTTCATAGGCGGTCTTTTTCGGCAAAAGGCGAAAGTCCTGGAAGACCACGCCCACCTGCCGCCGCAATTTGGGTATATACCATGGAGCGAGATTCGTGATGTCTCTGTTGTTTATATAGATCTTTCCCCGCGTGACGTCTTCTTCGCAGATGAGCAGCTTAATCAGCGTGCTCTTGCCGGCGCCCGAAGGGCCGACGAAAAAGACGAATTCACCGTAGGGGATTTCTAAATTGATGTCCATTAAGGCCTGTACGCCGTTTTTGTACTCCTTATAGACATTTCGAAACGTGATCAACGGTACACCTCATTCCATACAAGATCTAATTTATTATAGTATAAGTTACAAAGATATGAAAGCGCGGGAGGCAATTGCAATGAAAAAGACATATTTTCGTAATACATTCAAAGAAATTCGTAAGAACATTCCCGAAAACGAACGCAAACGGCGTTCCGAAACCATTTTTAATCGGCTCTGCGCCTTGAAACGGTATCGGAACGCCGAACGCATTTTCTTGTTCGTCTCTTTTGGCACCGAAGTGGAGACCCTTTCGTGGATCCCCGCCCTATTAAAGGAAAAGAAAGTCTATATCCCCTACACCGATGCCGCCAATCACACCATGCAAATGACCGAAATCTACGATGCCTGCGAATTGGAGAAGGACGCCATGGGCATCTACGCCTTACCGCCGGTTCTCGCATCGGCGCGATTGCGCGATGCAGCGGACCTTATCTTGACGCCGGGCCTCGCCTTCGACCGCGAAGGGCATCGCCTGGGGTACGGCGGCGGCTACTATGATCGCTTTTTTCAAAGCCATGGCGGTTTTCGGCTGGGCATCGGCTTTTCGGAGCAGCTGACGGACGCGCTGCCCGCCGATCCCCATGATCTGCCCCTCCATGCATTTTTGTCGGAGTCGGACTATTTGCGCTTTTCATAGATCGCTTTTACGATCTGGGCCGCCATATAGGCCGCGCCGAAGCCATTGTCGATATTGACCGCGGCGATTCCTTCGGCGCAACTGTTTAACATGCTAAGGAGTGCCGCCATGCCCTGAAAGGAAGCGCCGTAGCCCACCGAGGTAGGCACCGCGATCACGGGAATGTCGACCAATCCCGCCGTAACGGAGGGAAGCGCCCCGTCCATGCCGGCACAGACGACGGCGCAGTCGGCGGCGCGGATCGCCTCGAGTACGTCGAACAAACGGTGAATCCCCGCCACGCCGACGTCGTAATAGGATTTTGCGCCGATCCCGAAGTAGGCGAGGATGCGCATACATTCCTCCGCCACGGCGACATCGGCCGTGCCTGCCGTAATCACCGCCACTTCCCCTACGACATCGCGCTTTCCCCCGGCCATCGCCGTACGCGAGACGGGATCGTAGTCGAGTGCGATGCCCATATCGTGTAAGGCCGAAAAGCGATCGGCGCTTAAGCGCGTGATCAGTACTTCTTTTTCTTCCGCATATATTTTTTGCACGACCTCCCGCAGATGTGCGATTTCCTTTCCTTCCCCGAAGACCACTTCCGGGAAGCACCGCCGTTTTTTTCGTTGTAGATCGGGGCGGCTGTAAATTCTCTCGGGTTTTTTTTCCATTCCCATAGATTCCCTTCTGTTTTGTTACATTTTCTTACAATTGTTAAGATCTCTTTAACAACCGAGAAGGGCTCGAAGGCAACCGTTGCCTGTGATATAATGGCGCGGAGGATGTGATGCTTTGGAACCCTTTATTAAAATTCGAAATTTATATCGAGTCTACCATATGGGAACGGAAAAAGTCTACGCACTCCGCGGCGTAGATTTGGACATCGAGCGCGAAGAGATTCTGTGTCTGTTGGGCACATCCGGCAGCGGAAAGTCGACCCTTCTCAATATGATGGCCGGACTCGACCGCCCGTCCAAAGGCGAAATCGTGATCAATTCCAAAATACATATGGAAAAGCTCTCCGAAGAAAAACTGACGCGGTTTCGCCAACTAAATATAGGCTTTGTATTTCAGGCCTACAATCTTATTCCCACCTTGACCGCCGTAGAAAACGTCAGCCTGGGACTGATCTTTAAGGGCGTTCCTAAAAAGGAGCGGGAAGAAAAGGCAATCGCCATCCTCGAACGGGTGGGGCTGGGCGATCGCATTCACCACAAGCCCAAGGAGATGAGCGGCGGGCAGCAACAGAGGGTTTCCATCGCCCGCGCCTTTGTGGATACCCCGCCGATTCTCTTTGCCGACGAGCCCACGGGCAATCTGGATACAAAGACGTCGATGGAGATCATGGAGATGATGCGGGATCTGGCGCGGGAGCACAAGCAGACTCTGATTATCGTCACCCACGACTTGGAGACAGCGGTCTATGCCAATCGCGTGGTGGAACTGAGAGACGGCCGCATCGTACGAGATGAAACCCAATCGGTAATGGAAAAGGCGAAAGAGTTGGATCTGTTGCCGGAACATTTGGTCAACCAAGAGGAGCAATTATGAAAAAACGATACATACTGGCGCTGGCTTCGGCCATAGTGTTTACGCAGACAATACCTCCCGTCGCCTTTGCATCGGAGACGACGGGAGAAATTCCGCCGCCGAAGGTGGAATCCGAAAGCCACGCACCGATTTCGATCCTCGACTTTACCGATGTCCGCTGGCCGGAATCCGTTCCCAAAAACAAAGACATCCCCGTCAATTTTTCGATCAAAAACAGCGGAAACGGCGCCGCAAAAAATATCGTCATCCGGGCGATCTCACAGGATCTCGAACATCTCGTCCCGAAATCCGTAAGCCAGGTGAATGCGAAGCACTACGAGCCGGGACAAAAAGAAAGTTATTCCTTCTCGTTCCGCCTAAACGCCGATGCGCCGCAGAAAAACTATGCGGTAAAGCTCTCCCTCGCCTATGTCGACATTAACACCAATGAGGTGCACGAAAGCAGCCAAGTCATCACCTTGCGTCCCGACGGCGGCGCATCCTCTGCCAATGGCGGTAGCGCCCCCGGCGCGGCACCCGGCGGCGGAATGGAGATGCCCGGAGACGTGCCCTCCGTCCCCTCCTTCTCCGGCGGAGGCGGCGGCGCCATGCCCGACTTCTCGGGCGCCGATTTGGGTCCGTCGCTTCCCGTCACGGGAACGGGCGATACGCCCCAGGGACAGGCACCCACCGGCGCCAATACGCCAAAGATCATTATCGACGATTATTCCTATGACCCCGTTCACGTCAAGGCGGGCGTGCCCTTCTCCCTCCACTTCCGGGTATTCAACACAAATCGCAAAAAGACCGTACGCAATATTCGCGTATCCCTTTCCGCCGATGCGGCAGAGCCCATGTCCCTGCCCGGTGCGGAGGGCGGTGCGGCCGCGGCGGCCCAGACGCCACCGGTCGAGGCAGCCGGCGGCGGCAGCGCCTTTATCCCCGTCGGCAGCAGCAATACCTTCCATATCGAAAAGATTTCGCCGAGAAAACACGCCGCCAAGGAAATCACCCTCACCACCGCGCCCAATACGGCGGCGCGCACCTACACCATCACCGCCACCTTTGAGTACGAAGACGGCGACGGCAATCCCTACACCTCCTCCGAGGTGATCGGGATTCCGGTCGAGCAGAGTTCTGAAATCACCCCGGGCGATGTAACCGTCGACAAGGACGGATTTGTCGACGAAGCGATGCCCCTTTCCATGGAATTTTACAATACGGGCAAATCTCCCGTGTCCAATGTGATGGTGAAAATGCGCGGCAATTTCGAGGCGGACACCAATACCTATTTTGCCGGCACCGTAGCCGCCGGCGCGAGCGAAACCTACGACGTCAACATCACCCCCACCGCAGAAGGCGAACAAAAGGGCGAGATCGTCCTCACCTTCGACGACGCGTCCGGCCAAAAGCAGGAGATCGTAAAGCCCTTCACCGTAAACGTACAGGGACCCGATTCGGCGGCAGAAGACGACGAAGCGAACGGCCAAGATGACCGCCCCGCCTGGGCGGTGCCTGCAGCGCTCCTCGCCGTCGCCGCCATCGCCGGCGGGGTCGGGGTCTATGTCGTCAAAAAGCGCAAATCCAAAAACGACGATGAAGGGGATCTGAGCATATAATGAGCCTCCGCGACCTCTTATCCATGGCGAAGAAAAACCTCCTGGCGAGAAAGCTTCGCACCGGCCTCACCTTATTAGGCGTGGTGATCGGCTGCGTATCCATTATTATTATGATGAGCTTCGGCTACGGCATGGAGGACAACAACCGCCGCATGATCGAAGGATTCGGCGACGTGAAGAATATCGACGTCCTGCCCGGCGAAGAGAGCACCGGCGGTGCCAAGCGCTTGACCGCGGCATCGATCAAAGAACTGGAGAAGATCTCCCACGTCACGGACGTCAGCCCCGTATACCAGAATTCCTTCAAGATGCAGTACAAGAAATTCCAGAACGACTTCGGGCAAATTACCGCCCTCGATAAAAAGACCATGGAGCTCTACGGCTGGAAGATCGATACCGGCTCCAAATTCTCCGGCGACGGCAAGGGACAAATCCTCTTCGGCAAGGACGCCGCACGACAATTCTATAACCCCGACAAGATCCAAGAACCGGAGTTCGACGAAGAGGGCAAGCCCATCGAATTGCCGCCTCCCTTCGACGCGGCGGGAAAAGAGTTGGAAATCGCCGCCATGGATCCTTCGAGTATGGGCGGCGAAGCCCTGCCCGGCACGCCCGTCGCCAACTACAAAGTCGTCGGCGTCCTCGAAGAAACCAAAAAGATGGACTACGACATGGGCATTTTTATGACCATCGAGGGGTATAGCGAACTCATGAGCAAGCTGGCGATGGAAAAGCCCTCCAAGACCAATTTCGATAATCTGCGGGTGCGGATCGACGATATGAAAAACGCCGAAAGCGTATCCAACGAAATCAAACAGCTGGGGTATAAGCCCCAGGGCATGATCGAGATCATTAAGGATCTAAACCAGAGCATGGCGGTGGTCAACGGCATTTTCGCCGGCATCGGCTCCATCTCCTTTATCGTCGCGGCCATCGGGATCGCCAATACCATGATTATGTCCATCTACGAGCGCACCCGCGAAATCGGCGTAATGAAAGTCATCGGTGCCTCCATTCGCGACATCCAAAAGCTCTTTTTGGTCGAAGCGGGGATGATCGGGCTGATCGGCGGCGTCTTCGGCGTCCTCACCAGCCTATTGCTGAGCCTTATATTTAACGCTCTGGGCAACCAATTCGCCGCATCCCAAGGCGCCACCGAGACGATCACCTTCTCCCGCATTCCCTTTTGGCTGGTCCTCGTCGGCCTGGGATTCTCTACCCTGGTCGGCGTACTCGCCGGCTACTTCCCCGCCAAGCGCGCCATGAATCTTTCAGCGCTGGATGCCATCCGTTCTGAGTAAGATATAGATGGGGATCGCAAGTTTGTGTTTCTATATAGGAATTTTCGATGACAGATATTCGATTTTTCGATCTTTTTCTATTTAGATCTGTTACAATATTGTAAGTGTAAAGATTTCTAAGGAGGAAATACTTATGAATAAGAAAATCAATGTAGCTGCCCTCGCCCTGGTACTCGCCATGGGCCTCACCGCTTGCGGCCAAGGCAACGCACCGGCAAACAACGCCGCCAACACCGCTAACAACACGGCAACCACCAACCAAGCTGTCAACACCGCAGCAGAAGGCGACAAGGCCGATGGAGCTACCGAAACCGCCGAAGTCAAGGAAATGAAGGGCGAAGAACTCGACAAGATCGAAGAAGACGCCAAAGAAAAAGACAAGTATCTCGTCATCGACGTACGCAGTGAAGACGAATACAACGAAGGCCACGTAAAACACGCCATCAACATGCCCATCGACGAATTTGAAAGCCATATCTCCGAACTCGAAGATATGAAAGACAGCGACATCGTCACTATCTGCAACTCCGGCAAGAAGAGCGGAGAAGCCGCCAAGATGCTCGTAGAAAAGGGCTTCACCAAAGTCCACAACGCACAAGGCGTAAAGGACTTTGAATACACCACCATGAGCAAAGTAGAAAACGTACGCGGTGCCGAATTCCAAAAGCTGGTCGACTCCGATAAGTACACCGTCATCGACGCGCGCGACGCCAAGGACTTCGAAAAATCTACCTTCGAAGGCGCAATCAATGTGACTCCCGACGAATTCGACGCGAAATATGCAGAACTCCCGACGGACAAACCTTTCGCAGTATTCTGCAACACCGGTAACCGCTCCTACGAAATCGCAGAAAAGCTCGTGGAAAAGAACCACGAAGCCATCAACGCGATCGAAGGTACCAAAGAATACGACGGCTTCAACTTGAAGTAAAAAAATTGCCATGTCGGAAGCGACAAGGCTTTTTTTATGAGCGCATTTATGAAAAAAACCATTATATTTTTTGCCCGCACCCCCGCCCTGGGCTGTGGCAAAAAGCGATTGCGCAGGGACATTAGCGACGAGGCGGCGTGTGCGATCAGTCGCGTCTTATACGACGACATCTTAAACGTCCTCGCCGCCTATCCTGCCGAACTCGTCCTCTATTACGACGGGCCCGCGCCGGAGGTGGCCCATCGAAGCACACCGCAAACGGGTACGGACCTCGGGACGCGTATGGGCGCTGCACTCAAACAGGAGACACAAGACGGACCTGCCATCCTCTTGGGTTCGGATCTGATCGGTATCGACGCCTCCTTGCTCGACGCCGCCTTTGATGCCCTCAAGACCCACGACTGCGTCCTCGCCCCTTCGGAAGACGGAGGCTACGGCATCATCGGCATGCGCAAATACATCGACCTCTTTTCCGGCATCGCCTATAGCCGGTCCGACGTATTCGACAATACCGTAAAAAAAGCGCGACGGCAGGATGCCACTGTGGGCGTGGTCGATACGATTCGCGACATCGACGACATCTATGATCTGGTGCGGGAATATACCGGCGCCCCCGTCATTCGCGAACAGCGCCAAGGCGACGTACGTACTTTTATTACAGGCGATGGACGCGCGCTTCGCATCGCCACGGATCCCGGCGCTCTCGAGGGATCGATCCTCCCCCCTCAGACGATGATGCCCTTTTATCACGTCCTCGAACCCATTCCTAAGGAGATGAAATGAAAAAACCGAGTAAAAAACTAATCACCGTGGGCGTAATTCTCGCCTGCCTGCTCGCCTATCTCTTGATTCCCTCCGTAAACGCGGGCATCAACCGCGCAGTGAAAGTCCTCACCACCGAGGGCATTGAAGGCATTGCCGCCTATATTCGCAGCTTCGGCGTCTATGCCGTCATCGTATCTTTCCTCTTGATGATCTTGCAATCGCTGATTTCGCCGATCCCCGCCTTTTTTATCACCTTGGCAAACTCCGCCATCTTCGGCTGGGTAAACGGCGCCATTTTGTCCTGGACCTCCTCGATGGCCGGGGCCGCCATGTGCTTTTATATCTCCCGCATCCTGGGTCGCGACGTGGCGGAACGCTTTACCGGCAGCGGCATGCTGGAGACCGTCGATAAATTCTTCGAAGACTATGGCAAATTCGCCATCTTGATCGCGCGCCTATTGCCCTTCATGTCCTTCGACCTAGTGAGCTACGCCGCCGGCCTGACCTCTATGTCCTTTGTGCACTTCTTTATCGCCACGGGGCTCGGACAGCTTCCCGCCACCATCGTATACTCCTATGTGGGCGGATCGCTGACCGGCGGCGCACAAAAGTTGATGACCGGTCTTTTGATTCTGTTTGCGGCCTCCATCGCCATCTATGTCATTAAAAGGATCTATAATGAAAAGCACGGAAAACAAGACGCTTAAATCCATAGGAAAACTGGCCCTGATCGCACTTATCGTCGGCGGGGCTTTTTTCCTATTCCGCGATTATTTTACCGAAGAACGCATATCCGCCATGCTCCGACAAGGCGGCGTGTGGGCGCCGGTGATCTACGTGACGCTGTGGGCGGTGCTGCCGGTGTTTTTGTTCCCGGTGCCGCTACTGGTGATGCCGGCGGGCTATCTGTTCGGCCTCGCTCACGGCGTCGTCTACACACTGATCGGTTGCTGCTTAAACATTACGCTGATGTACTTTCTCGCCGCAAAGCTCGCCCGCGAGCCGATTCTCGACATCGTCGAGAGAAAGAGCTCCGAGAAGGTCAAGAAGGTTTTCTTCAGCCCCGGCGGTAAGAGCCAAACGGTGTTTTTTATCTTTCGGCTGATCCCTTTGATCTCATACAATCTGATCAACTATATGGCGGGCATCTTGGAGATCGCCTTTCTCCCGTATCTTTTCTTTAGTCTGATCGGCATCACGCCGGGCATCTTCGCCTTTATCTATTTGGGCGAATCGATCCACGACCCGACGTCGCCGGAATTTCTGCGTGCCATGCTCTTTATGCTGCTTTTGACCGCCGCCTCTCTCGTCCTCTTAAAACTCTACCAGAAGAGACGAGGCGAATCATGATCTCGATCGTCATTCCCGTGTATAACGAGCTGACGCGTATCGATGCCTTTCAGGCGCGCTTAGAGGCGCTCGCGGGCGAAAAGGAGATCCTCTTTTCCGACGGCTTCAGCACCGACGGCAGCTATGAAAAAATTCGACTGCCGAAGATTCAAAAAGCGAAGGGCCGCGGCGCGCAGCTGAAGGCGGCCGCTGAGGAGGTGCACGGCGAGTACCTGTGGTTTCTCCACGCCGACTCCATTCCCCATCCGGACAGCCCAGAGGCGATCGCATCTTCCGGTGCGGACTGGGGCTGCTTTCGCCTCGCTTTTTTAAGCAATCGCCCGATGATGAAGGTCGTCGCGTTCCAATCGGATCAACGGGTGCGCTTTCGCCGCATCGTCTTCGGCGACCAGGGCATGTTTATCAAGCGCTCGCTGTATACGGCCATCGGCGGTTTTCGACCCATCCCCTTAATGGAAGACTATGACATCTCCATGCGCCTGAAAGCGGCGGGCCACAAACCCCATCTGCTTTCTCAAAAAATCCATACCGATGCGCGCATGTTCGAACGAAACGGCATTTGGCCCACGATTTTTCTGATGCAGAAACTGCAGCGCGCCTTCCGCCGCGGCGCGTCTGCCAAAGAACTCAACCGAATCTACAGGAGGCAATCATAATGATCGAGTACGCAAAGCGCGAATGCATTCACTGCAAGCGCTGCACAAAACTATGTCCTTTCCTGTCCCATTACGAGATCGATTTATCGGAATTTGCAGGACGCGAGGAGCTGGCGGGGGAATGTTATCTCTGCGACAACTGTAAGCGCGCCTGCCCCAAGGATATCTCGGGCCGGGAGATTTCGATGGAATTTCGTAAGGCATCTCCCCTGCCCCATCGGCTGGTGCGCTTTCAAAAAGATCCCTATCTCTTCCGAAATCTGCAGAAGAACAATACAAAAGATCTCCTCTTTCTGGGTTGCAATTATCCCGGCGTATTTCCGATGACAGTGCGCAAACTCGTGGAGATCTGTGCCGAACGGGGCGTGGATTTTTCCGTCGACTGCTGCAGAAAACCCATCGCCGATACCGGCTATCCGCTTTCTACAGATTCCATGTTTCAAAATCTCCGCGACCGGGGGATCGAACGGCTTATCTGTTGCTGCCCGAACTGCTATAATACCTTACAAGGCCGCTCGGAAATCGAGGTGATCTCGATTTATCGCTATCTCGACGAAGAAGGGCTTTTAACGCCCATTGGCCGCGAAGGTCTGCCCGTCTATATCCCCTGCGGCGATCGGGAGCACAGGGACTTCTATGCGGCGATCGAACCCTATCTGACGGCGCCGCGCTTTCCCTACGAATCCCTCCACTGCTGCGGATTGGGCGGCGGCGCGGCAAAGCGCAATGCGGCCGTGGCCAACGCGGTGCGGGAGAATTTTATCGCTCGGAATCGCGAAGTCGAAGAGATCTGGACCTACTGCGCCAGCTGCGCCATCGCGTTTCAAGGGTACGGCCTCGAACATATCGTAAACTTTCTTTCGGTATTTTTGGGCGTCGACGAATCCCCCTCCCCCCGTTACTTCAAGAATGTCATTTCCATGAAAGGAGTATCCCATGCATCCTTACGTTGAATCCGAATTGCAAAAAGGCAAAAACTGCGCCCAAATCGTACTGGGCCGCTTCTCCGAAACCTACGGACTCGACCGCGAGACGGCCCTGCGTATCGCCTCCCCCTTCGGGAGCGGCCGCTTTCAAGGCGATACCTGCGGCTGCATCGCCGGCGGCACGCTGGTATTGGGCCTCGCCTTCGGAACAAAGGACGATGCCTTTCAAGCAAAAAAGCAGCTGGAATTCGAGCGTCGCTTTGCCGATCGCTGCGGCGCCACGGTCTGCCGCGACTTGTTGGGCCACGACCTCTCTCAAGACGTCGCCCTGGAAGCGGCAATGGCGGACGGAAGCATTCAGCGCATCTGTCCCGGCTGTATGAGCGCGGCGATCGAGATTTTGGAAGAAATGCTGTAATTTTATCATTGCATACAAAAAAGCGGATGCCGTGCATCCGCTTTTTATATGCCTGCTTATTTTGCTTCCGAAAGGGCCGCGTCGACCGCCGACTTGATGCCGCCCGAGGTCTTGGTGGCGCCGGAGACGCCGTCGATATCGGTAGATCCCTTTTTGACGATGGCGCCGGGTAAGGTGTCCAACGCATCTTGTGCCTGGGGAATCTTATCCACAGATTCGCCGTGGTTTAAGATCTGAATATCGGAGAGCTTGCCGTCGGCGACGGTCACTTCGACCTTTATGGGGTTTTCGGGGTCGTAGCCGGGCGCTTCTCCCGTATAGGTGCCGTCCTTGTAGGTGGCGCCGTTTCCACATGCCGCCAGGGTGAAAGCCAAAAGCGCCGTAGCGCCGAGGGCTGCCATTTTTTTCATAGATATGTCCTTTCGATATATGTTTCCATAAAGTCCTTACACCATTTTATTATAGAGAAGGAAAAAGACATATTCAAGCTGTTCGATATACTTATTTTCTGCCGTCGAGATACTGGCGCACGGCGGCATAGATCTTTTCTTCGGTCAATCCGAACAGGTCGAATACCGCATCCGCCTTGCCGGAGGCGCCGAATTCGTCGATGCCGATGGCGAGGCCGTCTCTACCCACATAGCGATACCAGCTCATGCGCGAGCCGGCTTCCACCGAAACGCGGGCATTCGCCTCTTCGGGCAGGACGCTTTGCCGGTATTCCGCCGATTGGGCCTCAAAAAGCTCTTGCGAAGGCATACTGACGACGCGCACGCCGCAACCTTCTTCGGCGAGCTTCTCGGCCACCGATACCGCCGGCGCGAGTTCGCTTCCCGATGCGATCAGAATCAGGTCTAGGGATCCCGATTCTTTTTTCACCACATAGCCGCCCTTTAAGGCCTCTTTCGAAGTGCCCTCCAGCTCGGGTACACCCTGGCGTGTAAGTGCCAGGGCCACCGGGGTTTCCTTGGAGTGCATGGCCACATACCATGCCGCCGCCACCTCGGTGGAATCCGCCGGGCGATAGGCGATCATATTGGGAATGCTCCGGAGCATCGTAAGGTGTTCGATGGGCTGGTGCGTGGGGCCGTCTTCCCCGACGCCGATGCTGTCGTGGGTGAAGAGGAAGGTCACCGGCAAATGCATCAAGGCCGCAAGGCGCAGCTGCGGCTTCATATAGTCGGAAAACACGAGGAATGTCGCCCCGTAGGAGCGGAAGCCCCCGTGGAGATAGATGCCGTTAACGATGGCGGCCATGGCGTGTTCGCGCACGCCGAAGTTTACATTGCCGCCGGCGCGATTGTCGACGGAATACTGTCCTTCTT
Organism: Aedoeadaptatus ivorii; assembly: GCF_030815095.1. Lineage (NCBI taxonomy): Bacteria > Bacillati > Bacillota > Tissierellia > Tissierellales > Peptoniphilaceae > Aedoeadaptatus > Aedoeadaptatus ivorii. Next base: position 50,644 of record NZ_JAUSWF010000003.1, read on the forward strand.
CTTTCATATCGCTCTTATTGGAAGGCGCGAGGTCGGCACTGCCGCCGAAGAGATTGCCCATGCCGCGGGCGACCTTTTGCAGATATACGTGGGAGCTCGCCCGGGTCGCCATATCCTTTTCGACCGGCTGCCAGTATTCGTCTTCGTCCATAAAGGAAAGGTCTTTTTTCTCGGCGTCAAATCCCGCGACAAATGCTTCGTATTCCGCGGGGAAGTTTTCCCGATACCCCGCCTCCAGTTCCTTCCAGGCGCGGTAATTCTTTTCCTTTTCGGCGAGGATCTCCGCCACCTGCTCTTTTACGGCGGCGGAGACGACAAATTCCGCCTCCCCGTAACCGAGCTTTTTCTTGGTCGCTTCGTTGTCGTCGGCGCCCAAGGGGGATCCGTGGCATTGTGCCGAACCTTCCAGCGGGGAGCCGAAGCCGATTTTCGTCTTGATTTCGATCAGACTGGGCTTGATCTTTTCCTGTTTGGCGGCATCGATCGCGCCCACAATGGCGCGGATGTCTTCGCCGTCTTCGACGGTAAGTACATGCCAACCCAAAGAACGGTAGCGCCCCGCCACGTCTTCCTTAAAGGACAAATCCGTATCGCCTTCGATGGTGATATTGTTGGAGTCGTAGAGCACGATCAGCTTGCCCAGCTCCAAAGTACCCGCCAAAGAGGACGCCTCGTTGCTGATACCTTCCATTAAATCGCCGTCGCCGGCGAGCACATAGGTATGGTGATCGATGAGATCGTAGCCCGGCTTATTGAATTGAGCCGCTAGACGGCTTTCCGCCATGGCAAAGCCCACCGCCGTAGAAATGCCCGCGCCCAAGGGACCCGTGGTGGTCTCTACGCCTTCTGTATGCCCGTATTCCGGGTGTCCCGGCGTCTTGGAGTGGAGCGTCCGAAACCCCCTTAGATCGTCTGCCGTCGTGGGGTATCCGAATAGGTGGAGCAGCGAATACAACAGCGCGCTGCCGTGGCCCGCACTCAGGATAAAGCGGTCTCTATTCGGCCAGCTTCGGTCTTCAGGCCAAAAGTCCATCTCATGCGCCCACAGAGACCACGCCATGGGGGCTGCGCCCAGGGGAAGTCCGGGATGTCCGGAATTTGCCGTATCCACCTGGTCGATGGAGAGGGCTCTTAATGTATTAATCGCTTCTTTATATTTATTCTGCATCGTTTCCTCCTTTTTCGGATGCTACGCGGGCTACGGCGTCTTTGTCTCGTCGGATCCGCCACAAAAACGCCGGGATCGCCAGCTGTCTGGACAATCGGGACGGATTCTTCATCAGACGATACAACCACTCTAGATTGTATCGTATAAACCACGCCGGTGCACGCTTGGCTTCGCCGGCGAGCACGTCGAGGACGCCGCCGTTACCGATGGCGATGCGCACCTTCGAAAGCGCGTCCTGGTTTTCCAGGATAAAGCTCTCCTGTTTGGGAAATCCCAGGCCGACAAATAAAATCTCGGCGCCGCTGTTGTCGATCTCTCGAAGAATCTCTCGTTCTTCTTCGGTCTCTACGCCGCAGTTGTGCTTGCCCTGAAAATACCCGTGGTGTACGCCCGCTACGATATCGCCCCAGCGGTCTTGTACGTTCTTTCTCGCCGTTTCGGCGATTCCTTCTCTTCCGCCGAGAAAAAAGACCTTCTTTCCCGTCCGCTGCGCCAAATCCAAAAGGTCGATGGAAAGATCGTAACCCGTCACGCGTTCCGATAAGGGATACCCGCGCATCTTCGAGCCGATGACCAGGCCGATGCCGTCGGCGACGATTAGATCGGAATCGTTCATCGCCTCGGCAAAGACGGGGTCTTTTCGGCACGCCATCACGATTTCCGTATTGGGCGTAAAGATCCGGTGAAAGCGGTCCTCCTCGAGCATCTCCGCCAGAATTTCCACGCGCTCTTCGTTTCGAATGTCGTCGACGACGGTGTTGAAGATGCGTATTTTATCTCTTTGTTTCCAAGAGATCGAAGACATAATCGACATTCCTCCTGCTCTTATCCAACAGCGTTTCGTGTTTTCTCTTTAGCCTACGCCGCAACAGATCCCGATTCCTGTACGAAAATATAATATCGTTTAAGAGCTTTCGCTCGTCCAACCCTTCGGCCTCCACATATTCGCCGATGGCGAGCGCCTCCAGCTGCGAGCGCACCTTGGGATCGTAGACGATGCCCACCATGGGAATATTGGCGGTCACGCCGTAGATCAACGCGTGCAGCCGCATGGCGACGAGTTCCGTACATAAGCCCACCAGGGCCTGGATCTCTTCGACGCCGTAGTTGCCGTTTACGACATAGGCGTTTTCTTTATGCACCATATAATTGCGCACGCCGTCGGCAAAATGCTTGTCCTCCGGGTAGTGGAGCGGAATAAAGAGCACCGAAAGGCCCAGCTCCTCTTGTACGCGGTCGAGGACATAGGCGAGTTTTCTCGCGAGCGCCGGCGCCTTGTTCCATTTGCGCACGGCGACGCCGAGATAGCGCTTTTCGGCGGGAATCCGCTCGTAGCGCAGGAGATCCCGCGCCCGTTGGCCGTCGATCCCCTTCAGTCCGTATACGGGATCCGCTGTTACGCGGATCGGCGGATGCACCACGCCGATCTCTTCAAGCACCCGCGCGGAGTCCTCGTCTCGCAGGGTGATGAGATCCGTACGGTTTAAGATCTTTGCCGTAAGTTTGCGGTTCAGATTGCCGTGGATGGGCCCTACCCCATTGGCGTAGACGTAGATCTTCTTTTTCATGCGCTGCGCCAGCGCCATAACGCCTAAGTAGTAGTACAAAGAGCGGGAAGAGGTTTCATCTTGCAACAGAGACCCCCCGCCGCTGATCAAAAGATCCGTCTCTTGGATCGCCTTTTTGACCGAGGCGAAGTGAAACCGCTGCGTCGCCGATACCCCGTAGAGAAAGCGCGTGCGGGGCGGGTCGTAGGAGAGCACGTTTATATAGACGGCGGGATCGATCCTGCGGATATCTTCCACAATGGCATGCAAAATCGCGTCGTCGCCGCTGTTGTCGAAGCCGTAATAGCCGCTAAATAAAACTTTGTTCCCCATGGGAAATCATCCTTTTCTCGCTATGCGCCGAAGCACGCCTCTGTTTACAGATCCTGACCAGGCAATAGGTAAACGCCAAGAGAAGCCAAAACGTCGTCGTAATCTTCGTCATATAGAAAATATTTTCAAACATGCCGTGGAGCAACATACCGCAGAAGGAAGCGGTGAGTGCCGCTCCGAAAATGCGGATATAGGGATCTTCGCTCCGGAGCGGATACCGAATCAGATTTACGAAGATGCTCCCCATAAAGAGGAGAAACAGCACAAATCCCACCACGCCCAGTTCGGCAAAGATCTCGATATACGAGTTGTGAGCGTGAAAGATCGGCATGGTGCGGATATACTGCTCGAAAATCAGCTTAAAGGGCTGATGCCCGAGTCCCACCCCCACCAAAAAGTGGTCGCGGATCAATTCTTCGGTGATCTCCCAGATCTTAAAGCGATAGGAAGTGGAAGAGTCCCGGAAGTTAAAAATCGTCAAAAACCGCGATACGAAGGTCTCCGGTATAAAAAACATCCCGATTCCCGAGAGGGGAATCGCAAGCAGCAAAAGTTCTTTTCGCACGATCCACACAAATACCAGCGCCGCAAAGGCGAGGCCGACCCAACCGCCGCGGGACATGGTCATAAAGAGCGCCGCGAGCTGTACGAGAAACATCGCCACAAAGAGTAGCCGCACGCCGTCCCGTTTCGTGGTCCAAAACGTCGCCACCGTAAGGGGCATCACCATCACCAGATACTCGGCGAAGATATTGGGGTTTCCGAAGAGCGAATACGCCCGCGCCCGAATCTCCGCATTGGAGCTGGTGTCTACCCACTCCGCCTGTATGTCGACGCCGATCACGTATTGGGCGATCCCGATCAATGCGAGCAGGGTCGCCGCCACGGTAACGGCGCTAAAGAGCTTGTGTAAAGATTCTGCCTCCGTCGCCTCGTTGATGACGAGGATCATAAGAAACATGCCCCCGGTATGAATGGCGAGGTCTCGTAGGGAGCCGAACAAGAGCAGCGAGGTTACGGTCTGTATAATCATAAAGAGAAAATACACATAGGCGATCGCCTCGTGCCCGGCTGCCACAAAGGGCGTCGACGGTCGAAAGAAGCGACGGAATACATACAGGCCGAAGGTGCCGTATAAGAGGAGCAGGGTCAAAATATCCGGCAGGAATATATAGCCGAAGACGCCGCAGAGGACGCTTACATAGGGACTTTCGAAGAACACCGCGAGGGCGACGAGCCCCAAAAACAGAACCGTCGCATAGGGAATCTTCAAATACAGCCCCACGCCCCCCAGCAAGAAGCCCAAGGCAAAGAGGAGCAGCGGATTGTGTCTTATTTTTTCTGCCATGCTTCCGCCTCCTCATCGTGCACAAACAGCGCGGCGATCTTTTTCAGAATGCGCAAAGAGATCGCGGTATCTGCCTTCTCGTCGGTTTTCTCGGAAAAGAAGAGGGAAAACAGGCCCAATGCCAAAAACCCGATCCCGATCAGCGCCATCGGCCGCGCAAACATCATGGCGATCACCGTCAGCGCGAGTCCGAAACCGGCGGACAGGGGTCCGAAGGTCGAAAGCGCCGTGCGGGGGCTCTTAAAATCCGCCACATAGGAAAACACTTTTGCGCCTTCCCCCGCCCCGCGAAGGCGCATGCGCAGCCAGACGATCACGGTGTTTAGGACGCGCACGATGCCGCGGAGCACCGCGAAGGCAATCGATCGCTCTACGACCGCCTCGGCGTGTTCTGCCGCATACAGGGCGACGCTTCCCTTTGCGCTCCGGCTGAAAAACCGCCCGATCGCCGCAAAAAAACGGTGCAAAGCGCTGTCTTCGTACCAGTTTTCCAACGTCTTGAGTACGGCGAGAATGCCGCGTATCAGCAAACTGGATTGGATCATCGTCTATTCCCCGTCGACGCGGATGCCGACGCAGACGCCGGTGAAGGAGCTCTGTTTCGACTTTACGCGGTATTCGTTGCCGACCCGAATTTCTTCGCCACCGACCCGATACGATTTGTCCGATTCGGTGACATTCACATCGAGGTCGATATAGACCGTATAGCGATCGGGCACTTCCGCCTTGACCCATGTGCCCTCGTAATCCACTTCCTTTTCGAAGGGGACGACGCGCTTGCCGACGATCTTTCCGAGAAATACGCCCTTGTCGTAGTGGTAGAGATCTTGGCCTTCTTGTATGTTTTCTACCGTCGGCGTACGCACATTGTCGATCAACATCGTCATCTTACCCGGCGCGGTCTTTTCTACGGAGACCGCGGAATTGCGAAAACGGAAAAAGCCGCCGATCAACGCCACCAGCAAAATCAATAAAAACAGCAAATCGATGATATTGATTTTGCCGAAAATTCTTCCTTTATTATCGATCATTTTCATACCTCTTCAAAATGGTTTCATAAATGTGTATATGGCTCTCGGCCATGGCTTTCTGACTGAATCGCGCGCGGACAAAATCGTACAGGGCCTCGCCGCGCGTTTGCATTTGCGCTCTGTGATTGGCCGCATACACCAGCTGAGAACGCAGCGCTTCTACGTCCTTTGCCGGAAAGAGCAGCCCCGCCTCCCCTGCCATCTCGGGAATGCCGCCCACCGCCGATGCGATAAACGGCACCTTTGCCTTCGCCCCTTCGAGCAGTGCGTAGGGAAAACTTTCGGAAACGGAGGTGAGCAGATTCACATCTGCGGCGTGAAATAGGCTATACGGGTCGTTCACCTGTCCCAAAAACGAGACCAGATCTTCCAATTCGTGCCTCCGTACGAATTCCCGCAGCCCTTCGCCGTCGACGCCTTCGCCGGCGATCAGAAAATGCGTATCCCCAAGGGCATCTTGCCCCGTACGAATCGCCTCGAGAAGCGTTCGGTGGTCTTTTACCGCGTCCAGACGCGCCGCGATGACAAATAGCAAGCGGTCTTTGTATCGACTTAAGCCGTAGCGCGCCAAAAACTCGTCTTTTTCGACATAGTCTTCGCGCCTTTCCATGTCGATGCCGTTATAGACCACAAAAATGCGATCGCCCGGAAATCCCCGCTCGATCATCATTTCCTTAAACCGCTCGGTGACGGCGATATAAAAGGGGAAGCGCTTTAGGGCAAAGACATTTAAGGGCGTAAAGATCATATCTTTTATAAGATTGTCCTTAAAGTCCAGCCGCCAGTCGCTGTGGAGAGTGGTCACCATAGGCACGCGAATGCGCCGGCGCAAAAACATGGCGTTAAAATTTGCCCGGGCGCCGTGGCAGTGGATCAGATCGAATTGTTCTCGCGCACAGAGTTCGGCGACTTTCGAGAGCGCGCCCATATCGAAGCGATTTTTCTGTTCCGCAAGGCGGGCGTCGATCCCGATCGCGCGGGCGCCGTCGAGAAAGGGACCGGGGCGAAAACAGACCATCGTCGCCGATGCCTCTTCTTCCAGTCCCTTTAACAGCGAATAGATATGCGTCTTGGCGCCGCCGGTATCCCCGCCGCTGATCAAGTGCAGAATCTTCATCGTCATCGCTACTCACCGTCGGCAATGCGATAGCTGCCGCGCACCAACACGATGGAGTCGCGCGTCGCAGAAAGTCCTCTGCCGTCGCTGCGCGGCGCGATCAGCATATGGTTCTTCGGCGCCGCTTTTCCATGCGACAAATCCGTACCGCCGGTGACATCGCTCAAGCCGCCGAGGGACGATGCGATCACGCTCGCCTCTCCGCTCCGTAGAATCATTTCGCTACCTTGTGCGACGATCAGCCGCTGATTGTGCGCAAGCTCCACGACTTCGAGCACATTTTCCACATTCCCGGCGGGCGCTTGCTCCTTGGGACTCTCTTGGGTGATATTCTTTTCCAGCGCCGCCAGCCGTTGGTTCAAATAGCTTAAGGACACCAGGGGGTCGTCCTGCTGTGCAAACGCGGGCACGGCCACGGCGATCAGCCCCAAAGCGGCCAGGATCGCCGCCATTGTTTTTTTACTTCGGCCTCTCACATACTCATCCTTTCTTTCCCTATACTTAGCAGATCCATTATACAACATTCCCGTTGCTTCACCAATTCAATATGAAAATAAGCACGAGAAAACCCGTGCTTATCCTATGTATTATAGACCCAGACTTACTTTGATGGCATCGTCCACCGCGTCCATAATAGACGTATTGAATTTTCCGATCTTCTCTCTTAATCTCTTTTTGTCTATGGTCCGCACCTGTTCTAGCAAGATCACCGAATTTTTCGGCAAATCGTTGGTCGCCGCCCGCACCTTGACGTGGGTGGGGAGCTTGGTCTTGTTCATCTGCGAAGTGATCGCAGCGACGATCGTCGTCGGCGAGTATTTGTTGCCCACGTCATTCTGTAAGATGACCACGGGACGCACGCCGCCTTGTTCCGATCCGACCACAGGACTGAGATCCGCGTAGAAGATATCTCCTCGCTTGATAACCATAGATCACATCCTTTCTATGCAATTTTTATGTATGCGACTCGACGCCGGAATCCGCCTCCGACAATCCAAAGGCTTCGGGCAGATATTCGATGATATCCGATGCGGTGAGGCTGCGCATTCCCTTATGTCGCGCGGCCACATCTCCCGCCAGTCCGTGCATATATACCCCTAAGCGGCAGGCGGTAAAACCGTCAGCGCCTTGGGCGAGAAATGACGTAATGATGCCCGTGAGCACATCCCCGCTTCCGGCGGTGGCCATGCCTGGATTACCCGTGGCATTGACCGCGCGCTCCCCTTCTCGGGCGATTAGCGTCCGCGGCCCCTTCAAGACCAAAATGCCGCCGTATCGCGCCAAAAACAGATCCGCCGCCGATTCGGGGTGCGCCGCCACCCAGCGGCTGTCCCGGTCGATCAAGCGGGCTGCCTCCGCGGCATGGGGGGTATAGATCCTGTCGTCCCGTTTTTCGGCGGGTCGCGCCTGCGCCAAATGGTACAGGCCGTCGGCATCCACCACCATAGGAACATCCTTCGAAAGGACCGACGCCAAAAGCGCCCCCGCGGATTCGTCCCGCCCCATGCCGGGTCCGATCGCGACCGCATCCGCCTCGTTCAAAATCGAAAAATCCGACTGCCCCTTTACGATCACCTCCCGTGCGCGCAGGGCAAAGTCCCGCATACAGGCGTCGGGGACCGCCAAATACGAGAGCCCGCAGCCCGCGCGGAGCGCCGCCCTGGCGGAAAACTCCGCCGAGCCGTACATCCCGAGACTTCCGCCGATGACGAGCACTTTTCCCCGGTCTCCCTTGTGGTCGTCGGTATGTATGGCGGGCAATAGACGCGCCATCTCGGGATCGATGCGCGGCACCGTCCTATTGCGGAGTCTGGCGACGGCGACGGCATAGTCTTTTTCATGGCTTAGGGAAAGAGCAAACAGGCGGTCCTTCCACACCCCATAGGGCGCGCCGGCGGCCGTATAGCGCACCTTCAAATTCTTTAGGCCCGCGCGGGCGATCCCCGTGCCCAGGGCCTTCGCCATGGCTTCTTTCGCGGCAAAACGCGCGGCGATGCCGGCGGCGGTTTTCTTCCGCAACCCCTCGTATTCATTCCCCTCTGAGATATAGCGCAAAAACGCCTCGCGGCGGCGCGCTAAGATCTTTTCTACCCGGGGGATATAGACCACATCCACACCGATCATATTCCACCTCGTTTCCCCTTCATACTATCATACTTATCTATGAATAATAAAAACAAATTTATTACATAGATACTTGACATCCGCACCTAGGGTACTTATAATAAAATACAAATCGAATATATACGTTGATGGCGTCCCCAAAATTACAACGCCGGAGTATAATACTGTTTTAAGGCTTTGTGCGAAGAAAGGTGGTACCGCGTCGAAGAGACGCCCTTTCCCTCGAGTCTTTTTTTGTGCTTAAAAGGAGGCATTATGACCGAAAATGTATTTGACCTATTGGAGAGAAGAGGTTACATCGACCAGGTAACTTTTCCCGAAGAACTCAAAGAACGATTGGCCGAAGGACCCATTACCTTCTATATCGGCTTTGACGCCACGGCGGATTCGCTGACCCTGGGCCACTATCTCCAGGTAAAAGTACTGCAGCACTTCCAAAGAGCCGGCCATATCCCCATCACCCTCTTCGGGGGCGGCACCACCTTGATCGGAGATCCCTCCGGTAGAAGTGATATGCGCAAGCTCTTAACCAAGGAAAACATCGATCACAATATCCGCTGCTTCCAGGAGCAGCTCTCCCACTTTATCGACTACGGCGACGGAAAGGCGATCGCCGAAGACAACGGCGACTGGCTGCTGGACCTGAAATACCTCGACTTTATGCGCGAGATCGGCATCCACTTCTCCGTAAACCATATGCTCAAACTCGACGCCTACGCCAACCGGCTCGAAGAGGGACTGACCTTCTTTGAGATGGGATACATGCTCATGCAGTCCTATGACTTCCTCTACTTCTACCGCAAACACAACTGCCAGCTGCAGTTGGGCGGTTCGGATCAGTGGAGCAATATGCTCGGCGGCTACGATTTGGTGCGCAAACTGGAAAACGGCAAAGTCTACTCTATGACCTTTAAGCTGCTCACCACCGCCGACGGCCAAAAGATGGGCAAGTCTATGAAGGGCGCTATCTTCCTCGATCCCGAGAAGACCTCTCCCTACGAGATGTTCCAATACCTGAGAAACTGCGACGACCGCGACGTCATCAAGTTCCTCAAGCTCCTCACCGACGTTTCCGACGCCGAAATCGCCGAATACGAAAAGCTCGAAGGACAGGCGTTGAACGAAGCGAAAGAACGACTCGCCTGGGAAATCACCAACGAAGTCCACGGCAAAGAAGAGGCGGACAAGGCGCTCGCCTCTTCCCGCACCCTCTTCGGCGGAAGCGGCGATACCGATGAAATGCCCACCACCGAACTTTCGGCCGGCGAAGTCGAAGGCGGCATCACCGTCGTAGAACTCATGCAAAAAGGCGAACTCATCTCCTCGATGAGCGAAGGCCGCCGCTTAATCAAACAAGGCGGGGTCTCCGTAGACGACGAAAAGGTCGCTTCCCATGATCAGTTGATCACCCCCGAGGCATTGCGCGAAGGCGTACGCCTCAGAAAGGGCAAAAAAGTACACCACCTCTTCACCTTGAAAGAAGAGTAAGAAAAAACGAAAGCGATGGACATTTGTCCATCGCTTTTTCTATGCCTACTGGTGGGCGGGCTTGGCGAAGATCATCTTTCCGGCACTGGTCTGCAACATACTGGTGACGATGCAGTCGATTTCTTTGCCCAGATAGTCGATGCCGTTTTCCACGACGATCATCGTGCCGTCGTCCAGATACCCGAGCCCCTGCTTGTCCTGGCTACCGGGCTTTACCACCGACACGCGGATCTTTTCGCCAGTTACAAAGACGGGCTTTAAGGCATTCGCCAAGGCATTGATATTTAAGACCGGTATGCCCTGCACCGCGGCAACCTTATTGAGATTGTAGTCGTTGGTGACCACCATCCCCTTCACCTCTTTTGCCATCTTGAGGAGCTTGGCGTCCACGTCGTGGGCTTCGGGATAGTCCCGCTCCGAGACCACGATCTCGAGCTTGTCGTCCTCTTGCATTTTGCGAATGGCATCGAGGCCTTTTCTTCCTCGGGTCCGCTTCATACCGTCGGCAGAATCGGCGATCAACTGCAGCTCCGCCACCACAAAGGTGGGAACCACAATCGGACCCTCTAAAAATCCCAGTGCCAAAATATCCGAAATCCTGCCGTCGATAATCACCGACGAATCCAGGATTTTTGCCATAGCGGCTTTCCTCTCGCCGCTTTTTAACTTCGGCATCTCTTTGGCGGAGATGAAATTTTTAAGAGAAGTCGCGATCTCCTCCCGCTTAAACAGCATAATACGAATTCCCAATATGCCGAAAATGATATAGATAAACAGCGACAACAGGCTGCCAATAAAAGCGATGTCGAGCCGGTAGACCGGAATGGAGACCAGATAGGCCAATACCATCCCGATGACGAGCCCCGCAACGCCCCATAAAATATCGCCGGCGGGCAGATCTTTCATCCTCGCCTCTGCAAAGACGATCAAACGATCTACCCACCGATACACATACTTGCCGAGGAAGAAAAATAAAATTGCAAAAATGAGAAAAACAAAGATCGGCAAGAAGAATGTAGGCACATAGGTTTCGACAATCCCTCTGGCGCCCAACTCGGTGAGCATTTCCAAGAATAGGCGCCCTACCGCCAAACCCAAGACGGTAAACAATAGACGGAACAAAATGCGAAAAATTTGATTCGATCGGATAAAGACGCTCCTTTCTTTCTATAGTAATAGGGATCAGGCATTGCCGGCGTCTTTCAGACAACCCTCTTTCATGGTCGTATCGACGATATCGACGACTTCGTCGAAGGTCTTGTCGTAGACCAATACCATCTCGGAAAGGATAATCTGGCGAGCATTATTCAGGATCTTTCGCTCTCCGGTGGATAGGGACTTTTCCATATCCAGAGATTCAAGGTTTTTGATGACCTTGGCGATTTCTTTTAAGTCACCGGTCTTAATCTTATCCTGATGGAATCGATAACGGCGGTTCCAATTGGAAGGCATGTCTTCCTTCGAAGGGTCCTTGAGGACATCCAGTACTTCGTGCATCTCCTGCGGGGTCTTGATTTCGCGCACCCCGACTTCGTCCATACTCCCTACGGGCACGAGTACGCGCATCTCGTTAACGGGGATCTTTAGGACATAGTACTCCTTCTTTTCCCCCAAAATCACTTTGCTCTCGATGTCGACGATCACGCCTGCTCCGTGGATCGGATAGACGATCTTATCTCCGATTTCAAACATAGGTACCTCCTTTACCGGAATGTCTACCTATCTATTGTACCACAAGTGAATAAAATATTAAATGTTATCATATATTTCGCCCCGGATTAAGGGAAATCGAACAATAAAAAAAGGGAGACCCGGAGGTCTCCCCAAAAAAAGGATGTATTCTTGATGAATATAAAACTTAAATGGATTCTTTTCTGGCTTTTGCCTTTTTGTATTCTTCGACGAGTTTCGGCAGAATCTTGTTGATATCGCCGACGATACCCAAATCCGCCACTTCGAAGATCGGTGCGCCGTCGTTTTTGTTGATGGCGATAATCAGACCGGAGTCTTCCATGCCCGCCAAGTGTTGGATAGCGCCGGAAATACCCATGGCAAAGTAAACGTCAGGGCGAACGGTCTTACCGGTTTGTCCGACTTGACGATCTTTTTCGATCCAGCCAGCGTCGACAGTCGCACGAGAGGAGGAAACTTCCCCTTCCATAAGGTCTGCGAGTTCTTGCAGATTTTCGAATCCTTCGGGGCCGCCGATACCGCGTCCACCGGATACGAGCACTCTCGCTTCGGTGATGTCCATCTTCTTCTTTTCGTCTTTTGCGACTTCGAGAATCTTGACGTTCATGTCGGCGTCGGTAAATTGAATGTCTTCTACGATCACTTCGCCCTTGCGATTTTCGTCATTGTCCAAAGCTTGCATAACGCCGGGACGTACGGTCGCCATTTGGGGTCTAAAGTCTTCGCAGACGATGGTGGCCATAAGGTTTCCGCCGAATGCCGGACGGGTCATTCTGAGGAATTTGGTTTCTTCGTCGATATCCAGTCCCGTACAGTCTGCGGTCAGACCTGTGTGGATCCGCGCAGCGAGTCTCGGTGCCAGGTCGCGGCCGATGGAGCTCGCTCCGTAGAGCACGATTTCGGGTTCGTATTTTTTGATGATTTCGAATACGGCTTTTGCATAGGGCTCGGTTACGTATTCCTTCAACATGGGATCGTCGACGACGATGACCTTGTCCGCACCGTGGGAAATGCAGATATCGGCGAGGTTTTTAATGTTTTCGCCCAAAACGACCGCATAGACTTCCTGTCCGAGGTCGTCGGCGAGTTGGCGTCCCTTACCGATCAGTTCCGTGCTGACTTTTTGTAATTCACCGTCTCTTTGTTCGGCGATAATAAAGACATTTTTGCTCATTTCATTCACTCTCCCTGTATGGCAATCTTAGATAATAAACTTTTCTTCCAACTTGGAGACGATGGCTTTGGCTGCTTCGTCGGCAGACAGATCGGTCATTTTAATACCTGCACCCTTGCCTTCCTTCGCATAGGATTTTTTGACCTTGGTCGGGGAACCCTTCAGGCCGATGTGGTCGATATTAAGATGTTCCTTAATGTCGTCCAATCCCCAAACGGCGATGTCTTTTTCATAGGCATCGAATACGCCCGATACGGTCATATAGCGAGGCTCGGCGAGTTCGGCGAGTGCGGTGATGACACAGGGGGTCTTGATTTCTACTTTGTGGTAGCGGTCTTCGAATTGACGTTTTACGTGGATCGTGTTTTCGTCGATCAGTTCGAGACCTTCTGCATAGGACACTTGGGGTAGGCCCAGGTGTTCTGCGATTTGGGGACCGACTTGTGCGGTGTCGCCGTCGATGGCTTGGCGTCCGGTGACGATCAAATCGTAGTCGCCGACGTTTTTGAGACCGGCAGCGATCGTGGTCGAGGTGGCCCAAGTGTCAGCCCCGCCGAATGCTCTGTCGGAGAGCAAAATGGCTTCATCGGCGCCCATGGCGAGGGTTTCGCGTAATGCGTCTTCCGCTTGCGGGGGTCCCATCGAAAGAACCGTTACGTGGGTGTCGGGGTATTCGTCTTTAATGCGCAAAACCGCTTCTACGCCGGCTTTGTCGTCGGGGTTAATAATGCTCGGAACGCCGTCACGAATCAAAGTATTGGTCTTCGGATCCAAGCGAACTTCAGTGGTATCCGGTACTTGCTTTACGCAAACAATAATTTTCATTGTGCTTTCCTCCTCTTATTTTACGCCCATCCAGCCGGAGATGACCATGCGCATAACTTCGGATGTTCCTTCGTAGATTTCGGTGATCTTCGCATCGCGCATCAAACGTTCTACCGGGTAGTCCTTGATATATCCGTAACCGCCCAACAACTGTACGGCGCGACGGGTTACATCGGATGCGTTTTCTGCCGCAAACAACTTCGCCATGGCCGCCAGGTGACTATAGGGCACGCCGCGGGATTTGCTGTCGGCTGCTTGATAGACCAACAAACGAGCCGCTTCGGTCCTGGTTTGCATATCCGCCAATTGGAATTGGGTGTTTTGGAATTGAGAAAGTCTGCGACCGAATTGTTTTCTTTCCTTCGTATACTGTACAGTCTCATCGATGGCGCCTTGTGCGATACCCAGCGCTTGTGCGGCGATACCGATACGACCGCCGTCCAAGGTCTTCATAGCCAGGGCAAAACCCTTGCCTTCGCGGCCCAACATATTTTCTTTGGGGATGCGGCAGTCTTCGAAAATCAGCTCACAGGTGGAAGAAGCGCGGATACCCATCTTGTTTTCGGCTTGTCCGATGCTGAAGCCGGGGGTTCCCTTTTCTACGATAAATGCGGAGATGCCACGGGTGCCCTTGGCTTCTCTGTCGGTGATGGCGATGACGACGAAGATATCGGCGATGCCGGCGTTGGTGATAAAGATCTTCGTGCCGTTCAATACATATTCGTCTCCGTCTAAAACGGCGATGGTCTGTTGTCCGGAAGCGTCGGTACCGGCGTTGGGTTCGGTAAGACCGAAAGCGCCGAGCTTTTTACCGCTGCAAAGATCCGGTAAGTACTTTTTCTTTTGCTCTTCGGTTCCGTTTTCGAAAATAGGAGCTACGCAAAGAGATGTATGTGCAGAAACGATAACGCCGTGAGATCCGCAGACCTTCGACAGTTCTTCGATGCAGCTGACATACGCCAGATAGTCGCCCCCTTGTCCGCCGTATTCTTTGGGGAAGGGAATACCGAAAAAGCCGGCTTTGGCCATTTTCTTGATATTTTCCATCGGCGGTTCTTCTGTTTCGTCGATTTCCGCTGCAATCGGCTCTACTTCATTTTCGGCAAATGCGCGGTACAGTTGACGCAGAAGCAGATGCTGTTTGTCCATTGCAAAATCCATTACAAGTCCTCCTTCATCTTCCTAGATTGTTCATTTATTGTTTAACTAACAGCCTGAAACTATTGACTTGAATGTATCAATCATAGCTCCACCAACTAAATCCTATTATAAACCTTTTGCGCAGAATGTAAACCATTTCCGGCAAATCTTCGTGAAATATTTTTCATTTATATTGTATCCTTTCTATATGCACTCTGCTACCATGTAAAATCATGACTTTGAAACGCCTTTTCGATTTTTCCCGTAATTCTCCCCGTTTTAAACCACGAAGATTTTTTATTTCGATTCTCCGCGACGCGACACATAAAAATAATCGTTTCCCGCTTCGTTGTATATTTGTCAATTTGGAGTACATCGTTTTCCGAAAGGACAAAAAAAAGAGATGTCTCCATCTCTTTTGCGCGTTTATAATCTCTCCCGCATCGCCTGTTTATAATCTTCTACCCCCGGCTGATCGAAGGGATTTACGCCGTCCAAGTAGGCGCTTAAGGCGCAGGCGTATTCCATAAAATAGAAGAAGCGTCCCAATTGATAGGCGTCCATTTTCTCACAGACCAACGACGCCGTATCGACGCCACCCGCTTCGTGGGCAGCGCGGGTGCCGGTGAATGCCGCGCGGTTCACTTCCGATATGGCTTTGTTTGCAATGCCATTCAAGCCGTCTTTCATGTCGAGATCCGGCACGGCGAGCGAGGCGTCCCCGTCTTCTATAAAGAGGACGGTCTCAAAGAAGGTCTTCGGCCCCTGCTGAATCCACTGTCCCATGGAGTGGAGATCGGCCGAATAGACGAGGGGAACGGGAATCATGCCCCGCCCGTCTTTGCCTTCGCTCTCGCCGAAGAGTTGCTGCCACCACTTGCCCAGCGCCATAAGCTTGGGTTCGTAGACGGCAAAGATCTCCCCGACTTTGCCGTCTCTGCGCATCGCGTCGCGAAACAGGGCGTACTCCGCCGCCTTGTTCTCGGCGGGATCTTTCGCGCATTCGGCTTCCATATCCCGAGCGCCTCGTAAGACCTCGCGTATATCGATGCCCCCGAGCGCCATGGGAACGAGACCCACCGGAGAGAGTACGGAGTAGCGTCCGCCCATGTCTTCCGGCACGACGAAACGTCGAATGCCGTTTTCTATCGCAAAATCGCGTAGAGGGCCTTTTTGGGCATCGGTGATGATTGTAAAGTGGCGTAAGTGCTCGGATTCACCACCCGCCCGTTCTAAAAACAGGCGAAAGGCGATGGCAGTCTCCATGGTGGAGCCGGATTTCGAGATTACGACCACGTGATCGCGCGCGGGGTCGTATCGATTCAGCGCATCGGAAAGATCTGCCGCCGAAAAGCTGTTTCCCGTAAAATAGAGCCCATCGGCATCCAGCGCACAGGCGGCGGCATACGCACCCAAATACGACCCGCCGATTCCCAACACGAAGATGCGCTCTGCCTGAATCCTATCGGCATAGGCCTCGATTTCCGCCACATCCTCTTCCATTGTGCGCGAAGGATAGTCCAGCCAACCCGTAAATTCCACCCCCGGGGCGGTTTTCGACCGCATGGCTTCGACGATGGCGAAAATTTCTTCGCGCCGATGCGAAGTAAAGGGCTCGTTTGTGTGCAAACCGATGCGTACTTTCATAGCGACCTCCTAGATCATGCGAATATAGACACAACTCATGTCGTCGACAATATCTTGGTGAATATAGTCTTCCAAAGTATGAACGATATGCTCTAACATAGACGGTTCGTCGCCGGAGAAGAGTTCTCGCAAGGCTTCGACGCCGAATTGTCTCTGTTTTTGGTCCCTGCATTCCGTGATGCCGTCGGTATAAAACAAGAGCTCGTCTCCCCGCTTCAGATACGCCTTGCGGCATTCGTAGAAGGCGCCCTGCACCAGGCGGCTCACTGGAAAGCCCGAATTCAGCAAAAGCCGCACCCGGTTCTTTCGCTTTAACAGCGGCGGGCAGTCGTGCCCGGCATTTACGTAGGTAAAGCTGCGGTCCGTATCACAATAGACGCCCAGGAACATGGTAAAGTAAATGGTCTCCGGCAGATGCAGATCCCGAAACCGCTCCCCGAGCTCTACAATGGCGACGGTGGGATCGATCAAAATCTCGGGATCCAGATTCCGCATGGTCTGGGAGATAAACATATTGACCATCGAGGAGGCGAAGCCGTGTCCCACGGTATCGGCGATGTAGATCACCGTATGGTGCTCGTCGACCTCGAGCAGGTCGAAGAAGTCGCCGCTTAAGACCTCCGCCGGCCGGTAAAAGAAGTCCATATGCATCTTTTCGGTATATCCCCTACGCGGCAGGAGCGCCTGTTGAATATTGGCGGCGGCCATTTGTTCCTCGATCAGCGATCGATTCTTCTCGATCAGTTCGACCTGGAGGTTTTTCTCCATACTCTTGTCGCGAAAGACCTCGATGGCGCCCACGATTTTTCCCTTAGAAGAGCGAATCGGGTTTGTCTTTACGGAATAGTATTTGTCCTCGAATAAGACCTCCCGCTGAATATTCTCTCCGCTCGCAAGACAGCGTGCGGTCATGCGAAAATCGCAGAGACCGTTGGGATTGCCATCGTCTCCGGCGGGACAGAGCAAGCCGATATCCATGCCCTGGACTCGTCGCATCGCCTCGTTGACGAAGATGACTTCGTTGTTCTCGTCGACGACGCGGATCAAATCCGACATGGTATCTAAGAGCTTAATGTCCATTTGACCCGATAAAATATCATTGTCTTTCATCAAAACCTCACTCGAAACTTTATCTCGGCCGGGGCCCGTAGTATTGGTAGTAGTCTACTCTTATATTTCCGTTATACAATTTTCTCTTGCGATCCGCGACTTTCCCGAATCCCTTTTCAAAGCCGCCGTCGGCGGTAATGATGTAGTGGCTCCAGGTCTTCAGCGTGCGGCACAGCGCCCCCAGTTCGCGGTTTAAGGCCATCACCGATTCGCGGTCTTCGATCCGCATTCCGTAAGGCGGATTGGTGATGATCACGCCGTAATCGCCGGCGAGATCCAACCGCGCGATGTCCTTTTCCAACAGGCGAATGTCGTCGGTAAGACCCAGCGCGTCGATATTGATGCGCGCCGCTTCGATCGCCTTGGGGTCGATGTCGAACCCGTAGATCTCGAGGGGCGTCTCGTAGTCGATGCCCGCGTATGCTTCCTGGCGGATCTCTTTGGAGCGGGTACCCTCTAAATTCCAGTACTCGAAGTCGAACCTGCGGTTCAGTCCCGGCGGAATGTTGCGCGCGATCATCGCCGCTTCGATCAAGATGGTGCCGCTTCCGCAAAAGGGATCGACCAGAATGCGGTCCTTATTCCAATAGCTGAGCTGCACGAGTCCCGCCGCCAGGGTTTCGCTTAAAGGCGCTTTGACCGAACGCTTGCGATAGCCCCGGTCGTGGAGCCCGTCGCCGCTGGTGTCCAAGTAAATCGTCGCCATATTGTCTATAATGCGTATGCCGACGCGGAATCGGGCGCCGTTTTTCGGAAACCACTCCGTTTGGTAGCGGGTCTGCAATTTCTTGACGATCGCTTTTTCGCTGATTCGTTGAATGTCCGACAGGGAAAACAGGGCGGATTTTTTGCTCTTCGCCTCGGTGATGAAATTCGCCGTCTTCGGCAAAATCTCCTCCCACGGGAGCGCATACACGCCCTCGAAGAGCGCCTCAAAGCTTTCGGCCCGAAAGGTCCCGAGTACCCAATGTACCCGTTCTGCCGAACGCAAACAGAGATTGAAACGCGTCATATCTTCCATAGTGCCCGCCATGGACACCAATCCGTCGACGACGCGGATGTCTTTTGCGCCCAAGGCTGCTACTTCCCGTTTTACCACGGCTTCCATGCCGATATTGGTCGTCGCTTCAAATTGAATCATAGATCACCTCCACTGTATTATACTAAATGTATGCCGAAGTTAGCGTATATTTTATAGTTTTTGCCATCGTATCGTATAATAAATATATTTTGATTGTGAATTTTTATGGTCTACGGGGTATAAGGGCATTGTAGGACAAAATGATCTGTTGTATTACTGGGAGGTAATTGTACATGGCCAAATTAACCGAAACCGTAAAAAGCGGCGACTTTAAAAATGAAAAACACGTTCCCGAAATCGAAGCATCCTTCGAAAACGGCGAAGTTAAAGTAAAAGTAGCCGTCGGTTCCGAAATCGAGCACCCCAACACCTTAGAACACCATATCGCATGGATCAAGGTATTCTTTACCCCCGAAGGCGCTTCCGTTCCCTTCGAAGTAGGCAGCTATGAATTCGCAGCACATGGCGAAGAAAAAATCTTCACCAAGCCCGAAGTCGAAGCTTGCTTCAAGAGCGCAAAGAAGGGTACCGTTTATGCCCTGTCCTTCTGCAACATCCATGGTCTGTGGGAAAACGCAAAAGAAATCTAAGCGGTAAAAAAAGGATCCACCTGCGGGTGGACTTTTTTTGTGCGAAATTATCTCCTCTTTTTATTGCTTTCCGATTTTTGCCCGTAGTCTTTGGCCCGCGCAATGACCTCGTCGATCTTTTCGTCGGAAATAAACGAAATCTCTTTTCCGGTGGAAAGGGCGGTGATATACAAAAAGGCGCAGAACTCGAGATCCTTCGTGATCTCCAATGCCTCCTTTAAGGTCTTTCCGCCGGCAATCAGTCCGTGATTGGCGAGAATGACCGCCTTAGAACGGTCTCCCAAATGCTCCGCCGCCGACCGCGCCAGCGCCGGCGTTCCGAAGGTTTCGTAGGGAGCCAGGGGAATTCTCGACGTGCCGGAGGAGGCGATCAGATAGCTGATGGCCTGTAAGTCTTCGCCCAAGGTGGACAAAACCGAAATATATTTGCTGTGGGTGTGGATCAGCGCGTGGATGTCGCTTCTTCGGTCGTAGATCTCGGCGTGCATCTGCCATTCGGAAGAGGGCGTGCGAAAGCCTTCCACCACATTGCCGTAGGTATCCATGGCGACGAGATCCCGTTCTTTGATCGCAAAATAGTCCATCCCCGACGGGGTGATCATAAATTTCTCGCTGCCGTCCAAGCGGACGGACAGATTGCCGCCGCTGCCGAAAGCGAGCCCCTCTTCGATCAGGGTCTTTCCGTAATATATCAGTTCTCTTCGCTCTTGTACGTCCATAATGCCTCCTTCTCCGTGTGAGTATTATACATCCGGCGTACGGCATTCGCAACAGTACGCCGTCGTAGTATAATAGGAAACGGTGATCCTATGAAATTACGTTGGTCGGTACGCAAACTGATCGAATTTACCCTGCGAAGCGGCGATATCGACGGCGGCGTCTTATCCCACAGGCGGGCGCTCGAGGGCATTCGCCTCCACCAAAAATTGCAAGACGCTTACCCGCCCCGCTTCGAATCGGAGGTCGATATATCGACCGTGCTCTTCAAAGACGGCACCGAAATTCTCCTAGAAGGCCGCATGGACGGCATCGACCGGGAAGGGGGAGAAATCGACGAGATCAAATCCACCACGGCGACAAAAGAAGAGCTGGACGCGCACCCCAACGCGCTCCACTGGGCGCAGCTCAAGTGCTACGGCTATCTCTACTGCAAAAACGAAGAAAAAGACGAGGTGCGGCTGCGCCTTCGCTATATCCGCGTCGAGGACGAGGCGGTGTTTACCTATACGGAAGTCTTTCAGAAGTCGGATTTGGAGCGCTTTGTCTTCGACGTCATCGACCGCTACTGGGAAATTCAGAAGCGACTGGACGCCTTTTCGGAAACAGAAATCGCCTCTATGCGCGCCCTCCGCTTCCCCTACCCCCGCTTTCGACCGGGGCAGCGGGAGACTTCGGTGGCGGTCTATCAAAGGATTCGCGAAAAGGGCGCCCTTCTGATTCAGGCACCCACCGGCATCGGAAAAACCCTCGCCACCCTCTTTCCCGCCATAAAGGCCGTGGGCGAGGACATCGCCGGGGCCGTGTTTTATGCGACGGGTCGCTCCACACAAAAAGACCTCGCCTTTCAGACGCTTCGGCTACTGGAGAAAAACGGCCTCGCCACAAAATCCGTAGAACTGGTGGCGCGGGAAAAGGCGTGTCTCAACGACACGACGGACTGCCGTCCCGAGGCCTGCCCCTATGCCAAGGGCCACTACGACCGCCTGATCGAGGGAATTATCGACATTTACGAGCGCGAAAATATCTTCGACGCCCACACGATTCGCACCTACAGCGAAACACACCGGCTCTGCCCCTTCGAATTCGGCTTGGATCTGAGCAACTTCGCGCGGGTACTGGTCGGCGACTACAATTACATCTTTCATCCCAAGAGTTTTTTGGAGCGACTGATGGAGGACCGAAAGCGCACCCGAAAGACGGCGCTCTTAATCGACGAGGCGCACAATCTATGTGACAGGGGCCGGGATATGTATTCGGGAAAACTGAATGTCGAAGATTTCGACGGGATCGACTATCCCACCGCGCGCCTAAAACGGCTGGCGACGGCGGTACAAGAGAAACTGGAGGCGGAAACGAAGGCTGAGAATCGCGCCTTTACTTCGCTTCCCAAAACGCTTACGATACAGATCGAAAATCTGATCGACGAGCTGGCGTCGTACTTCGCCGTCGTAAAGGGCGAGCCCGACGAGACGCTGACAGAGCTCTATTTTATGCTCTTGGATTGGCAGAATCTCCTCTCCTACTACGACGCGGATGACTTCACTTTCTTCGTGCCCCGCCGGGGCGCCCTCGCTCTGTTGTGTCTGGATGCGAAACAGGTGCTCGCCGAACGACGTAGACGGTTTCTTTCCGCGATCTATTTTTCGGCGACGCTCAAGCCCTTCGACTACCACGCCCATTGCCTCGGCGCGGGCGACGACGCCGCAAAATACGCCGCGCCGTCGCCCTTCGATCCGGCGCATCTTCTGATTTTGCACCCGCCCGAGATCTCGGTGAAGTACAAAGACCGCGTGCGCAGCCTGGATGCAGTGAGCGAGTATCTGCGGATCCTCAGCGAATCCAAGACGGGCAACTACATCCACTTCTTCCCCTCCTACGCCTACAAGGATATGGTGGCGGAAAAGAACAAAGACTAGGAAGACGCCATGCACGACCAAACCCCGGGCATGACGGAACGGGAGCGACGGGCATTTATTCAGCGCTTCTTTGCGGAGTCCCCCGTGCACGGCTATTGCGTGATGGGTGGCGTCTTTTCCGAAGGGGTGGACCTGCCCGATACGGCCCTTACCGGCGCGAGCGTCCTTACCTTGGCGCTTCCCACGATATCGCCCGAAAGAGAGCTCTTGCGGCGACGATTTTACGAAAAGGGCTATAACGGCTTCGACTACGCCTACACCTATCCCGGCCTGATCAAGGTGGTGCAGGCGGCGGGCCGCATTATACGCACCGAAACGGACCGGGGCGTCTTATTGTTGTTGGATCGCCGTTTTTCCGACCCGGCAATCCGCGCCCTGCTCCCCGACAATTGGCACATTCGCTCTGTATCTTCCCGTGCGGAAATGCAGAGCGCAATCGATACATTTTGGAGGAATCAATGACAGTACACATTTGCCTGGTAGAACCGGAAATCCCCCACAACACCGGCGCCGTCGCGCGCAGTTGCGGCCTCACCAAGAGCGTATTGCATCTGGTGCGTCCGCTGGGATTTTCTACCGACGACCGCCATCTCAAACGGGCGGGACTGGATTATTGGCATCTGGTCGACATCCGCTATCACGACAGCATCGAAGAAGTGCTCGACGAATACCGCGGCCACAACTTCTACTTTGCATCCACCAAGGCAGAGCGCCCCTATACCGACGTATCCTTTCAAGACGGAGATTTTCTTGTCTTCGGCAAAGAGACCAAGGGCCTGCCCGAGCCGCTGATCGAGGCGCATTTCGAAAACGCCATCCGCATTCCCATGCTCAAGGATTTCGGCCGAAGCCTGAATCTTTCCAACTCGGTCAATATCATCCTCTTTGAGGCGCTGCGGCAATTGGACTTTCCGGGGATGGCGTAATGGCGAACAAAGACATCATCCTAAAGAAATTAAAAGAAAGCGAAGACTTCCTCTCGGGCGAAGAGATCGCCGAATCGCTGCATATCACCCGCGCCTCGGTATGGCAATCGGTAAAGGCGCTTAGAGACGAGGGCTACCGCATCGTCGCCGTGACAAATCGGGGCTACTTTCTCGATACGGACTATGCGCCCCTGGACGCCGATACGATTCGATCTATGCGCGCCCCGAAGGACATGGCGGCAGAGGGGATCGTGCTCCAAACGGTGGATTCCACCAACGACGAACTCTTTCGCAGAAACAAAAAGACGCCCCTCCCCTCCTATTCCTTTGTGGCAGCCGAGGAACAGACCGCCGGCAAAGGGCGGGTGGGAAAGTCCTTCCACTCCCCCTTCGGCACCGGTCTTTATCTGTCGGTCCTCCTCAAAGACGAAGTATATGTACGGCCGGATTTGATTACTATTACCGCCGCCGTCGCCGCGCGCCGCGCCGCCGCCCGTCAAAGCGATCTGCCCGTCGAAATTAAGTGGGTAAACGACCTCTACAGCGCACACAAAAAAATTGCGGGCATCCTCACCGAAGCGGACTTTTCCGCCCCCTCCCGTCCCGTCGTGGTGGGCATCGGAATCAACACCGCCACGTCACAGGAATCCTTCGAGCGCAAACAACTGCCTCGTGCGGGTTCCCTACGCGGTACAGCGGTCGATCGCAATCGATTGGCGGCGGATTTCCTCTCGGAGCTGCACGCCTGCTTTCTTACAGACCCCCGCGACATCCTCAAGGAATACCGCACCCACAATCTGGTCTTGGGCCGCACGGTCCGCTTTTCCGAAGGCGATATCGTATCCACCGGCGTGGCGGAGTCGATCGACGACAATGGCCATCTGATCGTCCGTGCGGGCACGCGTCGCGTAACCCTCCGCGCCGGCGAAGTATCCGTCGAAGGCGACTGGTGATCGCGTAGATCCACACAGATTTAACAAAATCGAAATAGTGTCTTGACAAATTTCCTCCGAGGCCATATAATTATTTACTGTAATCACTGCTCACGGAGAGATGGTTGAGTTGGTTTAAGGCGCTCGCCTGGAAAGCGGGTATACGTTAATAGCGTATCGGGGGTTCGAATCCCCCTCTCTCCGCCAGTAAAAGTTTGCCATGCTAGATGGGGAATCAGCGGTGCCCTGTAACTTGCAATCCGCTACAGCAAGATTGAATTCCCGATCGAGGGTATCTTTCTTGTGGTCTGCCCGAAACAAGTGATGTTGAGGAGCGGGTCCTACGCAATAGGCGCTTGCGAACCGTGTCAGGTCTTGACGGAAGCAGCACTAAGTAAGTCAGTCTATGTGACGTAGATTCGCCTGTTCTGAGTTAACTATTTCGGTAACGCACGGGAAATTTATTCGAAGTCGGGTGCATGGCTACATATAAAAAAAAGTACGGCATATGCCGTACTTTTTTTATGCTCACTTTCCCCCTTCGCCCCGAAGCCACGGGTGCGAATAGTAGGTGCGAAATCGAATTTCTTCGCCAAAAATCTCTGTCATGCGCCGCTCCAAGGGAAAATTGCGCTCGGTCCAAAAAGCGCGCAGCGCCCCGCCCGTTGAAGTCCTCGGCAAGGTGCGCATAAATGCATCCAGCGGATCGTCGATCGCGATGCCCCGCGCCCCGAAAATGCGCCGAAAATCGTCCGCGCGGTAACTGAGACCCGGGCGCCCCAAGACCAGCCGGTCCGCTTCTCCGCCCAGGCGATCCGCATAGTCGCGGATGATATCGAGGACATAGCTCCGCTGAAAGAGGCCATCGGCGATGGTATGGATCAAAATGCCGATATCCACATCTTCTGCCGCCGTACCCAGAGCGGGCGTCGCTGTTTTCTCACCTCGGATATAACGGTAAAAGTCGCGCTCCCAGTCGTTTTCTTCGGGCAAGAAAGACACAAATCGCTCGATCCCCATCGAGAGAAAGCGCGCCACATTCTCTTCGCGGTAGGAAGACGAATCCGCCGCCGGATCGTAGAGCAATGTGAGGTTTATATCCGGGCGCAGATGGCGAATTCTCGCCGCCATATAGGCCCCCGTTATATCTGCGATCAGTATGCCCAGTCTATACATCCCTCTCCCCCCGAACTCTCGTGCGAATCACTGCGGCGTATCTTGCTTTCAGTATAGCATAGGATCGGTCTCGTGCCCTCTCGTCGGCAAAAATTCCGTATACGGTGGGCCCCGATCCCGTCATATCGGCAAAGGCGGCGCCGGTCGCGTAGAGATCGGCGATCATCGACTCGACTTCGGGGCAGAAGGCGGCCACCCCGGGCTTTAAGTGGTTTACCGCATATCGCCCGAGTCCTTCTATGTCTCCGTTGACGAGGCAGGCGATGCTCTCTTCCACAGAACCCGCCCGCCGATCCGCAGAAAGGCGCTGATACGCCACGGGCGTCGATACCGGATACCCGGGGTTCAACAGGAGCAGCGGATACGAAGGAACCGGAACCAAGAAAGTGAGTTCGTCGCCGATCCCCGTTGCCAAGGCGGGGCGCGATGCGATGCAATAGGGAAAATCCGCCCCCAGGGGCCGCGCAATCTCTCGTAGCGTATCGTCTTCGACCGCCGGCAGATAGAGGTCGCGCATGCCGCGCATAACCGCCGCGCCGTCCGCCGTGCCGCCGGCGAGACCCGCCCCTGCGGGAATCCGCTTCGCGATCTCTATGGAAATGGGCATCGGGCCGTAGCGATCTTCCATCGCCCGATACGCCTTATACATCAAATCATTTTCGCCGTAATGGGGGCCCTTTACATGGTATTGCTTCGCCTTTTCGATTTGAATCGCATCGTGTAGTTCCAGGGGCAAAAAAATGGTTTCTATTTCGTGATAGCCGTCCTCGCGCCGATGGCGCACCCAAAGGCCGACGTTGATCTTTGCATATGCTCTCACATTTCCTCCAAGAAAAAAAGCTCCGAGCGATCGGAGCTTTTGCTTACGATATTTTTAAGTCGGCTACGTCGACGTCGTCTTCTAAGATCGTGATCTGTACCGTGGAGGTGAGGACGTCGGAGTAGGTAAAGGAAATGTTCCGATCCGATGTCTCATCCGCCTTGATCGATACGACAAAGAGGGAGGGATAAACCGCTTCCAAAATGCCCTTTCGAGTCACAATCCGCTTTCTTCCCCGATTTGCCTTGACGATGACGCGTTTGCCGATGTGCTCTGACAGTTCGTTCTTAATCATATCCATTTGAGTCATTTGGACACCCCTTCTATCCACAATGCGACTATTCTTTCATAGTATACAATAGATTCGAGGATAAGTCAAGAAAGCAACGAAATATAATATCGCATTTGTGGCAACAGGTCAAGCCATTTGCACAAAAAAGGAGCCGGTCTCCCGGCTCCCGATGGGGTCTTATGCCGCTTTTTTTGCGGATTTTTCTACCGGCTTCTCAACCGCTTGGGGTTTGTCCGCCTTGTTCACTGTATCATTTGCCGCATTGGCCTCTTTAATTTGTGCTAATTTTTGAATCACCTTGGCGAGTTCCGCTCTGGTCGCGGAGTCCTTGGGATAGAAGCGGTTTTGTTCTCTACCGTTCATAACCCCCATGTTTTGCAAGGGAATCAGGTATTCCTTCGCCCACTTTGCAATC
Source organism: Aedoeadaptatus ivorii (assembly GCF_030815095.1). Lineage (NCBI taxonomy): Bacteria > Bacillati > Bacillota > Tissierellia > Tissierellales > Peptoniphilaceae > Aedoeadaptatus > Aedoeadaptatus ivorii. The sequence goes on from NZ_JAUSWF010000003.1 coordinate 77,256, forward strand.
TGCGCGTCGTCGGCAAAGGGCGCCGGCATCTGTTGGGTGACGGGGAATTTCTTCATATCGACATAGCGGCCCAAAATGGCTGCCATCTCTTCTCGGCTTACATTTTGCTCGGGCTTAAAGCTCTTGTCTTCGTAGCCTTTGACGAGTTTATTTTCTACCGCCCAGACTACCGCGTTCTCGTACCATTTGCCCTTTTCCACGTCGGGGAAGGGGTTTTTCGCGTCTTGCTTCTTGTCTTGTCCTTCCAGACGGGCGAGGGTGGTGACGAGCATGGCGCGGGAAATCTTGGTATCCGGTTCAAAGGTGGCGCGGGTCATGCCGGTAAAGTAGCCGTCGTTATACACCGACATAATGATGTCTTCCGCCCAGTGGCCCTTGATGTCGACAAAGACTTCCTCGGGCGTTTTCTCGCCGGGCTTTTCGCCGGATTTTTCGCCGACGGTCATGCGACCTTCGGTCTTGGGGCTAACGACTTTCGCTTCTGCGATATAATCTGCAAGCACTTCCGAGAGCAGATTGTATTCGCCCAGCTTCTTCTTGCCGGCAAACATCTTGTAGCCGTCTCCGCCCACGGCCATAAAGTCGTTGGTCGCGAGGGTATAGGTCTTATCGGGATCTAATGCTTCGCTCTTGACCTTCACTTCGATGATGCGGTTTCCGGCGGCTTGTTTGGGATCGTATTTTACGGTCATGCCCGCCACGTGGGGGAACTTCCCGGCGGCTTCGGGGGCGGCATCCAGGCCGTATTCCAATGCGGCGAGAATGTCCTTGCCCTTCACTTCGAGTTTCACGGGATAGTTGGTAAAGGGGAAAGAGGTCAGCACTTCGCCGCGGGTAATTTCGCCGATGTCGATGCTCGCGCGAATGCCGCCGCCGTTGGTAATCGCCACATCGGCGCCGGTTACCTTCAGCATGGCGTCGGTGAGGAGGTTCCCCAGATTGGTTTCTCCGGTGCGCACGTGTTCTCTCTCGCCGTCTAATACCACGTCGGTCTTTCCAATGACGGTCTCGAGATAGGGTTTGTTGGCTTCTTCGATGCCCGCGATCATGGCGAGAATCTTTTCGTCTTCTTTTACGTTTTTAAAGAATTCCTGATCGTGGAGCGTGGCCGATTTGGTGATGACCTTTCCGTCTCTCAGGGTGATGTTCACTTCGCCCAATTGTTTTAAGTGGCCGCCCGTCTGTGCGATCAGGGTGCCGTTTACCATGCGGCCGTCGGGCATTTCGGTATGGGAGTGGCCGTCGATGATCACGTCGATTCCGTCTACCGCCTTGGCGATGTCGGTGGATTTGATCTCGGTCGAATCGTCTACGCCCAAGTGGACGTCGGCGACGATGACATCCGCGCCCTTTTCCTTCAAGGACTTCACCTGCGCCTTGGCGACTTCGACGGGATTTAAGAAGAGAATCCCTTCGGTGTTGGCGGGATTGGATTTGGTCTTGGATTCTTCCGTAGAGAGACCGAACATCCCGATTTTCACACCGTCCACTTCGATCATGGTCTGATCCTTCAGGTCCCTTTGGCCGGTGGAACGGATGACATTGGCGGCGAGCACCGGAAATTCTGCGGCGCCCGCGAGTTCAATCAGCCGGTCGTAGCCGTAGTTGTAGTCGTGATTGCCGGGGACCATTGCCTTATAGCCCATGGCGTTCATCAAGGCGACAATGCTCTCGCCGCGGCTGATCGATGCGAGCGTCGTACCGTGGAGGACGTCCCCCGCGTCGATCAATACGGAATTGGGAATGCTGTCCGCATAGGTCTTTACCTTGGCATAGCCGATATTGCCGCCCTTTTCGTCGGCGGTCGCATGGCCGTGGATATCATTGGTATGGAGCAAGGTTACCGTCTTGGTATGTTGCGCCGTCGCTTCCTGCGCTAGAACCTGCGCGGGTCCGGCGATGGCTCCAAAGACCATGGTCAGCGCCAAAAGCATAGAAATATAGGTTTTCTTCATAATGCCCTCCTTCGTGGAACTTAAAATGAAACAGTATTATTTTATTTACCCCGAAATCGAAATTTTATAGCGTCCATTTTATGGATTACAGATACGGAATCCATTTGCCGTATCCCCGCGCCTCCATTTCCGCTTTCGGTATAAATTCGAGGCTCAGGCCGTTGATGCAGTAGCGCAGCCCGCCCCGATCCGCCGGGCCGTCTTCGAAAACATGGCCCAAATGCGTGCTCTCGGTGCGCACTTCGGTGCGCCGCATGCCATAGCGGAGGTCGGTTTTTTCCTCCACCGGCGCATCCGGCGCCGTGCGGCTGAAGCTGGGCCAGCCGCAACCGGATTGAAACTTGTCCTTAGAAAGAAACAGTACCTCTTTGGTGATCACATCGACATAAATGCCTTCTTCGAAGGTCCGATCATAGGGATGGCTGAAGGGCGCTTCGGTTCCTTCTTCGCGGGTCACGTGATAGGCGGCATCGCCCAAATCGCGCCGCAGCTGTTCTTCCGTACGTTTTTGTTTTTGATCCATTGTTCACCTATCCTTGCATAGGGGCGCCACAACGGGGGCAATAGGTGGCGCCCCTTTCCGTTTCAAAATGACAATTCTTGCACTCGATAAAGTCGGGCACTTCCTTGGTATGGGGAATCGATTCCACCTTGGTACCGCAGTTGGGACAAAAATTCGTCCCCTCCGTAAGGCCCTGCCCACAACGGGGACACTGCATGGGCAAATCCTCTACATCCAACGCCTTGGAATCGATCTGATTTTGAAGCGCCGCCCTCTCTTTTTGGAGTTCGTCGATGGCGAGCAGAAGTTCCGAGGAAGAGCTGTCCGTCAAATGGGACTGCTCCCGCATCTCCATATAGTACACTTCGCCCAAATGCCGGTACTGCTCCGCGATCATATTCTCGAGTTCGCGGATGCGAATACGCAGCTTTGTCGCCTTCGACGCCTCCTTCGCTTCATATATGCTTCGCTTGCCCAAATCTTTAACCTGTTGGGAAAGATCCTCGAAGCTCTTACCGATGCCGGAAAAAATATCCATACACTCACCTCAAGGGTACTATACCATATAAATTTTGCACTTTTTTCCTCCTTTGACAAGGATTGGATTTTTCGGGGAATTTGCCTGTCTTTGTGTCAGTCTTCGGAATTTGGGTATAAGACCAACGAACAAAGGAGGATGAATTATGGACTATAAATTGTATGCTGCCACCTACTGCCCCTTCTGTAAAAAGGTTGAAGGTTTTATGAAAGAAAACGGATTGGACCAAAAAGTCGAAGTCGTCTATGTCGACAAAGACGAAGCGGCCAAAGAGGCGTTGATCGAAGGCGGCGGAAAGAAACAGGTTCCCTGTCTCTACCACGACAACACCTGGCTCTATGAATCCGACGATATTATCGTCTATCTGAAAGAAAATCTGCTCTAACTTGATCTTCCCCGCCACTTGGGGTAGAATTTAGGAATCAGATCAATACAAGGAGGAGAAAATATGATTACCAAAGATATGCTGATCGGCGATTTGGTACGCCAACATCCCGAAGCCATCCGCACGCTGATGCAGTTCGGCATGGGTTGTGTCGGCTGTCCTTCCAGCCAGATGGAATCCCTGGAAGAAGCGGCCTATGTGCACGGATTTGACGTCGACGAATTGATGAAGTCCCTCAACAACACCATTGAAAATAAATAAACGTGGCGCATTCCGAAAGGAACCGCCCAAAATAAAAAGGGTGCATACCATGGTATGCACCCTTTTTTGTTTTTTCATTAGCGAAAGAGGGATGCGATCCAGTCGATAAAGTTCGAGATCGCATTTTTGATGCCCATCAACATCCCCTGGCCTTCGTCGCTTCCCAAGTATTCCTTGGCGGAATCGGCGGCGCCTTTCGCCTTATCGGCGAGGCCTTCCCAGTCGATGTCGGTGGTCCGCAGTCGATCGAAGAAGTCGGTCAGATCTTCAGTCTGTTTTTCGTTCAGATTGATATTGTACTCATTGGAAATGTTCACGATAATGGTGCGTACTTCTTCGCGGCTCTTGGGCGCTTCCTGCGCCATAGTGTCCTTGACGCCCTTTACGAAATCCGCCGCCTTGTCGCTCCCCACATCTTCCGCGAGATCGGAGGTGACGACCATCTCTTCGTTGGCGGCCTTTTTCACGGAATCGGAAATCTTCTTGCCGCTAGATACTTCATAGGCCTTCATAATGCCCGTCAGCGCCGCCGTACCGGTCACATTGCCCGGCGCATCGACGGTGATCCGCGCATCTTCCACGCCGGCGGTCTCAAGTGCCTGCTTATACATATCGCCGGTGATATAGGTAATGCGTTCCGAAGTCTCTACCGAAATCCCGCTTCCGGGTTTGGTGTATTCGATCTTCGCACTGGAGATCGCGCGCTTGCCGATCTTCGCCGCCGGCACGAAATCTCCCAAATACTTATACTCCTCCGCATTGGTGACCTCGATGATCTGAGGATCTTTCGGATCTCCGAAGCGTTTTGTAAGCTCGTCTCTCTGTTCCGCCCGCAGATCCTGACCGAACGAGAGAATAATATCCCCCTCTGCCGCATCGGCAAATGTCGGAATCGCGGCGGCTTGCAATAATACCAGCGCCAACACAAAGGCCGCGCATCGTTTGAATGCTTTCATATTTCTCCTCCTGAGATTCTCTTTCCGCCCGATACGGCGGAGCTCTACGGGATTATTATAGCACAGCGAATGTGCCCTGCCCGCCGACTGCCGGATCCTTCGCATCTTTTAGAACGATATTAGATTTTGGGCAAAAAAAGAGAGGGCATAGCCCCCTCCTTCGATTTAGTTCTTGTTGAGCGCCGCGTCGATTTGTTTTCTGTCGAAACCGACGATCTCTTTGTCGCCGATGACCAAAACCGGCACGCCGGTATAGCCCTTAGAGATCAATTCGTCTCTGGCGGCGGCGTCGGTTTGCACATTTCTTTCTTCGAAATCTACGCCGTGTTCTTTCAAATAATCTTTTGCCATGGTGCAATACGGACAGGTATTGCTGGTATAAATTTGCACTTTTTCCATAATCATGCCTCCATTTTATTCTGAATCGGTTTACGGTATGTATACCCGCACGCCCCGGCGTTAATCAATTTCGCCCAATTTGTGGCGCGCGTGGGTATAGCCCATATTAAAGAGAATCTCCACGTGTTCGTCGTCCAGCGAATAATACACTTTCCGTCCCTCTTTGTTTGCGCGCGCGAATCAACCCCTCTTTGCGCAACTCGCTCAGCTGATGGGATATGGAGGACTGACTCATAGACAACAGGTCGACCAACTTGCTGACATTGCAGGTGGACAGCATCAGCGCATACAAAATCTTAAGCCGCGTCGGATCCGCCATCGCCTTAAAGAGCCGACTCAAAACTTCGATCAGTTCGTCGTCCTCGGCAAATGCATCAAATTGCTCTCTATCCAATTTCCTTCTCCTTTGTTACTTTGGGAAAATTTTTTGCCAATACGCGGTACTCCTCCACGCTCAAGGTCTCGGCGCGCCGCGACGGGTCGATCCCCGCGTTCAACAAACTGCGCTCGATCTCCTCTTTCTCGACGGGAAAACCGTAGCGGGACAGGGCGTTTAATAAGGTCTTTCTGCGCTTCGAAAAGGCGGCGCGCACCACCGCCTCCGCTTGTCGTAAGGTCTCCGCGTCTTCGTCGATAAAATCGCGGACCGAAAGCACCGCGCTGTCGACATTGGGTTGGGGAATAAAGCAGGTGCGGGGCACATAGATTTCCGATTCCACCGTTCCCCGCATTTGCAGATACACCGAAATCGAGCCATATGCCTTGCTCCCCGGCGGCGCCGCCATGCGCTCCGCCATCTCTTTTTGTACCATCACGTGGATGGATTCCAAGAGCAGGTCGGAATCCAACAGGTGCAAGAGAATGGGGGTGGTTACATAATACGGTAGATTGGCGACCACCTTGATCTTTCGATTGGGAAAACGAGCGCCGAGTTCCTTTTTGAGATCGGTCTTTAAGACGTCGTTATAAAAGATCTCGACGCGCTCGAACGCCCCCAGGGTATCGGCGAGGACGGGCCGCAGGTTTTCGTCGATCTCGACGCAAAATACCTCCGCGCCCCGCAGCGCCATCTCTTCGGTTAAGGTGCCGATTCCCGCACCGATCTCCAACACCACGTCCCCTTCTTGCACCTCTGCCGCATCGGCAATGGCGCGGACGATATTTCCGTCGATCAAGAAGTTTTGTCCCAGGGATTTATGAAACCGAAAGCCCCATTTTTCTTGTATCTCCCGTACTTTTCCGGGGCTATAAAGTCTCTTTTCCACCGAGGACCTCCTCATATTTTTCCGTAAATTCTTCTATGGTAATGCCGAAGCGGTTCAGGCGATTCAAAAACTGCTTTCCGTTTCCGTGCCCGATCCCCAAGGATTCGCCGAGTTTTCTACGCCGTTCCGTGGCCGCATCGCTCCCGACGAGGCCCCAGCGAATCATATCCGCCTTGGTAAAGGTCTCTACATAGTCCTCCCGCATGGGCTGGGCGCGCTCTACGGCGATGCGGATGTCTTCGGGCCGCGCGTTTTCGATGCCGATGTCGTCCGCCTTGATCGCCTTGTCCTGGGGCAAATACGCCTGTTTCGGCGCCTTCAGCGCCCGGGTCAGGCGGCGGCGAATCTGCTCGCCCATATAGTCCGGATCGGTGAGGATAATCACGCCCCGCCGCTTTTCGATCTTGCGGAGCTGGCGGAGCAGCTTTTCGCCGAAGGCGAAGCCGCCGGTGGCGATGACCTCGCAATCCAGCGCCGATTTTACCCGTGCGATGTCGTCTTTTCCCTCGACGACGATGACTTCGCGAATCATATAGAAAACCCGTAGAAGCGCATGGCGTTCTCGTCGGTACGGCGGATCAACTCTTGGGTGTCCATCTCGCGCAATCGCGCGATGTTTTCCGCCACAAGGCGCACATACTTGGGTTCATTGCGCTTGCCCCGATGCGGCTCGGGCGTCATATAGGGGCTGTCCGTTTCCAGAAGAAGGCGGTCGAGTGCCACCGCTTTCGCCACCGCCTTGGGGGTCTTTGCGTTCTTGAAGGTCGTCACGCCTCCCAGCGAAAAGTAGCAGCCCAATGCGGCAAATCGCTCCATCATTTCGGGCGAATAGCTATAGCAGTGAATCAGCACCGGGTGGCCGGGATGGTCGTGCAAATAGGATTCTACGATCTCGAAGGTCTCGAGCGCCGCCTCCCGGGAGTGGATCACCACCGGCAGATTCAACTCGATCGCCAATTCGAATTGGGCGCAAAATGCTTCCCTTTGCACGGATTTCGGCGAATAGTCGTAGTAATAATCCAGTCCGATCTCGCCGATGGCGACGACTTTTTTTGAGGCGGACATGGCGCGAAGTGCGTCTTCCACTTCTTTCGAATAGGTCGTCGCGTCGTGGGGATGTACGCCGATTACGGCATAGAGCCCCTCGTAGGCCTCGGCGAGCGCGAGAACCGCTTTACTGGTCTCGAGATCCGATCCCACATTGACGACGGCGTCCAGGCCGTCTTTCATTCTATTTTCGATGATGCGGTTTCGATCCTCGTCAAATGCCTCATTTTCCAAATGGGCGTGGGCGTCGATCATGCTTCCTCCTAACCGATGGCGGCGCCGGATTTTAATGCTTCCATGGTCGTCGCCAAAGACAGCTTTCCGTCCGCATCTTCTGCCGCCAAAAGCATTCCTTCGGACAAAATGCCCCTGAGCTTGGTCGGCTTCAGATTGGCGAGGACGAGAATTTGTCTGCCTTCCAATTCTTCTTTCGTATACTCTTCTTTAATGCTCGAACAAATCGTGCGCTCTTCCGCACCCATGCGGATCTTGAGCACATACAGTCTGTCGGCATTGGGATGGTCTTCTGCGGATTCGATCGTCGCGACGCGAATGTCCAACTTATCGAAGTCGTCGATCGTGATCTCGGGTTTGCGTTCCATCTTTTCTTCTCCCTCTTCTTCTATGGCTTCACCCTTTTGCAGTTTTTCCTGTTTTCTGCGCTCGATCAGGGCGCCGTTTTCCGCCCACAGTCGCTTGGATTCTTCTTCGATATCCAAACGCGGGAAGATAATCTTGGTCTTTTCCACCTTTTTACCGGACTCCAGCAGTCCCCATTTTTTGGCGTCGTCCAGGGCGAATTCGCCCTCCGCCCCGATCTGATCGGCGATGTCCTTTGCCGTATTCGCCATAAAGGGCGAGAGGAGGATCGAGACAATCCGCAGCGATTCCGCCAAATTGTAGAGCACCGTATAGAGACGCTTCTTGTCGGCCGCATCGCCCTTGGCGAGCACCCAAGGTTCGTTCTCGTCGACATATTTGTTGCTGCGGCGAATCAGCTTCCAAATGGCGTCCAAGGCCGTGGAGAATTGATAGCCTTCCATTTCTCGGGCCACTTCATCCCAGGTCGATGTGGCCACTTCGATCAGCTGCCGGTCGATCTCGGTCGCCTCACCCGCTTCGGGCACGATGCCGTCGTTGTACTTTTCGATCATAGAGACCGTACGGCTTAAGAGATTTCCCAAGTCGTTGGCGAGGTCCGAATTCAGCCGCTTCATAAAGCTCTGTACGTTAAAGCTGCCGTCGTGGCCGAAGGAAAATTCGCGCAAGAGGAAGTACTTCAGCGCATCCACCCCGTACAAATCGATAATCGGCTCGGGATAGATGATATTGCCCTTGGACTTACTCATCTTGTCGTCGTCGAAGAGAATCCAGCCGTGGCCGAAAATCTGCTTCGGCAGCGGCAGATCCAGCGCCATCAACATCGCCGGCCAGATAATGGTGTGAAAGCGCATAATCTCCTTGCCGACAAAGTGCACATCGGCGGGCCAAAATTCCTCGAAGGTCTTTTCGTCGGTGCCGAATTCGCAGCCGGTGAGATAGCAGGATAAGGCGTCGATCCACACATAAATCACGTGTTCGTCGTCAAAGGGAACGGGCACGCCCCAGTCGAAGGAAGAGCGCGTGACCGAGAGATCGTCGAGGCCGTCTTTTAAGAACGAATTGACCATTTCGCTCTTGCGATAGGCGGGCTGGATAAATTCCGGGTGCTCATCGTAATACGCCAGGAGCTTATCCCGATACTTCGAAAGGCGGAAGAAATAGCTTTCTTCTTTTTGTTTGTGGGTCTCGCGTCCGCAGTCCGGGCAAGTGTGACCTTCGCCCAGTTGCGATTCCGCCCAAAATGCTTCACAGGGCGTACAGTAGTAGCCCTCGTATTCGCCCTTATAAATCTCGCCCTTATCGTAGAGCTTTTGAAAGAGCGCCTGCACATTGGCTTCGTGCACGGGATCGGTGGAGCGCACAAAGGAATCGTAGTGAATGTCCATCGTCTCCCACAATTTCTTGGTATCCGCCACAATGGCGTCTATATATTCTAAAGGCTTCTTCCCCACTTCTTCGGCTTTGCCCGCGATCTTTTGGCCGTGCTCGTCGGTCCCGGTGGTAAACTTGACGTCATAGCCCTGCAGGGTCTTAAACCGCTTTACCGCATCGACCGCAACGGTACAATACGTGTGGCCGATATGTAAATTGTCGCTGGGATAATAGATCGGCGTGGTAATATAAAACTTCTTTGACATGATTGCCTCCTTGCATATAGATGATATGCCGGCCATCGCGTGGCCCGTTCAAAATTTCTTGTATTTATTATACTATTACGGCCTAAGAATCGCAACGAATGCCCCTTCGTGCTATACTTTTTACAGGAGGTAGATCCCATGCAAACCCATCCCCATCGAGGCCGCCTCCGCGATCTGCGGGGCCGGGACTTTAGTAAACAAACCCTCGTCGGCGCCGATTTTTCGGACGCGGATCTCTCCCACGCCTGGTTCGCCGAAAGCAATCTGACCGGGGCCGATTTTTCGCGCGCGCTTCTCAGAGAGGCGAACTTCCGCGGGGCAAATCTAACAAATGCCGACATCTCGGGCGCCGATCTCTACGGCGCCGTCATGGAAGATGCCGTCCTTACGGGCATAAAAAGCGACGAGTACACCCGGTTTTTTCGCCTGCACTGCCCCGAAACCGGCGCCTTTATCGGCTATAAGCGCTGCTTCGACCACCGCCTTGTGACCCTCTACATCCCCGCCGATGCCCGCCGCAGTTCGGCGACGCTTCCCTCCTGCCGTGCCGACAAAGCCTTTGTGGTATCGATCACCGATTTCGAACACATGCGCCGCTTTGACGAGGCCATCTCCTTGGTCGACGGCGACTTCGTCTATCGCCGGGGCGAGATGGTCTATGCAAACAACTACAATCCCGATCGCTGGCGCGATTCCACCGGCGGCATCCACTTTTGGATGACAAAAGAAGAGGCGTTTCGCTATTGAAGCCATAAAAAAAGGGCCCATGGGGCCTGATTTTTATGCGTTCTTTTCGATTCCGCTTTCGCTGACTTTCCACGCCGGTACCTTCATATTCAGCTCGAACTGGCCGATGAGGAAGGAAGAGACGACCGTGGTCAAGAACGAAAAGATCAATCTCGTAAAGGGAATGTAGCTGAGGGAAAGTGCCAATACCGTAAAGTCCGTAAATAAGTAGGCTCTGGATATGGGCCAGCGGGTCTTTTTCGAAATCACCAAGGCGAGCGCATCGTCTCCGCCTGCGCAACCGCCTACGGTGACGACGATGCCACAGCCGCAGCCGATAAAGATACCGCCCGCAATCGCCGCCCAAAAGGGGTAGGCGTATAGGTTCGGTAGCACCGGCCCCATTTGATCGAAGATATAATAGAATATCGCAAAAAAGATCGTCGCCAAGGACGCCTTTTTCAGGAAGGGCTTGCCCAACATCGAAAATCCCAACAGATAGCAAATGCCGTCCAGTATCGGCGATACATAGGCGAGATTCCATCCCCAAACGGTCTTCATAAACAGACCCAAACCGAGGACGCCGCCTTCGGTAATATGCGCCGGTTCGTGCACATTGATCACCCCGAAGGCCATGATCGCACATCCCAAAACAATACGTACGAGATCGCTCTTTGTAATCTCGAATTTTCTCAGCAAGTGACTGAGCATTTGTCCACTCCTAATTCTGCATTAAGAGGCAAACCAAAAAAGACTGCCGTCCTTAGGTCTACCTAATTTCGCAATCTTATGATGGTGTCGATGCTTTTTTGTTTTGCTGATTTTTTCTTATAAAAACTCTGAGCTTCTGCATATGCTTTTCCGCCTTTCAAAGTCCCACATCAGGCACTTTACAGGCTCTTTATCGCATAAACGGCATCAGATAAAAACTACCGAGTAGGTCGGTAACCACCGTAAAACGTATCTTACGGGTCCAGTTTACCACAAACTGTTTTTTTATTCAATACTTTTTAATACCGCAAGCGCCGTATCGATTTCTTCTTCGGTCGTAAAATACGACGGCGACAACCGGCACAGGCCGCTCTCTTTGGTATGGAGATATTCGTGCAAAAGCGGCGCACAGTGGTATCCCGAACGGGTGGCGATGTCGTGCTCTTCGAGGAGCATGGAAAGTTCCTGCGAACTCATGTCCGCTCTTCGAATACTCACCACGGCGGTTCCCTTTTCTTCGGGATAAAACACCTCGTAGCCGTCCAGTGCGTGGATGCCGTCGAGCAGGCGCGCAAAGATCTTGTCCTTGGTTTCAAAATAGCCGTCTTGCAGTACGAAATCCATACCCGCGGCGAGGCCGGCAAAACCGTGGACATTTGCCGTTCCCGCCTCCCAACGCACGGGCTTTTCATCGGGCATGGAGGTCTTAAAGCTCTCGATGCCGCTGCCCCCTTGCTTTAAGGGCGCAAAATCCACCTCTTCGCCGTAATAAAATCCCCCGGTTCCCATGGGACCGTAGAGCGATTTATGCCCGGCAAAACAATAGACGAGTTTACGCGTATCCACGCCCGAAAAGTCGACGGGAATCTGTCCCAGCGCCTGGGCGCCGTCGACGATGACGTACAGGTCGTGGCGATTCGCCACCTCCATAACTCGATCTATATCGGTGACGCTTCCCACCACATTGGAGCCGTGGGAGAGGACGATGGCCTCGGTTTCGGGGCGAATAAGCCCCTCGAGCTCCGAAAGGTCGGGGGCGAGGTTTTCGTTTAAGGGCAAAATGCTCATATCGCAGCCGCTGACATAGAGGGGCCGGAGGACGGAGTTGTGTTCCATCACCGATGTGATGACGTGATCGCCCTCGCCGATTAAGCCGAAGATGGCGGCATTCAGGCTCTCGGTCACACCGCTTGTGAGGGCGATCCGCTCGTCGGTGCCCAATAGCTTCGCCGCTTTTTTGCGCACGTCTCTAAGCACCCGGTAGCTGTTCTGCGCCCAAAGGTGGCTGCCCCGGCCGGGGTTGCCGTAGCCCTTTGTCAATGCATCGTAGACCGCTTGTGCCACCGATTCGGGCTTGATGGCCGTCGTGGCGCCATTGTCGAGATAAATCACAATTCTTCCACCTTTCTCTGTTTGCCGATGCGCTCGTAGCGAAACGCGCCGGCGGTCGGGATGTCGTGCGACTCGATGCGCGAAAGTGCTTCCTCTGCCCGCTCTATGGGTCCGGAAAGCGCGAGTCCGCAGGATTCCTTGATCTCGGGCAGCACGGGAATAATCCGCGTGCCCAAATCTTCGGTGGCATCGAGCGCGTCGTAGACTTGTTCCTGACCGTCAAATGCGATAACGAATTGTTCCATCCTCGTCGTCCTTTCTGCGGTAGACGATATTGCCGTCTACCATGGTCCATCGGGCGGTATCGACCATCCCCTCGAACAGCGGCGCGTCGAAAGCGACGATATCGGCGTCATAGCCCGCTTCGATCTTGCCCAGCCGATGCGAAAGGTCCAATAGCCGCGCGGGATGCACGGTAAAGGCGTCGATTACCGCCGCCTCCGATGCCCCCGCCTGAATGTAGTAGCGTCCCGCCAAGAGCAGCGTGTCCGAAGAGATTTCGGGACAGTCGGTGATGATGCCGAAGGGCACCCCAGCGTCCTCGAGCTTTTTGGCGATGTCGAAGCCGCTTCCCTTTTGTTCCAATTTGGATTCGACGCCGAAGGCGGGTCCGATAAAGACGCCCACGTCTTTCTCTTTCAGATACTCGGCGATGGCGCCGGCGCCGGTGGCGTGTTCGATGGTGTATCGCAGGTGCAGGCTTTCGCCCAATCGGATGGCGGTTACCACGTCTTCTCGACTGTGGGCGTGGAATTTGACGGCGATGCTGCGGTTCACCACGGGAATCATCGCTTCGTATACGGAATCATAAAGATAGGGTGCCACCTCTTTGCGCTTCATATACATACGCGTAGCGAGGACCGTCTCGCGAAACAGAGAAGCGATTCCCATGCGGCTATGGGGCGCATTGGGACCCACGATTCCTTCGTAGAGGCGTTTGGGGTTTTCGCCCAGCGCCGCCTTCATCGCCACCGGCGCCTTCACGACCATCTTGTCCACGATATTGCCATAGGTTTTGATGACGCTCGCCTTGCCCCCGATCACATTGGCGCTTCCGGGGGTGACGCAGACCGAGGTAATCCCGATCTTTAAGGCCTTCCGAAACTGGCAATCTTCGGGATTGACCGCATCCAGCGCATCGAGCTGGGGCCGTACGGCATCGCCGATCTCATTGACATCTTTACCCATCCCTCCGCAGGTCTCACACATGCCGATATGGCTGTGGCCGTCGATAAATCCCGGGTAGAGAAATTCCCCCGTGGCATCGATCACGTCCCAATCCTCGGAGATCTCCATGGCGCCGACCTCTTCAATCTTTGTGCCGTCGATCAACACACGCCCTTCCCGCCAGCGGCGGTACTGATAGATCTTTGCGCCGTCAATGCACTTTTTTGCCACGATCCTTTCCTTTCCGTCCCAGGGAGATGCGCTCCTTTTCGGGGTCCGCTTCGAGGACGATGACCTCCATGCGATCTCCCACCTGTATGCGTTTGTATATATTGTCCCCGGCGCTTTTTGTGATCTCGGTCCTGTGAAGCAGGCCGTCTTTTTTCACGCCGATGTCCAAAAACGCGCCGAAATCCACCACATTGCGCACAATGCCTTCGAGCACGAGCCCCGGCTTAAGATCGGCCATCGAAAGCGAGCTGCGCTTTAAGCTGATATGGCCGCCGTCTTCGCGGATGTCGCGCCCCGGCTTTTCGAGCTCTCTTTGAATGTCCGAAAGGGTATAGTGCCCGGCGGATGCGAGGGCTTCTTTTTCAGAAGCACTCGCTTCTTCTTTTAAGAGAATGCGCGCCAGCGGGTAGGACTCGGGGTGGACGCCGGTGGCATCCAACATCTCCTCGCCCCCTGCGATCCGCAAAAATCCCGCGGACTGCTCAAAGGCCTTGGGCCCCAAACCCTTTACCGACTTGAGTTCGTTTCGATTGCGAAACGCGCCGTTGGTTTCCCTATATTCTACAATATTTCGGGCGAGTTTGTCGCCGATTCCCGAAACATGCGACAAAAGAGATACGGAGGCGAGATTCACATCGACCCCGACTTCGTTGACCGCGCCTTCCACGACGCCCGAGAGCCGCGTGTCCAACGCTTTTTCGTCGAGGTCGTGCTGGTACTGCCCCACGCCGATATGCCGGGGCTCGATCTTTACCAGCTCCGCCAAGGGATCCTGAAGCCTTCGCGCGATCGAGATGGCCCCGCGTATGGTCACGTCGAGATCGGGAAACTCCTCGATCCCCAGAGGCGATGCGGAATAGATGCTCGCCCCGTCTTCGTTTACGATGGCATACGAAATATCCGCGCCCTCTTCTTCGATCATCCGCCCCAAAAATTGTTCGGTCTCGTAGCTCGCCGTGCCCGATCCCACCGCGATCACTTCGACGCCGTGCCGTGCGATCAGCCGCATCAGGGTATCGGCGGAGCGGCGATAGTCGGAGCGGGGCGGCGTGGGATAGATCACCGCCTGATCGAGATAGCGGCCGTTTTCGTCCACCACCGCCACCTTACAGCCGGTTCGGTTGCCGGGGTCGATCCCCAGCACCACCCGGTGCCCCAAGGGCGGGGTCATCAACAGGGGCTTTAGATTTTTCGCAAAGACTTCGATGGCATCTTCCCGCGCGCTCTCTCTGAGTTCGCGGCGAATCTCCCGCTCCAAAGAGGGAAAGAGCAGCCGCTTTAAGGCGTCTTCGGCGATGCGTTCAAACGACTGCTTTTTGTCCGCCGGCGGCTTGATCACCTGCGCGATGATCGAACCCATCATCTCCTCGTCCGCCTCGATCTTTATCGAAAGCGCGTCGTTCGCCTCGCCCCGGCCCAAGGCGAGTACGTGGTGGCCCTTGAGGCGGCGGAGTTTGAGCGAAAAGTCTTCATACATTTCGTATTTCCCATCGGGCGTCTTTCCGGCCGCGGACGTCAAAGAGGCGCTGCGGCGCAGATACTTCTTGAGTACATTCCGCACGGTCGGATCGTTTTGGATCTCCTCGGCGACGATATCCATCACGCCGCTTCGTGCCTCCTCTGTATCGCCGTCGAAGGCAGAGAGGGCTTCTTCGAAGGCGGCCATCGGGCGATCCGACATAAATTCTTCCGCCAGGGGACCGTATCCCGCCTCTCGTGCGGCGGTGGCCCGTGTACGCCGCTTGGGCTTATAGGGGCGGTATAGGTCTTCCAGTGTGGCGGCATC
The DNA here is from genome assembly GCF_030815095.1 of Aedoeadaptatus ivorii. Classification (NCBI taxonomy): domain Bacteria; kingdom Bacillati; phylum Bacillota; class Tissierellia; order Tissierellales; family Peptoniphilaceae; genus Aedoeadaptatus; species Aedoeadaptatus ivorii. Next base: position 92,817 of record NZ_JAUSWF010000003.1, read on the forward strand.
TTCTGCCGATTCCACCGCCTGTTTCAGCGCGGGGGTGAGCTTTCCCTGCTCGGAAACGGTCCTTAAGATCGTATCCTTTCGCGCCGCAAGCTTTTCCAACTCGCCCTTTCGCGCCTCAAATTTTCGCAGGGTCGCATCGCCCATATCGCCGGTGCGTTCCTTTCGGTAGCGGGCGATAAAGGGCACGGTATTGCCTTCGTCCAACAGTTGTAAGATGTCCTTGGCGACGTCTTCGCCGATGTGAAATTCCCTCGCAAGGGCATTCGAAAGTTCCATTCTTCCTCCATGAAGAAAAGAGAGGACGCGCCTCTCTTTGTTCGTCGTTGTCTTTACTTTGCGTGTGCCTCTAAAAAGGCGTTGATAAAGGGGTCCAAATCGCCGTCCATAACGCGGTTGACATCCCCCATTTCCTCTCCCGTGCGGTGGTCTTTTACCATCGTGTAGGGGTGGAATACATACGAGCGGATCTGCGAACCCCAAGCGATCTGGGAATAGTTGCCGGCGAGGTCCTCGATCTTTTCTTTTTGTTCTTCTTCTTTCAGCGCCACGAGTTTGGCGGTGAGCATCTTCATCGCCTGTTCGCGGTTTTGAATCTGGCTGCGCTCGTTCTGGCATTGCACCACGATCCCCGTGGGGATGTGGGTAATGCGCACGGCGGAGTCGGTGGTGTTTACGTGTTGGCCGCCGGCGCCGCTGGAGCGGTAGGTGTCGATCTTCAAATCTTCCTGGTTGATCTCCACTTCCATATCGTCGTCGAGCTCGGGGTAGACGTCCACCGAGGTAAAGCTCGTATGGCGCTTTTTCGCCGCGTCAAAGGGCGAGATCCGCACCAGGCGGTGTACGCCCTTTTCGGCCTTCAGATAACCGTAGGCGTGGGGCCCGGAGATCGAAAGCGTGGCGGATTTGATGCCCGCCTCGTCTTCTTTTAACACGTCGAGCACTTCGACGCCGTAACCGTGCTGTTCGGCGTAGCGCGTATACATCCGGAGCAACATTCCCGCCCAATCCTGGGCCTCGGTGCCGCCGGCGCCCGCGTGGATGGAAAGAATGACGTCGTTGTCGTCGTACTCCCCGTTTAGGAGCGTCTCGAGTTTAAAAATGCGCGCCTTTTCTTCGATGCCGTCCAGGCTCTCTTTAAACTGATCGTAGAAGCTAAAGTCTTCCTCTTCCTGCATCAGATCCAAGAGCACCGATGCCTCTTCGATCGCCTCCATCAGTTCGTCGTACTTGTCCGTGCGAGACTTAATGGCGTTTTGTTGGCGGATCACCTTCTGCGCCGCCGCGCTGTCGTCCCAAAAGCCCGGCTCCATCGTCTTTTCCGTTAAGGCGGCGTATTCGGTTTTTAATTCGTCTATACGCAGACTCTTCGCCAATCGGCGGACGAGTTCTTCCACATCTTCTAATCGTCCCCGATCCAAAAATAAATTTTGTTCCATGGGATCCTTTCTCGCTCTCTATGCGTTTTTGCCGTGGCAGTTCTTATATTTTTTGCCGCTGCCGCAGGGGCAGGGATCGTTTCTGCCGATTTTCTTCGTCTGTCTGCGTACGGGTTCTTGCACGCCGGAATCGGGATTGACGGTCTTGACTTCCTGTGCGACCTGTTTTCTTTCCATCTTTTCCGGGTTTTCCACGTGGAAGAGGAGGCGTACGGTTTCTTCGCGAATGCTTTCGTTCATGGCCTCAAACATATCGAAGCCTTCGTTTTGGTAGGCGCGAACCGGGTCGATCTGGCCGACGGCTCTGAGCCCGATCCCTTGGCGCAGCTGGTCCATCGCGTCGATGTGGTCCATCCACTTTTGGTCCACGACGCGCAAAAGAATGACCCGTTCCACTTCGCGGAAGGCCTCGGCGCCGAATTCTTCTTCTTTTTCGGCATACTTCTTCTTCGCCTCTTCGCGAATAAAGCGCTTCAGTTCGTCGGCGTCCGATTCGGTATGTCCGTCGAGGAAATCTTCGTCAAAGCCGAAGGTATTGCGGGCAAAGAGATAAATGCCCTCGTAGTCGACGTATTTTTGGTGCTTGTCGTCGAGCTTTACATTGAAGTCTACGGTGTCGTCGATCAAATCCCGTGCCATGGCGGCGATGTCTTCTTTCAGATCGCCTCCTTCGAGCACTTTCTTTCTCTCGGCGTAGATGACTTCCCGCTGTTTGTTCATCACGTCGTCGTATTGGAGAACGTGTTTACGAATGCTGAAGTTGTTGCCTTCGACCTTGCGCTGTGCGGATTCGATCAAGCGGGTCAAGATCTTGTGTTCGATGGGCTCGTCTTCCGGCGCATCGATGCCTTCCATGACATTCTTAAAGCGATCGCCCGCAAAGAGGCGGATCAACTCGTCGTCGGCGGAAATATAGAACTTGGTGCTACCGCGGTCGCCTTGCCGTCCGGAACGACCTCGCAGCTGGTTGTCGATGCGGCGGGATTCGTGGCGTTCGGTGCCGATAATGTGTAGACCGCCCGCCTCGATGACCTGTTCCTTTTCCTTGTCGGTTTCCTGTTTGTATTCGTCGCGCAGCGCTTCAAAACGCGCGCGGGCATCGATAATGTTTTTGTCGTCGGTATCGAAGTGGCTGTCCGCCGCCTGAATCATATCGTCTTCAAAGCCCTCTTTTGCCATAGACTGCTTGGCCATAAAGTCGGGGTTTCCGCCCAAGACGATGTCGGTACCACGACCTGCCATATTGGTCGCGATGGTCACCGCGCCGAAGCGGCCCGCCTGGGCGACGATTTCGGATTCTTGTTTGTGGCGCTTGGCATTCAAAACCTTGTGCGAAATGCCCTTGCGCTTCAGATAGGCAGAGAGCTTTTCCGAGTTTTCGATCGAAACCGTACCCACCAGAATCGGCTGCCCCTTTTCGTGGCGCGCGCGAATGTCCTCGGTAACGGCGCGGAATTTCGCTTCTTCGGAACGATAGATCGCATCGTCTTCGTCCTTACGGATCACTTCTTTATTGGTGGGGATTTCCACCACGTCGATATTGTAGATTTCGCGGAACTCCGATTCCTCGGTCATCGCCGTACCGGTCATACCCGCGAGTTTGGTATACATGCGGAAGAAGTTTTGGAAGGTAATGGTCGCGAGCGTCTTCGATTCCGCCTTGACCTCGATCCCCTCTTTCGCCTCGATGGCTTGGTGCAGCCCTTCGGAGTACCGGCGTCCGTACATTAGACGACCGGTAAATTCGTCGACGATAATAATCTCGCCGTCTTCGACGACATAGTCGATGTCCAAATGCATGGTGCCCTTCGCCTTGAGCGCCTGGTGAATGTGGTGCAAAAGCTCGGTGTTGTCGGGGTCCGTCAAATTATCGATCCCGAAGTACTGTTCCGCCTTTGCCGTCCCCTTATCGGAAAGGGTCGCGGTCTTTTGCTTTTCGTCGATCACATAGTCCACGTCTTCCTCACGGAACTCGCGGTTAAAGCGGTCCTGTTGTTCTTCGGACTGGTCCTTCACCCGATAGCTCAGGGTATCGACGAAATTCTTGGCGCGGATATACAGATCCGTGGATTCGTCCCCTTGGCCCGATATAATCAACGGCGTACGCGCTTCGTCGATCAAAATCGAGTCCACCTCGTCGACGATACAGAAGAATAGATCGCGCTGTACCTGATTTTCCTTATAGACCACCATATTGTCCCGGAGGTAGTCGAATCCGAATTCGTTATTGGTCCCGTAGGTGATGTCCGCATTGTAGGCGGCTTTTCGCTCTTCGGAACTCATATCGTGCAGAATACAGCCCACGGTCAGGCCCAAGAAACTATAGACCTTTCCCATCCACTGCTTATCCCGCTCCGCCAGATAGTCGTTGACAGTAACCACGTGGGTTCCCTTGCCCGCCAGGGCATTTAAGTACGCGGGCAGCGTCGCCACCAGGGTCTTCCCTTCCCCGGTCTTCATCTCGGCGATACGGCCTTGATGGAGGATGATTCCCCCGAGGATCTGTACCGGGAAGTGTTTCATGCCCAGCACGCGATCGGCGGCTTCGCGCACGACGGCAAATGCCTCGGGCAGAATGTCGTCGAGGCTTTCGCCATCGCTTACGCGGTCTTTAAATTCTTTTGTCTTTGCCTGTAAGGCTTCGTCGCTCAATGCTTGCATTTCGGTATCCAGGGCGAGGACCTTTTCCATAATGGGACGGATTTTCTTGATCTCCCGCTCGGAATACGTGCCGAATATTTTATCTAATAGAGACATAATGATCACACATTTCCTTTCACTAACATAATATTTTATCAAATCGCATTTTCCACTGCAATCAACCGCGATGATTTCACAAATATAACACGAGAACGACAGACAAAAGAAAAGTCCACCGGTCGTGGACTATTCCTCTTCCTCGTTCGGTCGGTGATGGACGATGGAAACCATCTTGTCTCCTTCACGAATCTTGCGAACCCGTTTCTCGAATTCCATGCGCGTCATCCAAATGGTGCGGTCACAGCCCATACACTCCAATTTGATGTCGACGCCGGTGCGGAGAATGCGCCATAGATTTTCCCCGCAGGCGTGGCTCTTTTTTAAGGTTACCACATCTCCTTCTCGGTAAAACAGCCGATTCATTCCGTTCCTCCTTTTCCCCACGGGAACCGGGGCACCTGAATATCATTTTCCATCATCGTCTCCTGCAAAAGCTTTCTCAGATCGTACTCCAAGTCGAACTGCTCTCCCGGCTCCGCCATAGCGGTTACGGTGATCTCGTAGCCATTGTCGATATAGCCCGTAACGCCCCAAATACTCGGCGTCGCACTGGGGTATTCCGACGTCAGCTTCTTGAGCGCCTCTTCAAACAGCGAAAGCACCACATTGGGATCTTCGCTTCGGTCGATGGGCATAATCACCTTGGCGCGCATGCGGCCGCGGGCGCGATTGGTGACGATCCGAATCTCCGAATTGGGAATGATGTGGATCGAGCCGTCGAAGTCGCGGATCTTGGTGACCCGCACCCCCACCTCGATCACAATGCCCTTCTTCTCCGCACATTCCACATAGTCCCCCACGCCGTACTGGTCCTCGAACAGGATAAAGAATCCGTTGATAAAGTCCTTTACCATCACCTGGGCGCCCATGGCGATGGCGAGAGAGCCGACCCCGGCGGTCGCGATAATCGTCGAGGTGTTCACGTGCAGAAGGCGGAGCATCAAAAGCACCGCAAAGAAATAGATCCCGTACTTTGACAGATTGGCGGCGAGGCGCGTCAGCGTCATTACCCGCCGCTGGTTGCTCTTTTTCTTTTTCTCCCGGTCTTGGATGTACTTTTCGATGGCGTTTTCGATCACCGCCACCAAAATCCGCGTCGCCACAATCAATATCCCGGCGACGACAATCGTACCGACGATCGATAGGCTTCCGCTTTCGTTAAAGAGTACGGCCTTCAGTTCATTCAATGGTCTTTGCCTCCTCCAAATCCTGTACGGCTTTGTGTCGGAACGAAAAGTCCGGCTTTAAGGCGTAAACGGAGATCGACTTCTCTCCGTAGGCGGCGATAAAGCCGTCGCGAAGACTTAGTGTATCGGGATTTTCCGCAAAACGCAACTTGTAGGGCTTCTCGGCATGGACATTGCCCAAAATCTCGCGATTGCCGTAGGCGAAGAGCCCCTGCGGCATGGGCGCCAGCCGGTTTACATTGGCGCCCATCAAATACTGCTTCGTCTCCTCGAGCCGCTTGTCCCGCTTGCCGAGGATGCCGCTATATAAGGTATAGATATTCCCTCGGTACACACAGACGTCGCTTAAAATCGGCACGCTCTTTGTAATCAGCTCGTCTTGGATTCCGTAGAGATGCTTTTCCGTCACCACCACGGGAAAATCATAGGGCACCAGCCGCATGGAAACCTCCATGGGGAACTCCGTCTTTTCCATCTTTCGCGCATCGCCCTCTTCGCTGACGAATACCGTGGTCTTATAGCCGTTGGCCGTGTCCGAAAGTTCCGATACGGCGAAGCGATCGCGACTCTGTACGGCGAAGTCCAAAATAAAATTCTTCGTCTCGAAAATCGGCGACAAACTGCCGCTGTCTTCCGCCACAAACAAACGCTCCCCGTCGTCGTAGCGAATGTGCAACAGCCGCACTCCGTTTTGCATCTCCGCCCGAAACAGCTCGCCGTCTAAGGCATAGGACGCCTTTTCCTTCCCGTCGGGGCCGAAGACCACGAGCTTATCCACGTCCTTGTCGTAGAGCATCGCGTCCGCATCGCCGAAGAAAACCTCCTGCCCTTCCGCCGTGCGGTCCACCGTAGAGATCGTCTTGCCGTTTGTGCCGATAAACATCAGCCGGTCGCCGTCCCAAGTCGCCAAAATTCCCTTGTCCAAAATCTCCATCTTGGCGATCTCGTACTCGGTCTTTTTGCCGTATAGCAACTCCGCCTTATAGGGAAGCAAACCGAATCTTTTGATTCCGAAGAGTATTGCAATTATAATAAGTAAGAGGAGAACGGTCCTCTTGATTCCTTTTTTCATACGATTCCTCCACAGGTATTATATCGAATGAAAAAGAAGATGGAAAGGCGGAGAAATCCATGTCTATATTGCAGTGTGCGGGGATCCGCTTCGGCGTATCGCAAAAACCCTATAATTTTCGCGCCACCGAGGGCAACGCGCCCGCATCGGCGGCGCATCGCTTCCTTTCGGAAATCGGCGCCACGGCGGATTCCGTCTGGTTTATGGACCAGACCCACTCCGACCACGTGCGCATCGTGCCCACCCATCACGCGCGGCCCTATTACGGCGAATACATCGTCGCCGACTGCGACGCCCTGATCACCGACAAAAAGCACATCGCCCTCGTATCGCGCGTCGCCGACTGCACCCCCATCCTCCTCTACGATCCCGTACAACAGGTACAGGCGTGCATCCATTCCGGCTGGCGCCCTACCCTCGCCCGCATCGCAAAAAAAGCCGCGGCGGCACTTCGGACCCACTACGGCACAGAGCCGTCGGATCTCTACGCCTTTATCGGTCCCACCATCGGAAAAGACAGCTTTCAGGTGGGAAACGAAGTGAGCGCCCTGTGGCGAGACGCCTTCGACTTCGCCGAATCGGTGATTACATACGACGATCCCACCCACGACTACATCGACATTCGCGAGACCAACCGCAGGATCTTACTCGAAGCCGGCGTGCTGCCCGCCCGCATCGCCATCGATCCCGCCGACACCATGACCGACCGCCGCTACCACTCCTATCGCAATCGCACCGGCGACGACTACGGCACCAACGCCCTCGTCTCCGTCCTCGTATAAGCATACGCCGGCCGTGCAATTTTTATGTAATCATTATTTAGTCCTTGTAAATTTATGGCGGCTGTGGTACACTAATTCTTGTCGAAACGCAGTGAAATCTGTGCACGACCGACATATGGGGGTGTAGCTCACATGGGAGAGCGCTTGAATGGCATTCAAGAGGTAAGGAGTTCGATCCTCCTCATCTCCACCAAATTCCGCCTACGGGCGGTTTTTTTTATGCCCTTTTGCCGATTCTTTATCTTTCTGTAAAGAAGGACTTGAACGCTTCTGATATAATATTTCCGAAAGGATGTGGGATATGGAATCCATTGTGGTATTCGATTCCGGGCTGGGCGGCATTACGGCCCTGGCGGAAGCGGCGGCGGCGATGCCGCAAGAAAACTTCATATATTACGGCGATACGAAGAATGTCCCCTACGGACCGAAGCGCGTAGAGGACATCCGTTCCTTTTTGGACGAAATGATGGATGCCGTATCCCCCTGCCATCCCAAGGCGGTGCTGCTCGCCTGCAATACGGCGACGGTCACCTCCGCCGCGTATCTGCGCGAAAAATACGCGGTGCCCATCATCGGCATGGAACCGGCGGTAAAACCCGCGGTGGAAAAGGACGCGGCCCATAAGCGGGTGCTGGTGCTTTCGACCGAGGGCACGAGTAAGTCCGAAAAGCTCAAAAACCTGGTGAATCGAGTGGACAAGGCGGGCCAGGTGGACGTGTTGCCGCTTCCGAATTTGGTGGAATTTGCGGAAAACTTCGAGTTCGACACGCCGGATGTACGGGCGGATCTGGAGACGATTCTCTCTTCGTATCCCCTCGACGAGTACGGCGCGATGGTGCTGGGATGCACGCATTTTATTTGGTATCGCGAGATCTTTCGGGAGATCCTGCCGCCGGATATGCAGATTCTCGACGGCAATGCGGGGACGATCCGCCAACTGATGCGCCGCCTGAACGGCAATATTCAGACCGTCGGCGAAGGCAGAATCCGAGTACACTTCACCGGCGGCATGGACGCGCGCCTCATGCACTTTCTCGAAGGGGCGCTCCCCCTTCCCGTCTCGGTGCTCGGCGAGGAACTGTGCCGTGAATAAGGCGACGATGACGGCACATCCCGGCGATCTCGTGTTGATTCCCGCCTATAAGCCCGACGAGAGCCTGCTCTCCTTTGCCGAATCGCTCCTCGCAAACGGCGCCGCGGTTTTGGTAATCGACGACGGATCGGGTGCAGAATATGCGCCCGCGTTCGACGCCCTTCCCCCCGCCGTAGAAAGGCTCGGCTACGCGGAAAACCGCGGCAAGGGATACGCCATGAAATACGGATTTTGCCATATACGCGACCATATGCCCGCTGTGCGGCGCATCGTCACCGCCGATGCCGACGGCCAGCACAGCCCGCCCGACACCCTGGGAACCTTGCGGACCGCCGAAGCGCACCCCGACGCACTGGCGCTGGGGGTACGCGGCTTTCCCGAGAATACGCCGCTTCGCTCCCGCGTCGGCAACCGCCTGACCGCCAAGGTATTTCGCGGGCTCTCGGGCATTCGCGATCTGGAAGATACGCAGACGGGCCTTCGGGCGTTTTCCCGCGACGCTCTGGATTTTATGATCGACGTTCCGGGCGAACGCTACGAATACGAAATGAAGGTACTGATGGATTGGTCCCGGAGCGGGCGCGCCATCGTACAATACCCCATCGAGACCATCTACCGGGACGCGGAAAATTCCACCTCCCACTACAATCCCCTGCTCGACTCCGCCCGAATCTTTCGCGCGCTGTTTCAGCGGGGCGAGGCGATTTTGTTTGCGATCAGCGGATTTTTGAGTTTCTTGGTGGATTTCGCTTTTTTTAATTTGTTTCTACATTTTTTGAAGGCCTTCGGCATCGCCCATTTTCTCGTCGGCGCCAATGTAATGGCGCGGATTGTGAGCTCCACCTTTAACTTTGCGGTAAACCGCCGACTGGTCTTCGATTCCAAGGACACGCTCGCAAGAGATGCGCTCCAGTATTTCGGTCTGGTGCTCTGCTTGCTCGCGCTGAACAGCGGGCTCTTGTACCTGCTGGGCGAAGTGCTCTCGTTCCACCCGGTGCCCGCCAAACTCATGGTAGAAGCCACGATCTTCGTGCTCAGCTATCTGGTCCAACAATTTTATATTTTCGCCGACAAGGCGTAATCGCTTCAGCACCCTACGGGGTGCTTTTTTTCGTTTCGTGGTACAATATTTTCATAATCGATTGGCAGAGAAAGGAGCACGGGGTGGAACTGAAATCCCTTCACGACGAACTGCATATAGACGCCGATTCCCTCCGGCTCCGCGAGATTTTGCGCTATCTGCGTCTGGAGGGAACGGCGCCCGATGCCGAACTCTTAGATGCCGTACGGCGAAATGCCGAGCGCTTGCTCGCGGTGGCAGACATTCGAAAAGTCGCCGCACTCGTTCCGCTTTCGCTTGAAGGGGGCGCACTCGCAATCGGCGATCTTCGCGTACACAGCGAAGCGCTTCTGAAAAACCTTTCCGGCTGCGACCGCGCCCTCCTCTTTGCCGTTACCCTGGGCGCCGGCGTAGACCGGCTCATCCGCCGCCTGACCGTCGTCTCCAAATACGACGCCTTTATCACCGATGCGGCGGCGACAGAGGTCCTCGAAAGCTATGCCAACGCCTTTTGTCGCGCCGTCGACCGGGAGGCGCGCACATGGGGGTATTCCCTCAAGCCGCGCTTCTCACCCGGCTTTGCCGACTTCGGCCTGGCGTATCAATGGCCGCTGATCCGCGCCCTTCGCGCCGATACGAAGATCCATATTTCGCTGACCCGGGCGGATATGCTCGTGCCCGCAAAGACCATCACCGCCGTGGCGGGACTGTTGCCGAAAGAGAGGGAGATATGACCATCACAGACGATTTGAAAGCGCGTCGGCTCTACTACGACGGGGCGAGCGGCACCTATTTACAAGGAAAGGGCATCGCCGGGGGAAAATACCCCGAGCTCTTAAACCTACGCCGACCCGACGTCCTCTATGCCATGCACCGCGGCTATTTCGAAGCCGGGGCGAATATCGCCCTCGCCCATACCTTCGGCGCCAATCGATTCAAACTCGCGGGCACCGGCCATAGCGTCGAGGAGGTGGTGACGGCTGGGGTAAAGACCGCCAAGCGCGCCGCCGCAGAGGGTGCACATCGCTATGTATCCCTCGACATCGGCCCTTTAGGGCGGCTTCTCGAACCGGTGGGCGATCTCGATTTTGAGGAGGCGGTGGCTCTCTTTGCCGAAGTGGTGCGCGCCGGCGTGGCGGCGGGCTGCGATCTGATCACCGCCGAAACCATGTCCGATCTCGCGGAGATCAAGGCGTGTATGTTGGCGGTAAAAGAAAACAGCGATCTGCCGCTCTTTGTCACCGCCGCTTTTCAGGAAGACGGCAGAATGCTGACCGGTGCCGATATCGACGCCTTTTGTGCCACAGTCACCGCACTGGGTGCCGATGCCATCGGCTTTAACTGCAGCTTCGGGCCCGAACAGATGCAGCCGCTCCTCGCCCGGCTTTTAGAGATTTCTACCATTCCCGTCATCGCAAATCCCAATGCGGGACTGCCGGAGGTGCGCGGCGAAAAAACCGTCTACAATGTCGATGCCGATGCCTTTTCTACGTATATGGCGACATTTGCCCGGATGGGCGTCGCCGTTATGGGCGGCTGCTGCGGCACCGATCCGCACTATATTCGCGCCCTCGTCGAAAAGACCCGCCGCCTTCCTCTGATCCCATCGGCGGGACGCCCGCGCCCCGTGGCAAGCTCCTACCTACACGCGGTACGCTTTGACGGCTCCCCGCGCCTGATCGGCGAGCGCATCAATCCCACGGGAAAGCCCACGCTTAAACAGGCGCTCCAAAGCGGCGAGACAGACCGCATACTCCGCGAGGCCATCCGGCAGGAAGAAGCGGGTGCGGATCTGCTCGACGTCAATGTGGGCTTTGCCGGCGCCGAGGAAAAGGCGCTCCTACCCGCCGTCGTCAGGGCAATACAATCGGTGAGCGATCTTCCCCTCAGTATCGACACCGCCGATCCCTCTGCCATGGAGGCCGCCTGCCGCGCGTATATCGGTCGTCCGCTGTTGAATTCCGTCAGTGGCAAGGCAGCGAGCATGGAGCAGATCCTCCCCGTGGCAAAGCGCTACGGCGGACTGTGTATCGCTCTTCTCTTGGACGACGACGGCATTCCTGAATCCGCGGCAGGACGCCTTGCGGTGGCGGATCGCATCCTCGCCGAGGGCAAAAAATACGGCCTTACGAAAGCGGATTTCCTATTCGATCCCCTGACCCTCACCGTGGCGGAAAACCCCGATGCCGTGCGCGTACTCACAGAAACCCTGCTCGGCCTAGAAGAGCGCGGCCTCTATTCCGTCGCGGGCATCAGCAATGTATCCTTCGGCCTGCCCCGGCGGGAGGGGCTCAATGCCGCCCTCCTCGCCATCTCCCTCTCCGCGGGGCTTTCGGCCGCCATCGTCGACGTCACCGCCCCGGCGATTCGCCGCGCCTATCAAAGCGCCCTCGCCCTTCTCGGCTACGACCGCGACTTTTCGCACTATCTCGCCGCCTACGCCGAAGGCGAAGCGGTGGACTCGACGGCCCCCGCACCTACCTATGACCTCGCCTATGCCATAAAAAAGGGCATGGTCGATATGGCGGCACAGATTGCCCGACAAGAGATCGAAAAGCGGGATCCGATGTCGATTATCGACGAAGACCTCGTGCCCGCCCTCGATGCCATGGGCCGCGATTTCGAGGCGAAGACCCTCTTCTTGCCGCAACTGCTCCGCAGCGCCGATGCAGCCGCGGCCGCCTTTGCCGTCGTCAAAGCCCATTTGCCGCAACGGGCGGAGGGCGAGGGACGCGGCAAAATCGTTCTCGCCACCGTGCAGGGCGACATCCATGACATCGGCAAAAATATCGTAAAGGCGCTATTGGAAAACTATAATTTTCGCGTCGTCGACCTGGGTAAAGACGTTCCGCCCCGCGCCGTCCTCGAGGCGGTGCGCACCCACGGCACGCCTTTGGTGGGACTCTCCGCCTTGATGACCACCACCGTCGGCTTTATGGAAGAGACGATCCGCCTGCTCCGCGCCGAAGCGCCCGAGGTGACGGTCATGGTGGGCGGCGCCGTCTTAAATGCAGACTACGGCAAAGAGATCGGCGCCGACTTCTACGGCAAAGACGCCATGGCGACGGTCCGATTTGCCGAAGCGTATTTCGACCACAAGGAGGTTTCCCCATGATCCGTACATTTTACTTTTCGCCCACCGGCCGCACCCGAACCGTGGTAACCACACTGGCGAAGCCACTCTCGAATGCGCTACAAGAAGCGGTCGTTCCCTACGACTTTACCTGCCCCGAAAAGAGGCACACCTACCCCGAGACCGCAGCCGGCGATGTCGTCATCGTGGCCGTGCCCACCTATGCGGGCCGCGTGCCCAATCTGCTGCTTTCGTATATGCAGGGCTTTCGCGCCGAAGGCACCCGCGCCATTTTGGTTTGCACCTTCGGCAATCGCCACTTCGACGACTGCCTCTTGGAGCTCTACGAGCTTATGCAAAACGCGGGCGCGGAGATCGTCTGTGCCGGCGCCTTTGCAGCGGCGCATTCCTTCTCTTGCATCCTGGGTGCCGGCCGCCCCGATCGCGCCGATCGCGAAGACATCCTCGCCTTCTCTGACCGCGCGGCGAAAGCCCTTCGAAACGGCGATCGGCTCCCGCGCCCCGAACGGGAAATCGGCGGCTATTTTCGCCCGGTCGATCGAAAGGGCGCCTATATCGACTTTGTAAAAATAAAACCCGAGACAGACGCGGCGCTCTGTACAGACTGCAAAATCTGCGTCGGCCTCTGCCCCCTTGGCGCCATCCACTTCGACGACGTCGCCACCGTCGATAAATGTATGAAGTGCTGCGCCTGCATCAAGGGCTGTCCCGAGGGCGCCAAATACTTTTCCCACGCCGGCTATCTGTACCACAAGGAGGAGCTGGAGGCGATGTATGCCGATCGAAAGGACAACCGGCTGTTCTTCTAAATACGCGCATCAAAAAAGGGCCCCGCGGGCCCCTTTTTTATTGCCGCCAAAATCCCGATACGTCGTCGGCGAGGCGGATGTTTTCGATTTCGGTCATGCGGTATTCGATCACATCGGCGAGGGTCAGGGGGTCGCTTTCGAAAAACGACAGGAGTTCGTCGAGGCTTTCTCCCCGCACCAGGCCGATTACGCCGTGCGCCTTGTCGCCGAAACACAATAAGCGCCCTTCGGCCGCCGCCGCGTCCGTAAATGCCGCAAACTTCTCGAACAACGCGGCGTTTTCCTCTGCCTTGAGGTCGAATTCGAAAGTCTTAAACTTCCCTTCCACTACATAGTACTTCATAGCTCCTCCTTGACGACGGCGACTTTGCCGTCTTTTATGCCCTGCACCCCTTCGTGGCCTTCAAAATCCAAATCTCCCGCTGCAATCCGCTCCCCGTAGCTGATGCGGGGGATGCCGGGCGGATAGGGCGTCACCGGGAGCGCGCAGATTCTGCCGACGGCATCGTCGATATGCACCCATTCCCGGCCGGCGAAAAACGCGGCGCGCGGCGAAAGCTCTACCCGCTTGTCGAAAAAGGGGGCTTCTCGCCGTACGGGCAAATACGGCCCCGCCTCCGCTTCTCGAAAGACATCCTCGAGGCGACGAATCTCGTCTTCCTCGTTTAAAGGAGAAAGGATCGCCAGGGCGTAGCGGTCGTCGCCCATCTCGAGATACACCCCGCGCTCAGCGCAATCTCTCACGATTTCGCGGCCCGTCCTATGCGGCAGGCGAAAGAGAAATTTCGACCCGTCTATCGCCGCAAAATGGCCGGATCGCGTGGGGATCGCCCCCTCGGGAAGCGCCGCAGCCAACGTGCGCCGCATGTCTTCTATGCGATGCCACTCGCCGCTATGGGCCTGCATATGCGCCACGGCATATTCCGAAGAGAGCATAATCAGATACGAGGGCGAAGTGGAAAGAAACAGCCGCATTCCCGTCCGCACCGCCTGCTCGGTTCCGGCGCATCGCGTGTGCAAAAGCGCCGCGCCGGTCATCGCCGGTGCCGTCTTGTGGAGCGACTGCACCGTATAATGCGCGAATCGTACGGCGGAATACGCCGACAAGGGCGTAAAGGCGAGGTGGGCGCCGTGGGCTTCGTCGACCACCAGCACCTTATTTCTGGCCTCTACCTCCCGCGCGATTTCCTCGAGCTGTAAAATTCCGCCGAAATAATCGGGACTCGTCAAAAATACCGCCGCGATCTCGGGGTCCGCATCCAGCGCACGGCCCACCTCCTTCGGGTCGATGCCGCAGAACAGGCCCGTTTTCGGGTCTGTGCCGCAGGGTAGATACACGGGAATGAGGTCCAAGTGGACGGCGGCGTGAAAGAACGCCGTGTGGGCGCCGCGCTGTACGAGCACCTTGTCGCCGGGCCGCGTCGCCGCATAAAGGGCGACTTTAATGGCGGCGGTGGAGCCTGCGGGAATCAAATAACTCGCGGCGGCGCCGTAGGCGCGGGCGATCGCTGCTTCCCCCTCCAGAATCGCCCCTTCGGGATCCAGAAGATTGTCCGCCCCCTCGATCTCGGTGATGTCATCTGCAAAGCCGAAGTCGAAAAGCGCCTTGGATTTGTGCCCCGGCATGGCGAAATAGGCCCCGCCCCGAAAGGCGCGTACCTTCTCAAAAAGCGGCCGCTCCACGATCTAGTACCCGGTTCGCACAAAGCGGGCATTGCGCTCCGCTTCGCTCATTCCCTCGAGCACGCCGCGCAATTTGGCGAGCATCTCCTCTTTTTCGGAGAATCGGCCGATTACCGGCGCGGTGTTGTAGCTGTGGATGCCGAAGAACAGCGCACGGGGTTTGAGATCCAACTTTTCCAAAAGGCGAATTTCCTCTTCCAAAATCTCCCCTTCCGTAAGGGTTTGAAATTCGCCGTCCGCCACCATACGCGCGAGTTCCGTTCCCGGGTGCACCGTCGTGGTAAGGGGCGATACGCTCAGGGGCTGGTGGGTGTTTAAGAGCTTTGCCGTTTCGTCGGCGTGGGCAAAACTGTCCTCTTGGCCGGCGATCCCCGCCATCACCATGCAGATCCAATCGATGCCCGCTTCTTCCAGCTTGGCGAGTTCCCTGTACTCGTCCGCCTGGGTACATCCCTTTTTGATTTTTTTGAGCGTCGGGTCGTGGGCGGTCTCGATGCCGATATAGAGTTGGTTATAGCCCGCCTTGCGCAGACGCTTTAAGTCCTCTACGGTCTTGTTCTTCAAGTCGACGATAGAGGCATAGCAGGTGATGATCTCTACATTGGGCAGATGTTCGTAGATCCGATCGGCGATCTCTAAGAGCTCCTCGGTGGATAGAATAAAGGGATCCCCGTTTTCCAAAAAGATCCGATCGATCCGATCGGCATAAACCGACAATTCCCGCAAATCCGCCAGCACCTGTTCCTCGGGCGCCTTGCGATACGTCACGTCTTTATACATGGCGCAGTAGGTGCATTGGTTGTAGGAACACCCCACCGTCACCTCCAAAAGCGGCGTATAGGCTTCCCGCGGCGGGCGAAATGTCTGACCGGTGTAATGCATCGTCTCATCCTTTCTATTGGCTCCGGATGCGATGTCCGGATCTGGTTTCTTATTTCTGCGTATGAGAATATTGTACTATACTTATCGGTTTTTTTCTTCGCCCGCCGCTTCGGCCCGCAACCAAAAAGGCCCCGAAGGGCCTTTTCGTCACGGTGCACTCGCCTCGGAACCCGGCGGTGCCGCCTCTTTTTTGTCTTTGCGCGCCTCTTCTGCTTGTTTGGCGCGGTTGTAGGCGTGCATAATCAGCGCCAAGGTGACGACCCCGTAGGAAATAAAGGTGCGGAAGTACTCGCCCATCATGGCATCACCCGTGAGGATGCGCCCGGCTTGGGGCAATACGATAAACATGAGGTGAAAGAGCATGGTACCGATCACCGCATTGGGAATAGTCGCCCGCATAACGCTCGCGCCGCCGACGAGGATCGAAGCCGCCGCATAGAGCGCCGCCTGGTCTTGCCCCGCGTAGGTCGCCAGGGTACCGATATTTTGGAGGTAGATAATCTGCCCGTAGCAGGCGAGTACGGTCGAGATCACGATGGATTGGATGCGGATTTTATCGGAGTAGATCCCCGCATTGGCAGAGATCACCTGGTCCATGCCCACGGCGCGCATATCGTGGCCGAGTTTGGTCTTTTTGAACCAAACGATAAACAGGCACATCAACGCGATGACGAGGATCGTCACCACCGGTATGTCGAAACTGATGGCGTGCTTGGCATTGAGCGGCAAATAGATGCGGTAGAGCAAAATATTGTCAATCGCCTGGGCGGTATCCAAGGTGATGGAGTTTTTTACGCCGTAGCCTTTTGAAAGGAGCATCGACGCATTGTGCATGGGAATCACCGTGCCGCACATATAGAGCAAAAACAGCATATAGACCCCGAGCATAAAAAACGCGAGCATCATAGAAGTAATCATCTCGCGGCCCCGAGCGCGGTTGAGTACCCGGCCCGAAAACTGCCCCAAGACGATGGCGATGGGCGTGCCGATCAAGACCGCCACTAAGATGCCTGCGGGCCCGGTGATGCCCCAGTCCTGGGCGAATACCAGGCCGATCTGCCCGGCCATGGCGCCCAAGGGAATCCCGAAGTTGATCCCCATGCCGGCGATAATCGGCACGATCAAAGAGAGCACCAGGAAGGTGTTTCGAATCATGCGCTTCGAAATTTCCGATGTGACATAGGCCAAGGGCGGCTTGGCGATCCATAGTCCGATAACGATGATGACGATAAATAGAATCGGCACCATATATCTCGACAGCTTGGCTTGTAAAGATTTATTCATTGCGATTCCTCCTCGTCAATGCGTATACGATCATGCCATTGGTAATAATCAGGCGCAAGATCTCCGATATGTCGATATTGAGCGCGCCGTTGATGACCGTCGGCGTAAGGGTGATGATCCCCTGGAACAAAAAGGTTCCTATAATCACATTGGGGATCGAAGCCTTGTTGATGCTCGCGCCCCCGATCAACAGCGCCGCGACGGTCTGGAATGTAAAGGCCAAAGGCGCCTGATACAGCTGTATAAATCCATAGGATTGTTGATAGACGATGATCCCCACGGCGGCGATCACCGTAGAGAGAATGACCGAAAAGAGCCGCATTCTGTCGATGTCAATGCCGCCGGCTTTCGCATAGTCGGGGTTCGACCCGACGGCGGTCATCGCCGTACCGGTCTTGGTGCGAAAGAACGCCCAGACCAAAAAGGCGAAGAAGGCAAAGACCAAAAACATGCCCACGGGAATGCGTACGCCGGCGATGCGGAAGCTCAAGAAGTCGGTGAGGATCCCCACAGAACTCCGCGTTCCCTCGGCATCCACCAGATTCTTCATCCAGTACTGGGCGACGGGCACCTGTTGCGACAGGCCGCGCCCCGCATAGCTCAATACCGACACCGGGTTTTTATAGGGCAGAATCAAGTAAATAATGCACATAAATGCCGTAAACGAGTAGCCGACATAGGTGGCGATCAGCATCTCGTCGCCCTTGATTTTGTTGAGAAGCACCCCGTAGCCGAAGCCGAAGACCACGGCGATGGCGGCGGCGATCAGCATGGCGACGGCGATGCCGCCGAAGCCCTTTAGGCCGAACTCCATACTGGTGACCCCGCCCAAGATGCCCGCGACGATGCCGATGGGAATCCCGAAGTTGAGCCCGCAGCCGGACTGTACCATGGGAATTAAGCTCAACACCAAGATCGAAAACATCCCGAAGCGGGCCAATACGTTTTCTACGGAATCCGCCAGCGAAATCCCGGCCAAGGGCGCCGCTACAAACAGCGCCAATAAAAACAGGCCGATGATCAGTCGAGGCAGGCCGATTTTCTGTACGAAAGATTTATTCAACGTTCTCTACCTCCACTTCTTCTCCGCTCATCAAAAGACCGAACTGCGCCGCCGGCGCTTCGGGCGAGAGGATGCCCGCAATCTTGCCCTCGCAGATGACGGCGATGCGATCGCAAATGCTCCTTAGCTCCTCCAGTTCCGAGGAGATCATGACGATGGTCGTGCCTTCCTTCTCGTTGATGTCCTCGAGCGCCGATAGCACCAGCTCCTTGGCGCCGATGTCGATGCCCCGGGTGGGTTCCGAGACGAACAAGAGCTCCGGCTCCATGCAGAGTGCCTTGGCAAGGCAGACCTTTTGTTGGTTGCCGCCGGATAGATTGCCCGCCTTTTGGTGGCTGCCCATGCATTTGATCGCCAAGTTTTCGATGTATGCGTCGGAGACCTTTTTCATCGTTTCTTCGTCGCGAAAACTCAGTCCCATAACTTTTTTAATGAATTTATTTTGAATCTGCATGGCGTTAAAAGAAATGTTCCAGTAGATCGGCTCGTCCAGCAAAAGTCCCACGCCTCGGCGGTCTTCGGAGACGAAAGCGATCTTCTCGGCGAGGATCTTTGCGGTCTTTCCGAGCGCCAGCTGCTTGCCCTGAAATTCCACATTGCCCATTACGGGATAGGTGCCCAAAATGCCGTTGGCGATCCCGAGCTTGCCCTGCCCGGCGAGGCCCGCAATCCCCAAAATTTCCCCGCGATACACGTCGAGATTCACATCGTCCACCTGTTCGCCGGGCATATCCACATTCAAATTGCGCACCTTGAGGAGCACATCCGTCTCCCCGGGCCGCATGGGCTGCCGCTTGCGCGTCCGCGCCTCTTCGGTTCTGCCCACCATCCAGGCGGCGATCTGATCGACGCTCAAATTCTCGTTCTTCCGATTTTCGATGATCTCCCCGTCCCGGAGCACCACCACCGTATCGCATACGGTAAGGATTTCCCGCAGGCGGTGGGAAATAAATACGATCGCGATGCCCAAATCCGAAAGCCGCTTCAAAGAGGCCATCAGCATATCCGCTTCGGATTCGGTCAATACCGCCGTCGGCTCGTCCATAATAATGAGCTTTACGTCTTCGCGGGTGATCTCCCGGGCGATCTCGATAAACTGCTTATGCCCCACCGGCATCTCCGACACCATGCCCTCGGGATCGATCTCGACGCCCAATTTGTCGAGGGATTCGCCCGATAAGCGGATGTTCGCCTTTCCGTCGACGGTGGCGTATTTCTTGCCCAATACCTTCGAGAGCACCGAGGGTTTGGTGCGTTCCATATCCAAGGTGATGTTTTCCGCCGCGGTAAAGCCGGGGATCAGATTGAATTCCTGGTGCACCATGCCGATCCCCGCCTTTAGGGCGTCGATGGGCGAGCGAAAATTCACCGCCGCGCCGTCCAAGAGGATCTCGCCGTCGTAGCCGCCGGTCTCTCGAATTACTTCCATGCCGAAGATGATATTCATCAATGTGGACTTGCCCGCGCCGTTTTCTCCCACGAGTCCCAGAATCTCGCCCGGCGCCAGGTCGAAGTTTACGCCCTTTAGGACGACATTCTCCCCGAAGCGCTTGCCCACATTCCGGACCTCCATCAATGTTTGCGCCACAATATACCTCCTAAAGGAAATAAACCAACGATTGCCGCTGGTTTATTTCCGTTTTCCTCGTATAAAAACTATTTTTCGTACCCGGGATCATTCTCCGGTTTCGCCTTCGGCATCCTTTTGCGATTGTTCGATGGCATCCAAGTCGACATTCATTGTCATGTACTTTTCGGGTACTTCCACCTTGTCCATGCCCAAATATCCCTTGCCGTAGACATAGGTATCCTGTGCCAGGAGAATGTGGTTTTCTTTCTTTTCGCCGCTGGCTCGATCGACGTAATTGCTGCCGGTCCAGTTGGCGCCCTCGGTATAGGTACTGATCGCTTCGATGACCTGATCGATATTCGTGATTTCCTTTTCGCCCTTCAAGACGTCGGTCACGAGATCCACCGATCCCAGCGTCAACGAGTAGCCCAAGGAGTACGCCCAGGTACCCATGCGTTCGGAACCGCCGGCCGCCACAACCGCCTTTTCCACTTCGCTATTGATCGCTTGCCAGTCGCCGGCTTTGTCTTGAATGTCGACAGAAAACGCCTTGGGGTATCCCATAATGGGAGAGGGCAAATCCTGTTCTACAAAGATCGCGCCGCCGGCCGCCACGCCGCGAAGCAGGGGTTCGGTATGTGCGTCGTTGGTACAGAAGAACGCCGTGTCCTTGCCGTACTTGTCGATCCAGGGTTGAATGTTCTCGGCGATGTATTGTTGCGCGCCGGGCACGCCGATGTCGGTCGTGGGGTCGGGAGCGTTCAACGAAATAAACTCGAGGCCCAAATCCTTACAGGCTTCTTCCATAATCGCGCGGCGCAGCGCCAACAGCTCGATGGACATATGCCGCGGGAAGGTGATGTGCGCAAACTTGGTCGCGCCCATTTGTTTCGCCGCTTCCACGATGCGGTATCCACGGCCCACATTGTCGGCGTCGAGTACCAGATCCGCGGTGTTTTCCGCCATAATCGTATCCTCTTGCGCCACAAGATTGATCAGGATAATGTCGGGGCGTTTTTGCCGAATTTGGGTAAATGCCGCCGACGTGCCGGGAACGGATTGATTTACGATCACGGCGCGCATCTGCGGGTCGTCCGCCATGGCGACGATCTTTGCGATCGTGGTCTCCTGCTCCGCCTCAAAGCGGTCGGGGTAGGTGTCGTGGCGAATAATGCCGCCTTCGTCGGCATTGCCGTACTTTTCGATGGCATCTTGGGCCGCACGGAACTCGTCTTCCGCCTGCGATACCGTACCGGTAATGATGCCGATATGGTACTCTTCCCCTTCCTTCAAAGTTTCATATTCCGCCTTGGTCGCTTCGGCGGCGACCCCGTCTGCGCCTTCGGTCTTGCCGGCATTGGTCGTATCCACCTTCGTACAAGCTGCGGTAAAGACGAGCAACATGGCCAAGACCAAACCTAGGGACAACAGTCGCTTCCTGCGAATTTTCATGTCTATCTCTCCTCTTTGGTATGTATTGGCAAAACCTAAGCGAGTTCTTAAGTTTTTTTAAGTTTAATCTAATAAAGTATAAAAGTCAAGCAAGAATCTTTTTCTCCATTGCTTTTCCGAAGAAATTTATGCCATCTTAACGAAGACCTCACCCATCTATCGAAAACTTTACGGCGTTCCTCTTAGTCCCTTCCTTCCTGGTCTGTTTTACGCATAAAAAAAGAAGCCCCGAAGGACTTCTTTGCACTCAAGATCTCTCCCCCTGTTTTCCGCGGATGATCGCCATCAAAATCCGATACACCACGCCGAACAGCACCAGGATGGCAATGCCCTTGATCCAAGTCATCGCGAAGAAAAATACCGAGATGCCCAAGATAAAGGCGCTGTTGATAAATCCGCCGCCGTTCCAGTTTTCGGCATAGGCATAGGCAAATTCGTCGATATGTTTCTTTTCATATATGTATAAAAGAAAACCGATAATCGCCAAGATCGCCCCGGCTCCCACCAAAATCGGAGTCTGTTTTACTTCCATGCCGCCGACGCCGAGCAGCGCCCGTAAAATGATGCAGGCGGGACCGACGATCGCGAACATCAAAAATTTTTTCTTATCTGTATCGTTCATATTGCCTCCTTAATACTGCGATTTGGGAAAGGATTTCCCATGGCTATAGTATACCCCCCCCCCACAAAAAATACAACGATTTTTATCCCCGTCGTTTCGAATATTTCTCCGCACTTTTTTACGCCATACAAAAAACCGCACCGAAGATTCGATGCGGTTTCGCGTTTTTATCCGCCGATCAGCATAAACAAAAAGTGTGCCACCACGCCGGCGACGATGCCGCCTATGGTGTGGGACAAAATCGCCTTGCCCGCGAGTTCGCGGGAGTCGAGCGCGTCCATCATGCCGATATGCGTACTCAAATATCCCGACCAGCACATGCCCATGGCGGTAAAGACCGCGATGTCGTTGGGAAGCGCCGCGCCGGTTTCGATAAAATTCGGCACCAGCGAGATAGCAGCGCCCACGGCGCCCAGCGCCGTAATGGGAAACGCGATGGCTTCGGGGGATCGGAATCCGAACAAGGGCTCGAAGATAAACTGCAGCTTTTCGCCGAGGAAGGGCAAAAACTCGACGCCTTCGTAGGCGGCGCCGGTGTAGACGCCGTTTTCGCCGGGCCCGAAGGTGATCATCATGACGAAAGTACAGACGATCAGCACGCCGGGGATAATCGACATCCCCATTTCTACGCCGGTCTTTCCCCCTTCCAAGAGGGCATCCAGCGTTCGTTGAAAGTAGTTGCCCTCGCGGATATAGCGAAATTCCCCTTGGGATTCGAGATCTTCGGTCTGCATTTCTACGTCAAAGGGTTCTTCGGCCTCGGCGCCGTAGAACTTCTTGGTTTGGGCGAGCATCAGGCGAACGCTCACCACCGAGCCGACAATCGCCCCCACATTCCCGAGTATCGCCGGCAAGATAAATTCCTTACCCTGGGCGATCATAAAGGTGGTTACGATCAAACCCATGCCGAACGCGGTGCCCAAATTGCACATCGCCGGAACCTGGTATTTCTTAAAGTATTGGGTAAACGTCTTGTCCTTTGCAAAAGATATGATTGCCGGATTGTCCGATAGATATGTCGCGATAGCGCCGGTGATACTGGCTCCCGGAAGGCCCCATACCGGTTTCATCAAAGGGGCAAAGATCTTGTTGATCAAGGCGATCGCGCCGTATTCGGAAAGGACGCCGCTGATGGCGCCGGCCAAAACGGCCATGGCCATAATCAAAAAGACCGTAGAGAGCAGTAAGTCGTGCGCAGTTGCCATCATGGTTTTAAACATCAGCCCCGCGCCCATCTTGTTGCCGATCAGGGCGAAGCCGCCGATGAATATAATCAGGAAGACAAAAGTTTCAAGGCCTACCGCCTTTACTTTTTTCCTGCCATGCATGTCATCCATTGTTAACCTCCGTACACTGTTTCCTAGTGTTTCTAATATTCATTTTTTCGATTTGCATTTTTTGCTATTCAATTCGGCAATCAATCTTAAGTATATTATAAAGTTTGCCGGGAAATTTGGCAAACGATTTTTCGTTTGTGATTCGTCTTTCAAGGGCAAAAATGTTGAAATTCTGCGGTTTTATTTGCCTAATTTTGTATACATAGCACTTCGGCTTGTTTTCATAAGGGAAAACATTTGGGAAACTTTAATATATTGAAAACTTCGTGGCGACGTTCTTGTCGTTGTTCCCCCTACCCCTTTACGCAAGCCAAATACGGCATTAAAGGCCATTGTGATCGGCACCGAAAGATTTTACCGGCGGCCACTAATATGTGAAATTGTATATTTTATAGTATTCGGGAAAATGGAAGTATTTTTCCCCTCGCGTTTTCCCGTCGTTTTCCCAGCCTTCGAGCGAAAAATTTCTACGACTCAAATAATTTTTCTCGATTTTGAATCGAATCGAAGGCAAACGGTAATGCACAAGCGAGTTCTGCCGCGCGATGTCTGTGATCGATCTTTTTCGCTTCGGATTTTTGCAGCTATTTCCATTATTTACGAAAAATCAATTCTATTCCCGAATTATATATTTTAATCTCCCCTGTATTTCGATTTAATTTTTGTTTTATATGCCTTTTACAGCCATTTTGTTCTTTCTCGGCATTTCCTGCGAAATCCGCTTCGCTTTTCGCGTCAGATTGTATATAATGTTTTCGAGGAAAGGTGAACTCACACTGACAACGTTTTCATCATTTGCCTAAAGAGTTCCCGATCCTGTCGGTTGTACCGACGCACCATTGTTTCGACATTTGTCGACTTGTAGTAAGGAGTGTATATCTTGACAAAAGTGTTTAAGTCTATGGACGGTAACGAAGCGGCGGCTTATGTCTCCTATGCGTTTACCGAAGTAGCAGCCATTTACCCCATTACGCCTTCTTCTCCCATGGCGGCGCTCGTGGACAGCTGGTCCGCCGACGGTAAGAAGAACCTGTTCGATCAGGAAGTTCGCCTCGTCGAAATGCAGGCGGAAAGCGGCGCTGTTGCAGCATTGCACGGTTCTTTGGAAGCCGGCGCGTTGACGACTACATATACGGCATCTCAAGGTCTCGCCCTGATGATCCCGACTATGTTCCGTACGGCGGGCTCCCTCTACCCCGGCGTTATGCACGTCGCTTCCCGTACCCTGGGTTCCCACGTGCTCTCGATTTACGGCGACCATTCCGACGTTATGGCCACCCGCCAATCCGGTTGGGCTATGCTCTCTTCCGGCAATGTGCAAGAAGTCATGAACCTCGGCGGTATCGCCCACTTGGCGGCCATCGAATCGAGCGTTCCCTTTATGCATTTCTTCGACGGATTCCGTACCTCTCACGAAATCCAAAAGGTCGAAGTGATGGACTACGAAGACCTGCGCGATATGCTCAATATCGAGGCGCTGGAACGCTTTAAGTCCAATTCGATGAACCCCGAACGCCCCAAACAAAGAGGGATCGTACAAAACCCCGATACCTATTTCCAATCCAGAGAATCCATTAACGTATTCTACAACGCCATCCCCGGCATCGTAGAAAAATATATGAACAAGGTCAACGAACTCAAGGGCACGGACTACCGCCTGTTCAACTACTACGGCGCGGACGATGCGGAATATGTCATCGTCGGTATGGGTTCGGTCAGCGGTCTGGTACAAGACACCGTCGACGAACTAAACGCCAACGGACAAAAGACGGGTTACCTGCAAGTACACCTCTATCGTCCGTTCTCTCGCCAACACTTCTTAAACGAACTGCCCGA
Organism: Aedoeadaptatus ivorii; assembly: GCF_030815095.1. Classification (NCBI taxonomy): domain Bacteria; kingdom Bacillati; phylum Bacillota; class Tissierellia; order Tissierellales; family Peptoniphilaceae; genus Aedoeadaptatus; species Aedoeadaptatus ivorii. The sequence goes on from NZ_JAUSWF010000003.1 coordinate 117,839, forward strand.
AGGCATCAAGCGCATCGCCGTGATCGACCGCACCAAGGAACCCGGCGCGCGCGATCCGCTGTATCTCGACGTGGTCGGCGCATTCGCCAATGTCGAAAACGCACCGGAAATCTACGGCGGCCGCTACGGTCTCTCCTCCAAGGACGTGGACCACGCACAGATCAAGGCGATCTTCGACAATCTGATGCAAAACGAAGTCAAAGACGACTTTACCGTAGGCATCGTAGACGACGTGACCTATCTGTCCCTCCCCGTGGACGACAGCTATGTCATCGACAATCCCAAGATCATCAACTGCAAGTTCTGGGGTCTGGGTGGCGACGGTACCGTAGGCGCCAACAAAAACTCCATTAAGATCATCGGCGACAATACCGATATGTACGTACAGGCGTATTTCGAATACGACGCCAAGAAGACCGGCGGTATTACGAAATCCAATCTACGCTTCGGCCACGAACCCATTCGCAACAGCAATGTGGTCAAAAACGGCGACTTTATCGCTTGCCACAACCAAAGCTATATGACCCGCTACGACATCGTAGACGAAGTGCGTCCCGGCGGCGTATTCCTGCTGAACACGAACTGGGACGATGCGGCATTGGAAACCCACCTCCCCAACAAGGTGAAGAAGTACATCGCCGAAAACGACGTACAGTTCTATACCATCAACGCGGTGGCACTCGCGGAAGAAATCGGTTTGGGTCGACGCACCAACACCATTTTGCAATCGGCATTCTTTAAACTCGCCGAAATCATCCCCATGGACGAAGCCGAACGCCTGATGAAGGAATTCGCCGAAAAGTCCTACGGCAACAAGGGCGAAAAGATCGTCAATATGAACTTTAAGGCCATCGAAAGCGGCTACCAAAACCTCCACAAGGTCGAAATTCCCGCTTCCTGGAAGGACCTCGAAGTCGAAGAAAAGAAGGTCGACGAAACCCTTTCCGACTACGTACGCAATATGATGATGCCCATCACCGAACTACACGGCGACGATCTGCCGATCTCGGCGTTCAAGGGCTATGAATCCGGATTTATCCCCTTGGGTACGTCCAAATACGAAAAACGCGGCATCGCCGTGCGCGTACCCCGCTGGAAGGAAGAAAACTGTATTCAATGTAACCAATGTTCCTTCGTCTGCCCCCACGCGGCAATCCGTCCCTTCCTCTCCAATAAGGAAGAAGTAGAAAACGCACCCGAAGGATTCCGTTCCGTTCCCGCCAAGGGCTTTAAGGAATATGAATTTACCATCCAAGTCGATCCCCTCGACTGTACCGGATGCGGCAACTGCGTAGAGACCTGCCCCGCCAAGGAAAAGGCGCTGGAATTCCACGATCTCGAATCGCAAATGCCCGAACAAGAAAACTGGGATTACGCACTGACCCTTTCCCATAAGGAAAACCCGATGGACAAATTTACCATCAAGGGCAGCCAATTCGAACAACCCTTGCTCGAATTCTCCGGCGCCTGCGCGGGTTGCTCCGAGTCCCCCTATGCGAAACTTCTGACCCAACTCTTCGGCGACAGAATGTATATCGCAAACGCGACGGGATGTTCCCAAGCCTGGGGCTGCGCATTCCCCATCGCACCCTACACCACCAACCACCTGGGCCACGGTCCCGCATGGTCGAACCTCCTGTTCGAAAACAACGCGGAATTCTGCCTCGGTATGTATCTGGCGGTTGGCCAACAACGCGCTAAGATCACCATGGAATTGGAAAAGATCTTGCCCGTCCTAAAAGACGAAGCGGCGAAGAAGACCATCCAAGACTGGATCGACAATATTAACGAAGGCGAAGGCACCCGCGAACGCAGCGACGCGGTCGTAGAAACCCTAGAGTCCTTAGACCTCGACGGCGAAGCCCTGGAAGCCAAAGAATACGTCCTCAAGAACAAAGAACAACTCACCAAGAAATCCTTCTGGATGTACGGCGGCGACGGCTGGGCATACGACATCGGCTACGGCGGATTGGACCACGTCCTCGCAACCGGCGCCGACGTCAACGTACTCGTCGTAGACAACGAACTCTATGCCAACACCGGCGGACAATCCTCCAAGGCAACCCCCAAGGGCGCCGTGGTACAATTTGCCGCAGCCGGTAAGAAGACCGCCAAGAAGGACTTGGGTCTGTTGGCCATGAGCTACCGCGACATCTACGTCGCCAAGGTGGCATTGGGTGCGAATATGAACCACCTGATCAAGGTCATCAAAGAAGCCGAAGCCTACGACGGCCCCTCCTTGATCGTGGCATACTCCCCCTGTATCAACCACGGCCTCTCGAAGGGCATGGCATTCGCCACCAAACAACAAAAAGAAGCGGTCGAGTCCAACTACTGGCAACTCTACCACTACAACCCCGAACTCATCGCAAAGGGCGAAAATCCCTTTATTATGGATTCCAAGGAACCCAATAAGTCCTACCGCGAATTCCTGATGAGCGAAGTCCGCTATGCATCGCTGTTGCGTCGTTCCCCCGAGGAAGGCGAAGAGCTTCTGGATGCTTCCGAAGAAGATGCAAAGCAAACCTACAAACGCTATAAAGACCTGGCGGAAGAAAAATAATCGCAACGCGCGACACACAAAAGCGACATGGCAACATGTCGCTTTTGTATGCGCAAAATGCGCGTATTTCGTTTTTCTTACACGCCCCAGTCGGGGTTCTTCAAAAAGGCGCGGCTCACGCCGATCAGATCCGCCTTCTCGGTGGCGAGAAGCGCCTCGGCATCCTCCGGCGTCTGTACCCCGCCGGTCAGAAGAACGGGGGTGGTGACAGCCGCCTTTGTCTGTGCGGTTAAATCGGAAAACCAACCCGGTTCGCTATGGCCCGGCCGCGTATAGCCGTTCATGCCGCCGGTCATATCCAACAGATCCGCCCCCGCCGCTTCAAAGCGCTTGGCGGCCTCCACGCCGTCTGCGATCTCGGTGCCGCCGTCTTCGAAGTCCAATCCGCCGATCCGCACCGCCACGGGAAAATTTCCCAGCGCTTCTTTGACGGCAGAAAATACCTCGAGGGGATAGGCGAGTCGATCCTCGCCGTAGCTGTCGCGCCGCTTATTCACCAACGGCGAGAAAAACTGGTTCAGCAAAAAGCCGTGGGCGACGTGCACCTCTACCCCGTCGTAGCCCGCCTTTTCGGCGCGGAGAGCCGCTTCGACGAACTTTTCCTGTACGCGCGCCATATCGCTCGCGTTCATCTCGCGTACGCCGTCTTCTGCCGAGGGGCCGATCAAAGGCACAGGCGGCGTCGCGAGCTTCGACTTTCTGCCCGCGTGGTTCAGCTGCACAAAGATTTTGTGATCGCCTGCTTCCGACTGCATGGCGTCGATCAAGCGCTTGTGGGAATCGATCGCCCCGTCTTCTGCCAAAGACATCTGCTTCGGCGACACCTGACCGGCGCGTTCCACATAATTGTGCTCGATGATATAGAGCCCGAACAGCGGATTTTTTGCACATTTTCTATAAAATTCCACCGCCGATGCGCCGATCTTTCCGTCTTCCGCGCCCTCCGATGCCATGGGCGGCATTACGATGCGCGTGGGGATCTTTACGCCCGCTTGTATGCTTGTTTCGATATACTGCATAGTTCCTCCTTCAAAATTCGCGATTCCCTATACCTATACCCAAACAAAAAGAACCGGCCCTCGCCGGTTCTTTCGTCTTATTTGCCTACCCGCACCGTCATCAGAATATCGTCGATCTTTGCGGTGGCCTTCTCATACTTCTTTTGCAGTGCCTCGCTCTTTGCCATATGGGGATCGCCGCGGAAGTCGGCGCCGTAATAGAGGCCGTCTTTTTCGCCCAACAGCATGGGCGAATTATTCCATTCGCGCATCGGATGCTCTGCGCGAGAGAGGCTAAAGAGGAAGCCGTCGCCGCCATCGCGATTGGATTTTTCAAAAAACGCAACCTCTTTATCTGACACTTCGTAGACAATCTCTACGTCTGCATCCGCGGGCAGAGCAAAGGACATATCCACTTCCTTTACATAGATCCGCTTGTCCGCCGCCACGTCCTTTTGCGGATAGGCACCCACGGTGACGATGCGCTCGTCTGCGATCCACCGCACGGGCAGTTTCGTCGCCTTCCCCAAGTAGAGGGCGGGTACATAGGTGCGATCTTTGTCGAGATAGGGCGCCACATCCATGGCTTCAGTGTTTCCGTTATGGCGATAGGATTTCGCGCCGATTTGCATTGTAACCGCTTCGCTTCCTTTCGTCATGGTGACTTCTTTCTTCGCCTGGTCCCATTGTACCGTGTATCCCAGCTCTTCGGTGACCGCCCGCAGGGGCAGAAAAGTGCGATCTTCGCGAATCACCGCTTTTTGCCCCTCTTCCTGCATCGACTTACCGCTCACAAAAATCGTTACGGGTCGAGCGCCCTGGGCAAACGCCGCCGACGGGAGCAAGAGCAGACACAATACCAATGCCGCCAATTTTTTCATAAATACCTCCATATTTATGACGCGGTGCGAAAATGCCGCAAAAGGTCGCTCCGTACCTTTCGTTTCGCCCGCCGTCGTATGTAAATAGATATTGCTTTCTCTAATACTTTACCATTTTTTTTTGATAAAGCAAGCGTATTCCCCATTCTTTACAAAATCTTATTCTTTGCGCCAAAAAAGGCGACCCCATGGCCGCCTTATCGGAACATATATTCCCGCGTCAGGGGACGCTCGTTGTCCGCGCCCTTTTCGATCAAATACTGGCATACGTCGAGCTTGCCCGCCTCGAAGATAGCGGCGCAGGCCTGCAGATAAATGTCCCACATGCGCATAAACTTTTCGCCCATCTCCTCTTCGATCTCGTCCCAATGGCGATGAAACCGCCGGCACCATTCCTCCAATGTCAGCTGATAGTGGCGCCGCAGGCTCTCCATATCGATCAGATGCAGCCGAAGTTTTCCCAAGGGGGCGACGATTTCGGCGATGGCGGGGATATAGCCGCCGGGAAAGATGTATTTGTTGAGGAAGGAATTCTTGCCCATATCGGGATCGTCGGGATCGCGCTGGCCGCTGATGCCGTGGATCAACGCGAGCCCCTTGTCGGCGAGCATGCGGTCGATGCTCTCGAAGTATTCGTAGAGGTTTTCCTTCCCCACGTGCTCGAACATGCCGACGCTCACGATTTTGTCGAATGTCTTGCCCTTCGCGGCGATATCCCGATAATCGGCCAAAAAGACCTGTACCCGATCGGAAAGGCCTTCCTGTTCGATGCGCTCGGTGGCGAGCTTTTGCTGCTCTTCGCTTAAGGTACAGCCGTAGGCGCGAATGGGGTAGGTCTGTGCCGCTCGAATAATGAGATTGCCCCAGCCGCAGCCGATATCCAGCAGCGTATCGCCTTCTTTTAGGCGCAACTTTTCGAGAATGTGGTCGATCTTCTGCAGCTGCGCGTCCTCGAGGCTGTCGCTTTCTTTTTTGAAGTAGGCACAGGAATAGGTCATGCTCTCGTCGAGCCACAGTTCGTAGAAGTCGTTCCCGATGTCGTAATGGTAGGCGATTTCTTCTTTGGATTCCGCTTTGCCGTGCCCCTGCAGAAACTTGAGCATTTTATATTCCTTGCTCTCCATAAAGCTGTCGTCGTTGGCAAACAGCGAACGCATCAAATTTTGCAGGGAGCCTTCGATCTCTATATCGCCGTCCATATAGGCTTCGGCGAGGGTCAAAGAAAAGTCTTTGCGCGCCTTGTTCAGATCGAGGGGCGCCTTAAAGTGGATGGCGATCTCCGCCTCGCCCGTACCCAAGAAGGACTTCGTTCCGTCCCAATAGCGGATCTGTGCCGGGATGGTGATCGAACGCTTGAGTACTTCGTCGTAAATCTTCACCGTCGGTTTCATATATCCTCCTCCAAAAAAATGCAGATGCAGGGCTTCGGCGACATCACGCGCCGAAGCCGTATATAGGAAAAACGAGCCTTTCAGCTCGTCTTCTCAGTCTTCCATTTTTACGAACATCCACTTGCTGGTGCCGCATTTGGGGCAGGTCCAGTCGTCGGGCAGCTCCGCAAAGGGAACGCCCGGCTCGATGCCGTATTCCGGTACGCCTTTTTTCGGGTCATAAATGTAGCCGCAGGGTTTGCATTGGTAGCGGCTCATGTCCTTTTCCATCGCTCTCCTCCTTCCTATATTCTACGGGGTACATACCCCCGGTGTCCGCGATATATGCGGATCGCCGCGATTTTGTTATTTTTCTAAGGGGCCGTGATAGGCATTCATGCCGTCTTTTACATTGACGCAGCGGTAGCCGTGGGCCATCAGTTCCTTACACGCCTTGATGCTCCTGCCGCCGGCGGCACAGATCACATAGACCTTCTCCTCCCGGGGAATTTCGTCCATGCGTTCCTGTACCCTAGGGAGCGGCATTTTTACCGCCCCCGGAATGATGCCCTCGGCGTGTTCGTCGGGATTTCTCACGTCCAAGATGTATCGGTCTTCGCCGTCCGCCAGTTCGTCGGCGGTGGTAGACTCAATCCCGGACGATGCGATCCGGAAAATTGGCTGCAAAATATACGAAAGAACCGTCCAGATTTTTGACATGATACCCCTCTGCTTTCAAGATGCGCTCCGCATTGTAGGAGCGAACAGAGCTCCGGCAGTGCACCACATATTTTTCGTCTTTTTCGAACTCGTCCAGACGGTCGCGAATCTCGTCTAAGGGCACATTCTTCGCCCCGTCGATATGCCCGCGCTCGTATTCCTTCGCCGTGCGCACGTCAATCACGCGGTAACCGCGCTTTTCGTAGTCCGCAAGCTCCGAAATTTGAATCGGATCGGTTAGGCCCAACATTACATTTTCGGCAAAATAGCCCGCCAAATTGATGATGTCCTTGGCGCTGCCGTAAGGCGGCGAGTACGAGAGTTCCAACTCCTGCAACCGGTCCGCCCGAAGGCCCGCCTTGATGGCGGTGGCGATCACGTCGATCCGCTTGTCCACGCCCTTCTTCCCCACCGCCTGGGCGCCCAGAATCTCGCGGCTGTCCTTGTCGTAGATCAGCTTGAGCAGAATGTCTTCCGACCCGGGGAAGTACCCGGCGTTGCTCTTTCCGATCAGGTGGATGGGTTGGTAGTTCCTGCCTTCCAACTGCAATTCGTTCAGGCCCGTCGAGGCAAAGGCGCGGTCGAAGATCCGCACGATCGAGGTGCCCAAACTGCCGGACAGATCGTGGTCGTACCCCGAGAGCATATCCGCCAGCTGTCGGCCCTGGCGATTGGCGGGCCCCGCCAGCGCGATCATTACGTCCTCGCCGGTGATGGTGTGTTTGACGATGATCGAATCCCCGATGGCATAAATATCGGGAACGGAGGTGCGGTAGTGTTCGTCGACTTTGATGCCGTCTTTCATGCCGAGCTCGATCCCCGAGCCTTCCAAAAATCCCGTCTCGGGGGCGACGCCCACGGACATGAGCAGCAGGTCGGATTCCAATTCGCTGCCGTCTTGTAAGGTGAGTTTTTTGCCTTCCACTTTCTCGACGCTGTTATTCGTGAGCACCTTGACGCCGTGATCGGTCAGTTCCTTCTCGGCGAAGACCGCCATCTCGGGGTCAAAGGGCGGGAGCACGTGATCGGAAATCTGCACGATTGCCACCTCGAGCCCCGCGTTTTTCAGACTCTCCGCCACCTCCAGGCCGATAAAGCCGCCGCCGATCACCGTGGCGCTCTTCGGTTGCGTGCCCGCAAGCGCCCCCTTGATCCGATCGAGATCGGGGATATTTCTAAGGGTAAATACGGCGGGGTGCGAGGCAAGGCCCTCGATATCCAGCCGAATCGGCTTCGCCCCCGGCGAGAGCACGAGAATGTCGTAGGCGATTTCTTTTTTCTCGCCCGCCTTCGTTTCGGTGCAAATCTTTTTTTCTTCCGGTACGATGCGCACCACCTCTTCTTCGGCGCGCACGTCGATGCGGAAGCGATCGCGAATCGTCTTTTCAGAGACCACGATCAGATCCTCCCGCTCGGGAATTTCTTCGGAAATATGATAGGGCAATCCGCAGTTGGCGAAGGACACATAGGGATTCTTGTCGACGACGATAATCTCGTCGTCGAGATTCAGCCGCCGATAGCGCGCGGCAAAACTCATGCCGCCGGCGACGCCGCCCACCACAACTACGGTCTTTTTCTTCGTATTCGATTGCATAGATACGCCTCCTTTGTCGCATTGCCGTACAAACGGCTTTATCTCTACTATACCCCGAAGGCCGTGCAAATAAAGGCGGAAGATATTTTATACTGACAAGACAAATGTCTTGTCAATTATAAAAATTGTGGTAAGATGGGTTCAGTCCGTTGTATTACATAGACATGACACATAGATGAACAGGAGTTTACAATGTATACAAACGAATTGGATGCACTCAAACGAGAAAACGATGCTGTCGTCCTCGCCCACTACTATGTCGACGCCGAGGTACAGGCGGCGGCGGATTTTATCGGCGATTCCTTTTTCTTGGCGAAAAAGGCGACGACCATTCCCCAATCGACCATCGTGATGGCGGGGGTCAATTTTATGGGCGAGACCATGAAAATCTTAAATCCCGACAAGACCGTCTACCTCCCCGATGCCGAGGCGGACTGCCCCATGGCGCATATGGTGACTGTCGATGCCATCCGTGCCATGCGCGACAAATACGACGACCTGGCGGTGATCTGCTACGTCAACTCTACGGCGGAGATTAAGGCGCATTCCGACTATTGCTGCACCTCGTCCAATGCGGAAAAGATCGTCGCATCGGTACCGGAAACGCATATCTTCTTTGTGCCCGACCAAAATCTAGGGCAATACATCGCCGCCAAGTTTCCCGAAAAGCAATTTCACTTTCACGAAGGCTTTTGCCCGGTGCACCACCGCATCCGCGCCGAACAAATCGCACAACTGAAGAAAAACCATCCCGATGCCGCGATCTTCGCCCACCCCGAATGCCGCCCCGAAGTCTTGGTCCTCGCCGACTACAAAGGCAGTACCTCGGGCATTCTCGACGCAGTGGGCGAAAGGGACCGCGCGGTAAATATTATCGTCACCGAAGGTGGCATCGCGGCGGAACTCGAAAAGCGCTACCCCGAAAAGACCTTTGTCTTTCCCGAAATGCTCTGCGAGGGCATGAAACGGGTAAATCTAAAAGGCATTATCCGCGCGCTTCGCGAAGGCGGAGACGGCATCGCCATCGATCCCGAACTCGCCCGCCGCGCCAAGCGACCCCTGGATCGCATGCTCGAAATCACCGCAAAATAAGCCCCGTCAGAAAGGAGATTCTATGCACATCCCTCCCCTCCCCCATTTTTTGATCGACAAACCCATATTGCAAGCGCTCAAAGAAGATATGCACACCGAAGATGTGACGACCGCGGCAGTGATCGCCGACGATCCCCACGCCGAAGTCACACTCTTTGCGAAGGCGAACGGAATTTTGGCGGGCATGGACGTATTCGCCCGGGTGTTTTTCCTTTTGGATGCCGGCGCAATCGTCGATGCCCACGCGAAAGACGGCGATGCCGTCCGCCCCGGCGATCGACTCGCCACCCTGCGCGCGCCCCTTTCGGTACTTTTAAGCGGCGAGCGGGTGGCGCTGAATTTCCTGCAGCGCATGAGCGGCATCGCCACCTATAACAAGCAGATGGTCGACGCCCTGGAGGGTACGGGCACCCGCATCGTCGACACCCGAAAGACGACGCCGAACTTTCGCCTCTTCGAAAAATACGCCGTCCGGATCGGCGGCGGAGGCAACCACCGCCACAACTTAAGCGACGGCGTTATGCTCAAGGACAACCACATCGCCGCCTGCGGTTCCGTGAAAGAAGCCGTGGAACGGGCGCGCGCCTACGCCCCCTTCGTCCGAAAAATCGAAGTCGAGACCGAAACCCTCGAAATGGTGGAGGCCGCCCTCGAAGCCGGCGCGGACATCATTATGCTCGACAATATGTCCCCCGACGAGATCCGCGAAGCCGTCACGCGCATCGACGGCCGCGCTATGGTAGAGCTTTCCGGTAATATCGACCTGAACTCTCTCCCCCTCTACCGCGACCTGGGGGCCGATATCATTTCCTGCGGCGCCCTTACCCACTCGGCGCCGATACTGGATCTGTCGCTAAAGGAGTTGCATACCATTGACGATCGATAAACGAGAACGACTGCAGAAATTGGAAGAAATCCTCCGCGCCGCCAAAGCCCCCATCTCCGGCGACGACTTGGCGGCACGCTTCGGCGTCTCGCGCCAAGTCATCGTACAGGACATCGGCCTGCTCCGGGCGCGGGACGTCCCCATCCTTTCCACCAATCGGGGCTACTATACCGAAAAGCGCGGGGGCAGCAAACGCGTCTTTAAGGTGCACCACAGAGACGATCAGATCCTCGAAGAGCTGGATCTCATCGTCGATCTGGGCGGCACCATAGAAGACGTCTTCGTGGACCACCGCATCTACGGCCGCATCTATGCGCCCATGCAGATCAAATCGCGAAAAGATGTGCGCGTGTTTATGGATACCATCTACGCAAGCGTCAGCACGCCCTTAAAAAACATCACCGACGGCTACCACTTCCACACCGTCTCCGCCGACGACGAAGAGAGCCTAAATATGATCGAAGACGCCCTCGAAAATGCGGGCATGTTGGTGCGGGGCGACGATCCCCGCCGGGAGGAAGCATGAAAAAAATATCCATCATCGGCTACGGCGCCTTGGGGAAAATCCTCACCCGTGCCGTCCTCGAAAAATTGGAGTATGCCTACGAGATCGCAGGCATATACGATCAAGCAAAGATCGATGCCCCGCAGGCGGGCGCAAAACCCATCCACGTCTATACTACCTTTGAAGAACTGCTGAAAGACGATGCCGACATCGTCGTCGAAATCGCAGGCGTCGGCGCCGTGCGCGCCTATGGGCAGAAGGTCCTCGCGGCGAAAAAAGACCTGATTATCACATCGGTGGGCGCATTGGCCGACGATCGCCTCTATGTTGATCTGCGAAAAGCGGCGGAAAAAAACGGGCGCCGCATTCACATCCCTTCGGGGGCGGTCGGGGGCTTCGATATCATCCGCACCATCGCCTTGATGGGCGGCGCCGATGTAGAGATCGAAAGCACCAAGGCGCCCAAGAGCCTAAACGGCGCGCCGTACTTAGAGGAAAGAGTGCTGCCCGCCGACGAGAAACGAGAAATCTTCGCAGGCGATGCCCGCGCCGCCATCGCGGGTTTTCCCAAAAACACCAATGTCGCCGTCGCCACCGCCATCACCGGCGTCGGCGTAGAAAAGACCCGGGTGCGCATTATCAGCGACCCCGAAGCGGCCGGCAACACCCACCGCATCCACGCCGAAAACGAGCGCGCCGCGGCGGACATCGCCATTACCTCCAAACCCGATCCCGCTAATCCGAAATCCAGCGTGACCGCCGCCTGGAGCGTGGCGGCCCTCCTCGCCGACTTGGCATCCCCGGTGCGGTTTTTCTAGGGAGGTAGGTAGAGTCATCATGCGGTCCGGCAGGGGATTCGTTGCGTAACATGTATAGAGAAAGAGATTCTTCGACTCGGAACAAAGTTCCTCGCTCAGAATGACAATAAGAGACGTGATAATAATTTGTCATCCTGAGCGGAGCGAAGCGGAGTCGAACGGATCTCGAGTTTGCTATTGCGGGTCGACTGTTCGTATGTTACCTATTACGGGTCTTTTCCCCCAAAACAAAACTGTACATCCTGCGGTTCCGTACGGCTTTCGTTGCATAACATTCCTTGGTAAGGGGCAGTTGCCCGTCGACCACCATTCGCCCCTCTACCACATCATGTTCCTCCGAGAAAATAATCCCTATCGAAACACATAAAAACGCCGCCGGAAAAGTCCATGCGGCGTTTTTGCTTATCGTATCAAAGACAATATCGAGGACCGAAGCGGTTTGTCGACCTCGCTTCGAAATATCATTAGATTCATGCCGTAAATAAGCGCGGCAAAAAGGGCAAACAGATCCCAGCGAAAGTATTTGATCTGAATCGAAAGGGGATAATTGCCGCTGAATAGATGCACATACAACATCATAACGGCGGTAATGCCCACGGCGACGATGAGCGAATGCAGCTGCTCCTTCGCATATTCTCGCACCATGCGTCGCCGAATGTCCGCTTCTTCCATGCCTTGGGAGCGCAATATGCCGATCTCCCGGCTGCGGTGCAGTATGCCGCTCTTTACCGAGGCGTAGGCATTGCTGAAGTTAATCAGTGCCACCATAGTGCCCAGAGCGCCCATCATCCACAATAAGGCTTTTAAGTCTTCGGATTCGAAGAAGTCTTGCTCGCCCTTGGTGCGCACTGAATAACTTTCGTCATAGGCGATATGTTGTTTGAGCCTGCGGTTAATTTCTCCCTTTACGGCCGCTTCCCGATCTTTCGGCACTTTTAGAAAGAGGCCGTACTCGCCCGCCGGAACGTCAACTTGCGCCTGCCGGTAGGCTTCGACGAAGTTGCCGCGTAAACGCATAAAGGTATCCAGATCGGTAAACATGCGCACTTGCAAAGGAAAAATCCTGTGTACATACTGCCGGGGCAATTCGTTCACCAATCGCACCGGCACGGTCTGTTGCAACGCATGTTCTTCTTCGGAAATGTCGTAGTCGATATGGTCGACTTCCTGAAACAAGGGAATCCACTCCGCATCGGCAATGGGCGCCTTGGGATCTTTTTGGGTGCGGTTGTAGAGAAGAACCTCCCCTGGCTTTCCTCCTATTTCCTGAAAGGCGGCTGGATCCAAACCCACAATCAGCCCCTCCACTCCGCCGAAATTTTGCATCACTTCGTCGAGTTTGGCAGCCCGCGCGGCATCGGAAAGCGGCGCATCGAGTGTGATGCGAATATATTTCTGCGCCTGCAAATATCCTCTTTCGTGGGGAACCTCTTCCTGTAGCCGACGCAGGATTCCGGGATACTTCGTACCATTTGCAAGATACGACACCTCCACATTGTATTCGCTATCGTAGGAAAAGCGCACCCGTTCGTAGGTCGCGAGTCCGTAGACGAGGCAAAGCGCGGCGAGAAGCGCAATCCCCACGGCGGATACATAGCGTTGGGCGCGCAGCACGGTTCGATTGTTGCGGGCGAGTTCTTTCCACAAGTCGGACCGACGCTTCTTTTTGCTCGAATGCATTTTTACATTGCCCCGTATGCCCTCGATAATCGGGATTTGGGCGATTCGCTTCGCCGGGGCGCGGATGGCGAGTAGAAGAATTGTGAGGGTCACGCCCACGACGCCGAGGCTGATCAACGGGTGATAATAGAAGCTGCGGCCGCCTTCTGCCGCCATGCGATCCGAAAGCAATACACCGAGCCCGATTCCCAGTATATGTCCCGCCAAGACGGGTGCCACCGCCAATTGCATGGCTTCTTTGAGGAGAAGACGATAGATCTGCCCATCGGTGGATCCGATGGACTTATACATAGAGAGTTTTCGGATTTTCTCGAGGCCCCAGACGGCGAATACGTTTTTGATAAAAAATACAAAGAAGAGTATGCCCAAAAGAAGTCCCAGCCCGCTTACGATGGCGGAACCATAGCGATCTAAAAAACTCTGCGTCTCCTCCCCCAGATGGTAGTGGTGAATCCAATGTTTGTCGAAGTTGAGGTGCAGATCGCCGCTTCCCGTCGCCGTGTAGATGTGCTCCACCAATTCTTTCCGCGCCTCATACGCCCTTCGGAAGTCGTGGAAACGAACGACGGTCTTTTCGGCTGTGGTGTGCGCATCAAAGGGCGCATAGGTGACGTGGATGCCCGCCTCGGCATTGTATTCGTTGCGGACGATACCGCTTACGACATAGCGACAGTCGCGCTTCTCGCGAAAGGCTTCTGCCCCGCTCCACGTCGCCTCCTCGGGGATCACCTTGCCGTCCACCATCCGATCTCCGAATTTCACTTCGATGGCATCGCCGATGCGAATGCCCCGTTCGGCACAAAGACCCGCCGAAATCGCGATCTCACCTTCGCCGCGGGGCGCGCGACCTTCATAAAAGAAGTCGTCGCCCATCAGCGAATAATACACCGCATCTACCGCTCTATGCACCAGTACTGCATCGCCCGTCATTGCCGATTCGGGTTTCCCGAGGGTCGATACCGCCGCCAATGCCTCTACCTCTTCGATTTTCTTCGTCTCTTCTGCCGACAGAGGACGATTGAATGCGGCGTCAAAGGGAAATTCGGCCCGCAAGCTTTGTCGCATGGCTTCACTGCTTGAATAGGCGCTAAAGAGAATAAATGTGTAGAAGATCGTGGTTACCAAAATGGCGATGCCGATGGGAAAGTTCTGCTTACGCATTGTACGCATCTGCCACCACCTTTCCGTCTACAAAGGTGACGATCCGCTCCGCCTCCATGGCGATTTTTTCGTCGTGGGTAATCAAGAGAATCGCCTGGTTTAGGCTCCGATTAAAATACTTTAGGATCTCGATGATCTCCTTGGAGTTTTCCCGGTCCAAGTTGCCCGTGGGCTCGTCCGCCAAAATAAGTGACGGTCGGTAGATCAGACTTCGGGCAATGGCGGCCCGCTGCTGCTCGCCGCCGGAAAGCTCGCCGGGAAAGGCATCGAGTTTGTCTTCTATGCCGAGGCGCGCCGCCAGTTCCCGAAGAAAGACTTTGTCGATCTTTCTTTTGTCTAGGACCAGCGGCAGTTCGATATTGTGCCGTATGGTGATGTCGGGTATCAGATTGTAAAATTGGTAGATGAGCCCCACCTTGCGCCGCCGATAGTGCGCCAGTTCCTTGCTCGATAGCCCGGCGATGTCGCGCCCTTCTATAAAAATTTTCCCCGACGTGGGCGTATCCACCCCGCCGAGCATATGTAAAAAGGTGGATTTTCCGCTGCCGCTCGGCCCCACCAGGGCGACGAATTCGCCCCGCTCTATACACAGACTCACGTCGTCAACGGCGCGCACGGTCCGCTCGCCCGCCCCGTATATTTTCACCAGATGTTCCGTTCGTATCAACTCCATAGTATGCCCCCCTATTCTGTGTCCATACTATGGCCCTAAGATGACTTTTCGGTGACACGATAAAATTTCATTACGAAACGCGCTCCCGCCGCCCCTTCTTCGACCTCGAGTTCTCCGCCGTTTTCTTCGGCAATCTTTTTCGCCATGGCAAGCCCCAGGCCGAAGCCGTCGGAGTCCGGTGACTTGTAGAATCTGCGAAAGATCTTTTTTCGCTCTGCCGCGGGGATTCCCCCGCCGTCATCCTCTACGGCAATAGAAGTATACAGAGGGTTCGAGGCGGAGGTGATGGCGATGCGGCTGCAGCCCGTTTGGAACGCGGCGTTTTTCAGTAGATTGATCAGCGCCTCTGAAATCCAATAAAAATCGCCGACGACGACCTCTTCGCCCATGTCGATTGCACAGGCAATATGCCGCGCATCTAACATATCTTCCACGATCTCTTTCGCATACGCCGCCGCTTCGGCGAGGGGAAAGGGCGCCCGCACCATGCCGCCGCCCGCATCGAGACTCGCGAGCTTTAACAGATCGTCCGCCAAGGTATTCAGCCGCAGCAACTGCCTATACAATCCCTCGCTTTCGTCCGCATTACCGCGCCGCTCCAGCTGCAACAGTATCCCCGCGATGGGCGTCTTGATCTGATGGGCAATGTCCTCTACATTCTGCGCCTGCCGCTTGGCAAGACTCTGCGTCTCTTCTCGCGCTTCTACCGCTTCTATGAACAGCTTTAAGATCTCGTCTTCGAGGATCGAAAAATCGTCCTGCGCCATTTCCGCCCGATATCGGCCCCGGTTCATACCCTCTACCGACGACAAAAGCTGCGCAATGCGATTTCTCTTTCTGCGCTCCAGATATATATACAGACACACAAGGCTCGCACCCCATAAAAAAACAACCATACTCACTCCATTCTGTACCCGATGCCGCGCACCGTGGTGATTACATCCTTTTCTGTCTTGTCCCGAATCCGCTTGATTGTCGCCGTCAAGGTATTGTCGTTCACGTAGTTTTCCCGCTCGTCCCAAAACCGCGCCAACAGCTGCTCTCTGGTAAAAATGCGGTTGGGATTACAGATAAAGTACGACAGGATCCGAAATTCCAGCGCCGTAAGATCGGCCACTTTGCCCCGGTATTCGATCGTTCCGCGTGTGGAATCGTAGCGGCAATCGCGATGGGTGCGGATTTTCCTTTCCCCCACCTCGCTTTCCCGAAGCCTCACGTCGATCCGCGCACGCAACACCCGCAAGTCGAAGGGCTTGGTGATGTAGTCGTCGGCTCCCCGATCCAAAGCGGAAGCGATAAACCCGGGATCGTCCTTTACGGTGGCGATGATGACTTTTGCGCCCGTCGCAGAGAGATAAGAGAGGAGTGCCATGCCATCGCCATCGGGCAGGTTCAGATCCAGTATCGCGAGATCATAAACCTCCTTTGGCAAATCATGCGCTGCGCGATACGAGCGCACCCATTTTGCGGCATAGTCCGCTTCGTTCAGAAATGCTTCGATCTCGGCGCCGATAATCGGATCGTCTTCTACAATCAGTATATTTTGCATGGCCTCTCCTTTCCAATCCTTTCGCGGTGGTTCGCATCTTCTTCCTATTATAATCCATCGCAACATAAAAACCCCGGGAACGGGAAGTCTTTCCCCATTCCGCAGGGTTTTCTACCCTATATCAACTGCAGACGAATTGGCCGCCGTTGATGTGGATGGTCTGTCCGGTGATAAAGCTCGAACCCTTGGCCCAGGCCAAGAATACATAGGCCTCCGCCAGTTCGACGGGTTGTCCCGCCCGCTCCATCAGGGTATTCTTTCCGAAATTTTTAACGTGATCCGCCTCGAAGGTAGAGGGAATCAGCGGCGTCCAGATGGGCCCCGGTGCGACTTGGTTGACGCGGATCTTCTGTTCCGCCAGTTGTTGGGCGAGGGAGCGGGTAAAAGCGGTGATGGCGCCCTTGGTGGCGGAATAATCCAAAAGCAGAATATTGCCTTCATAGGCGGTCACCGACGCCGTGTTGATAATGCTCGCATATGCCTGCATATGGGGAAGCGCCGCCTGCACCATAAAGAACATGGAGAAGAGGTTTGTGCGGAAGGTGCGCACCAACTGCGCCTCGTCGATGTCGAGTATGCTCTCTTGCGGGTGCTGCTCGCCGGCGTTGTTGACGAGAATATCGATTTTTCCGAAGGCGTCGACGGTCTTTTCGACGGCCTCTTCGCAAAACGCCTTGTCCCCCACATCGCCGGTGAGAATGAGCGCTTCGGAGCCCGCGGCGCGGATTTCCTCGGCGGTTATCTCCGCGTCTTCGCATTCTTTTAGGAAGACGATGGCGACCTTCGCGCCTTCTTTCGCGTAGGCGATCGCCACCGCACGGCCTATGCCGCTGTCGCCGCCGGTAACTACGGCGACTTTGTCCGAAAGCCGCCCCGCCCCCTCAAAATCGGCGTCGTATACGGGTTCGGTTTGCATTTCTTCTTCTACCCCGGGCCGCGTGGGCAGCTGTTCGCCGGAAATTTCTTTTCCGACGCGTTCCAGTTCGTCAAAATATTGCGCTTCGTCGAATTTCGCCATAGTCATTCTCCTTTCGTATGCCTTTTATTTCTCTTTTCCCTTATACCCGCGGTTGTGTATAAAAATATGAAATTTGCGTGTGTTCTCTCTGTTATTCCTTTTCTACAGCAAAAGGATCGGTATCGGGATTGCGATTCCAGATATATTCAATTTCTCGCGCTACGGCCTCTGCCGTGGATACGCCGTGATGGTCAGCAACAAATCCGAGTGCCATATCGATGCCGGCGGAAATCCCCGAGGCGGTATAATATTTCTCCGATATAGACCACCGCGCAGAACTCTGCCAGTTTACCTGTGCGTTCGTCGATATCACCCAGTCCCATGCCATTTTATTACTCGTCGCTTCCTTCCCGTCCAGCAATCCCGTCTTCGCCAACAGTGCCGAGCCGGTACAAACGGTCAGTACATTGGCTGCTTTTTGTGCAACCTCTCGCAATTTTCGAATAAATACCACATTCCGAATCAATTCCCTGGTCCCCATACCGCCCGGTACGAGCAGAATATCGAAAAGTGCAATATCATCGATTGCCTCGGTTTCTATCCGCGCTCCTTGTCTACTCACCTTAATGCCGCCTTCAAAAGACACATATCGCAATGTATAGCGATCGTTCATACGCCCGAAAACCTGTACGGGCCCAAAGGCATCCAGTGTCTCAAAATCGTCGAACAACAATACACATATTTTGTTCATAGCCACCTCCCAAATCATTTTACTGCGATACTGTATCTGTATCCGATTTTAATGTATCCGAACCTCAGAATTGCGAGCAATAAAAAAATCCCCGACGCCGATGCATCGAGGATTTACGGTTATGCGATTTGTCTCTGTCCTTTTTTGATCCGCACGAAGAGCCATATCAAGCCGACCCCCAAGAGGATGTGTCCCATGCCGGATACCCCCGAAAGCGCCGCTTCCGAAATCGTACCCGCGCCTTCTGCCACGACGTCGTAGATGCCGTAAGCGAGCATGGCGGCGAGGGTCCATACCAGGCCGATGTTGTAAAGATAAAACGGCCGGCGGAATCGCGCAAGCGTCTTTGCATCCGATGTGCGCACGAATAGATACGCGATCAAAAGCACCATCAAACCCAGCGCCAGGGTATGCACGTGAAGTTTGCTCAAATGGCTGGGGGCGGTATAACCGAAAAACTTGGTGAACTCCCGGTACCATACTCCGCCCACGAGGCCCATCACCCCAAAGGTAAGGGCCTGGTCCAAAATGCTCTCGGCGCCGAATGCGGGGACGAAGTGGCGGAATCCCACCACGACGATGCCCACATAGGCCAATGTCTTCGGCATCATAAGTGCCCCCACGGCGGGCCGGGTGTCCGCCCATAGGACGACGGGGATATAGAAGGCAAAACTCAAGAAGATCAGCAGGCTCATGTATTGGAGTCCCGCTTTGTGGCGATGGCGATAGGTCCATAGGATCAGGAGTATCCCCATAATCGCAAAGGGAATGTTTCGCACAATTCCCATGGTATAGTCGCCGGGCATGCTGCCCCAGCCATTTTGCGGCAAGAGCACGCAGACAATGCGAACCGCGGCGAGGACGAGGATCGCCGCCATTTTTTTCTTGTCCGAATCGCCGCTTTGGGCCTTGTAATAGAAGTAAAAGAGCACATAAAAGATCGTCATGGTAATGCTCGTCACAAATTGTCCCATAGAGAGGGCGCGTTCATAGGCGCCGAATCCGCCGGGACTCATATGGGAAAGGATGCGGGGAATCAGATGAAAGGCATCCCCCGCTCCCAACAGCACCGCCATCCAACCGAACAGCTTTGCCCCTTCTTTGCGGGTAAAGAGCAGGCGCACGCCCAACCCGATGACCACGCACAGATAGAATACATCGAATAAAGATTCACCGAGTGCCATCAATGTGCACCCCTCCTTTCAGCCACGCTGCGTACTGCTTATAGTGCCGCACAAATTCCTGCGCGTCCCACTTCTCCAAAAAATTTCGTTGAATCAGATTGTGCACGACGGCCTTTATAAACTGCATCTCTTCCCGATACAGATACCGATCCCTGTCGCTCGCACCGGCGGCCGCGCTCTTCCGATACGCCTGCCAGCCTTCTTCGAGCCCCGGGGTCCAGTACAAAAATCGGTTCTTATAGATGCCGTAATTGCCCTCGACAAACAAGATCTCCGCCAAGCGGTCGCCATATTCCTCCAGAGCGGCGAAGACGTCGCCCTCTTGTTCGGTCAATAGCGCCATAAACAGATCGTGAATGTCTACGGTCTCGCGGTCGAGGATGGTAAAATACGCCTCTTCGAGATTCTCGAAGTACTGGTAAAAGCTGCCGCGGGCGATCTCCGACGCCTCGACGATTTCCTTTACATTCGCCTCGAAAATCGTCTTGGTCTGAAACGTGTGCTTCAGCACCTCGAGAATCCGCGCCTGTTTTTCTTCGCTCAGATTATAAAAGGTCGCCTTGGGCATCGCATACGCCTCCCCGTGCAAACAGTTGACAGAAATACTTGACTCCGGCGGCAAAGAGCGCCGCACCGAGTCCGGTATAGAATACCGCAAAAAAGAGCGTCGGAAGCAACGCGGACTTGCGCAACAAAATGCCGAAAGTCATCATAAACGCCATAATCAAATAGCTCTTTTTGTCAAAAAACGACCACGGGCGAATGGCGGCCTCGTCCATCATTCCGATGCGCACGCGGTTTTTTTCTTGTAGCGACGAAAAGATCTTGCTGTAAAAAATAAAGCCGATCGCCGCACTTACGGGCAACCACCACAAAGCGGCGCCTTCTAATGCGATTTGTGCGCCAACGCCGATCTTTAATACCATAGATCCCGCCAAGATCCACAACAGACCGGCGACGGCTGCGAGTGTATTGCGTTTCAAAATAATTCCTCCTTTATAAATGACGATGTGTCATCTATGGTTTTAGTATATATGACACCGTGTCATTTTTTCAAGGGATTTTTTAATATTTCGCGATATTTCTGCACATTAGAATGTTGCGCAATAAAAAAAGACCGGGGTCTCTCCCGATCTTTTGCCCTTAACAGCAGCAGCTGCCGGATTCGCCTTCCGATGCGGATTCCGCCGCCGCGGGAACGCTGCCGCAACCCTCGAAGGGGCCGAAATGGCGGGAACGATCGCCGATGATTTCAAAATACTTGCCAAAGCGCGTATTTTCTACCATACAGCAACTATTGCCGCAGACGCGCAGCGGCAGATCCTTGATAAAGCGGTGATGGTCGTCCAAGTCGAAGTAATTTTCGCTCCCCAAGATCCCCCCGCGATAGATGGCCACTTGGCCGTATTCTTCGCAGATGTCTTCGATATATTCGGGGTGCTTGATGGCGCGAATGGTGGCGGAACTGAAGCCGATATTGCCGATCTTCTCCTCGATCTCGGCATTGCCGATGTCCGCCTTTACATTTTTGATATAGCGGAAGTCCTTCCAACCCACACTCTGCATCAGCCGGCGAAAGTCCTCGCTATACATGGCGCCGCCCAGGCACTCGCCGCGGAGCATTTCGTCGTTCGAAATCGCCTCGGGCACGCGGCGGTCGGCGAAGATGTCGGAGAAGTAGAGCTCGCCGCCGGTCTTCAGAACCCGCCAGATTTCGCGGAATACGGATTCTTTATCGGGCGAGAGGTTGATGACGCAGTTGGAGATGACGACGTCTATCGATTCGTCTTCGATGCCCATGGCGGCGAGGTCTTCGATAAAGCCTTTCTTAAATTCGACGTTCGAAGCGGAAAATCCGAACGCCTTGGCCATTTCGTCGCGGTAGCGCTTGGCGATAGCCAATTGATCGTCGTTCATATCCACGCCGATTACTTTGCCGGATTCGCCTACCAACTTCGATACGGTGTAGACATCGACGCCCGTACCGCAACCCAGATCCAAAACGGTGCAGCCCTCGAGCGCCAGCGGAATGGGAGATCCGCACCCGTAAAAGCGCTTTACGATCTCGGGGTGGATCTTCGCCTGTACCTCGGCGATATGTGCCGGCACCGCATCCAAGGAACAACAGATATTGGTCTCCATTGTCCCTTCTTTTTCTACAGTGATCTTGCTGTAATAGTCTTTGACTTCCTGTCTAATGTCGCTCATGGTATCTCCTTTTGTTTCTTAGTTTGCACCACATATTCTGTAGCGGCTCTGTAGCTTAAAATGACAATCGAAATATTTGCACTTAACCCGTATGTAATTTTATTATAGCACGATCATTGGCAGTAAAAACGTGCTTTGTGTGGGTCCACCGTCTCTAAACTTGTTCTTTTTGGTATTAACACATATAATTGCACTATGGTTTTCTTTTATTCTCGAGAACTCAAGAATATTTTGGGTATGCTTTTTAATATCAAGACGATTTTTCCTTTTAAGACGATTACACGAAACACACAGAAAAGGAGGCTGTATATGAAACGACGATCACTCGCGCTCGTTTTGGCAATGCTTACGATGCTCTTGTCGATTCCCGTCTACGCCGCTTCCGAAAAGGGAACCATTACCTTCGGCGATGCGGGCTGGGAGAGCAATAAGTTTCACAATGCCGTAGCGGGCAAAGTGGCCGAAGAGGTCTTCGGCTACGATTGGGAAGAGACGCCCGGTTCTTCTGCCGTGGTGCACGAAGGGCTGTTGATCGGCGAAATCGACGTGCAAATGGAAGAATGGACCGACAATCTGCCCAAGTACTTAGCCGATTTGGAGGCGGGCAAGCTTCAAGAACTCGGCATCAACTTCGACGACAACTACCAGGGCATTTACGTGCCCCGCTACGTGATCGAAGGCGATCCCGAACGGGGGATCGAACCCACCGCGCCCGATCTGAAGCACATTCGGGATCTCAAGCAATATCCCGAAGTCTTCGCCGATCCGGAAAACCCGTCGAAGGGCAGAATGTACGGCGCCATCACAGGCTGGGAAGTGGACAATATCTTACAGCGCAAGTTCGCCCACTACGGCTTGGACGAGAGCTTCGTCTACTTCAGCCCCGGTTCCGACACGGCGCTGCAAACCGCGATTATCGATGCCTACGACAAGGGCGAACCGGTGGCGGCCTACTACTGGGAACCGACGGCCCTTTTGGGAATGTACGATATGGTGCTCTTGGAAGACGAACCCTATCGCGACGAAGCCGCGTTTAACGCCGGCGAAACGGAACTGCCGCCTATGCGGGTTACCGTCGGCGTAAGCAACGCCTTTTACGACGATCCGAAAAACGCCGATATGGTGCAGTTTCTCGAGAAATACCATACCTCCAGCGAACTCACCTCCGAAGCCCTCGCCTATATGGAAGAAAACAAGGCGAACTACGAGGAAACGGCGGAATGGTTTTTGAAGGAACACGACGAACTCGTAGACGACTGGTTAAACGAAGAAGACGCCGCCACACTCCGCGAAGCCCTCGATGAAAAGGGCGGCAAAGGGCGGCGCTCTATCTACGACTTTCCCGTTCAATTGCCCATAGACTTCACTGCCATCGATAAATCCGTACGCGACTTCAGCGTCAAACACGACGGGTTCTTTGGCGCCGTCACTCGCGGCCTTACGGACTTCGTAAACGCCATTCAGTCCGTACTGGAATTTATCCCCTGGTTCGTGCTGATCGCGGCGGTGTTTTTCGCCACGTGGAAGCTATTGGGAAAAATTTCTACCGCCCTCCTCTACGCTGTCCTCCTCTTTTTGGTAGGCGCCGTGGGCTATTGGGATATGATGAATGAAACCTTGGCGATCATCATCGCATCGGTACTCATTTCGCTGTTGCTGGGCTTTCCCCTGGGGGTATTGATCTCCGCCAGCGAACGCGCCGACCGCATCGTGCGCCCGATTTTAGATACCATGCAGACCATGCCCGTCTTCGTGTATCTGATCCCCGCGCTGCTCTTCTTCGGCTTGGGAAAAGCGCCCGGCGTCATCGCCACCACAATCTATGCGGTGGTCCCCATGATCCGACTGACCAGCCTCGGCATCCGCGGCATCGACCCCGAAGTCGTAGAGGCTTCGGTCGCATTCGGCTCCACCTGGATGCAGTCGCTCCTCAAAGTAAAGATCCCGCAGGCACTCCCCACCATAATGACCGGCATCAACCAAACCCTGATGATGGCGATCTCGATGGTCGTCACCACCTCCATGATCGGCGTACGGGGCTTAGGCATGGAAGTCTTAGACGGCGTCAACAAAATCGAGATCGGCCGTGGCCTGATTTCGGGCATCGCCGTCGTCATTATCGCCGTCATCTTAGACCGCATTACCCAAGGTTTTGTAAAACAAAGCGAGGTGAAACACGATGGAAGATAGCATTCTTCGCGTAAAAGACGTATCCGTCGTCTTCGGCCCGGAACAAAAAAAGGCGCTGGAGATGAAAAAATCGGGTCTATCAAAAAGCGAAATCTACCAAAAGACCAAAACCACCGTCGCCCTCTATGGCGCAGACTTCGAAATCTACCCCGGCGAGACCTTTGTCGTCATCGGCCTATCGGGCTCCGGCAAGTCGACTTTGGTGCGCTGCTTAAACGGCTTAAACGCCCCCACCACCGGCACGGTTGAATTTCACGGAAAGGACATCTTTCGGTTCAAAAAAGACGATCTGATCCGCTTCCGCCGGGACAGCATCTCCATGGTCTTTCAGCAGTTTGGGCTGATGTCCCACCGCGACGTGTTGGGAAACGCCGAATACGGTTTGGAGATCAAGGGCGTGCCCAAGGAAGAACGCACACAAAAGGCCATGGAAATGCTCGCCATGGTGGGCCTGGAGGGCCACGAGCACGAATCCATCGCGAGCCTCTCCGGCGGCATGAAGCAGAGAGTCGGCATTGCCCGGGCCCTCGCCAACGACCCCGAAATCCTATTAATGGACGAGCCCTTCTCCGCCTTAGACCCCTTAGTACGCAAAGACATGCAGTTTGAGCTTCTCACCATTCAAAAGAAACTCAACAAGACCATCGTCTTTATCACCCACGACATCAACGAGGCCTTTAAGCTCGGCGATCGCATCGCTATTATGAAAGACGGCGACATTATCCAAATCGATACCCCCGAAAAAATGATCACGCACCCCGCCAACGACTACGTGAAACAATTTATCGACAGCGCCGATATGACCCAGGTCCTCACCGTGTCCAATGTAATGGCGCGGCCGGACAGCTTGGTAAAAATCAGCGACGGACCGGAGGTCGCCATCGCCGCCATGCGCAGAAACAACACCTCCAGCGCCTATGTCCTAAGCGACGATATGAAACTCATGGGACTGGTAAACGTCTACGACACCCTGCGTGCCGTG
The DNA here is from genome assembly GCF_030815095.1 of Aedoeadaptatus ivorii. Classification (NCBI taxonomy): domain Bacteria; kingdom Bacillati; phylum Bacillota; class Tissierellia; order Tissierellales; family Peptoniphilaceae; genus Aedoeadaptatus; species Aedoeadaptatus ivorii. The sequence continues at coordinate 142,602 of NZ_JAUSWF010000003.1, forward strand.
TGCGAATCCCTGCCGCTGGAAGAAATCCTTATTACCGACCTGCACACCACCGGCCCCGATACCTTGCTTACCGATATGATGGAAATGGCCACCGAAACCCCCTACCCCATCGCCGTCGTCGACGACGACAACAACTTTCTGGGCATCGTGTCCAAGGTGCACGTACTTTCCTCAATCGTATAAGAACAGAACTTGCAAACGGGAGATCCCCAGGGATCTCCCGTTTTTTCTGGAGCCAATAGCGGCAAGTAGAGTCTGCGCTTCACAAACGCCCCCTTTCCCACCAAAGTCCTTTTGTTTCATTATAGCAATCTGCCGACACAAAAAAAGCCCGGATTCCTCCGGGCCTTTCTCTATTGGTCCTCTGTGCTTTTTATGCTCTTTATCATTTCGTCCATCAACTTTTGGTAGCGATCGGTACCGATTCCCTCTTCGGGAAAGTGCAAGACGATATATTTGCCGTCCGCATAGCGCAACACCCGATCTTCGAGATTCGAAAGCGGCGGCTCATCTTCGGCGGCGATGGTAAACAAAGTGCCCGGCTCGTTGTCGTATTGGCCCAGCGCTTCTTTCGCCGTAAAGACATACTTTCCGCCGATCTCGTTATAATCGACGGCATCGAGCACGATCAGAGAAATGCCGAGAGGATCGAGACTCTCGGCAAACTCCGTCACCGCCCCCGGGTTCGGCCGCTTGGCGACGATCACCGTGCGGTTCTTTCCGTCCCAATCGACGATCCCGCCCAGCGCCTCTTGCACAAAGCGCACCGGTATGTATACCGTCCCGCCGTCTTCGAAGGGCGCGGCGTCCATGGCCGTGGCGTTCCCGTTTGCGGTATAGGCCTTCTCGCGATTTTCATGGCAATCTGTTTGTCGCCTGCGCGAAGCGTTACGGCGCCGTCGCCGCTTTGCTCCACGGTATAGCCGAAAAAGTCTTCGCAGTTCGCCAGGGAAAGATACGTTCTGCCTTCGCGAATGGGGGCGACCTCTTCTGCGCCGTATTGGCTAGCCGCCAAGTTCATGCCGTTTACATATACGGAAACGGCCGCGCCCCCCTCTCCCCATACTGCCGTCGGAATCAACACAGCTGCACACAAAAACAATAACAATCGTCTCTTCTTTGCGTCCACACTACCCCTCCTCCGGTATAGTTTTTTCAGGTATGCGACGAAATGCCGCCGAGCCCTTTTGCTCGCCCCCATCGTATCACCCCCCGGAAAAAACAATGACAAATTCTTTATTTTACTTCTACTTTCAATTCCGGGACTTCCCGTCCTCGTCAAAGCACTGCCGCAAGGCAATTTCCGTGGGCAGGATGGCGCCGAGCATCACCGCGACCTCTGCAAAAGAGATGCCGAACACAAAACCTTCCTGCGCATCTCCCATTTGATTCCACGCAAAGAGCAAAACAAAAGCCCCGCCACAGCCAAGACAATGTCCGTCACCAGCCAAATTTTGCCGAAAAACTTTTGCGCGAATTGCCATGCCTCCGGGCTTTTCATTGAACGCTTTGTGCGGTACCCATACGCCGGATTGATTTCCTTCGGCCCCCGTGCATACAAGAGCCAACCGAAAACGATCATTACAATGGGTACGAGCAAAACACCCATCGCCACAAGAAATACCATACGTCCCTCCTATCGCAAATCTATTACTTCATATTCGAAGTATATTGTATGGAGGATAAGAATTCAATGAAGTTCGTCCGGCATATTTTTAAAAAAACAGAGCGAAACATCGCTCTGTTTTTATAAATTGGTTTTATATTGTTTATACGCCCATAAACAATTGCAATACATCTTTTTTGATCTCGGAAAACGCCACGGTGGCGGTAATCTCCAAGGAGCGCGGCCGACGCCGATAACAACTCATATGTTACGGCTTATATGCTCCTGCGATTCGCTCTTCCCTCACACTTCCATGCTGGTATGGGGCAGTTGCACCACGGTATTCACCCCGTGTTCTTCACAGTAGCGCACCAGGTGAAAGGCGACGCGATCGGTGCGCTCGGCGATTCTCGGCAGGCGCTTAACGGGACGGTTTAGGGACACGAAGAAGTTGTCCCAATGAATGGGGACGACGAGTTTTGCCGCTGTGCGTCCTATGGTTTCGTCGAAAAACGCCCGCCGCTTTTTGCAGCGCAACCGTCGATACCCCGCCACGGCCAAAAAGAGTACGTCGGCCGGATAGCCTTCGAGCTGCCCTTCGATATAGTTGCCGCTGGGGTGAATCAAATAGCGCTTTTCGCCGTTTTGCACATAGAAGTCGTAGGAGCCGCCTTCCTTATACTTTCGCAACCGGCTCGGCCGGGCGAGGGGCGCCTCGATCTCCTCGCCGATGTCGTCGTGAAAGGCGACCGGGCGGGAATGGAGAGACGGTATCACGGTGATCTCAAAATGGCCGATGCGATAGCGTTTGTAGCCTTCGAAGACGGCAAGTTGTTCTGTGGGCACGCCCCCGCCCAAGCCCACATTTTTGGTGGATTCGCTGCCATACAGGGTGGCCCCGCAACGCCTGGCGATGTAGGGCGCATCGATCACGTGGTCATAATGGGAATGCGAAATAAAGACGGCCCGCAGTCGATCGATGCCGTGGGTTTCGAACAGATCGTCGATCAGATCGCAATCGGTGTCGACCTTTCGGAACAGATAGCGCCCTACCGTCGGGCGGGTAAAATTTGCGTCGAAGAGGACTTGATCCTCGCCGTCGTCGAACAGCAAAGTGGTGGTGCCGAAATTGGTGATTTTCATCCTTTCCTCCTCGAATTTATTGCACAATCCCAAACCTATTGAAGAGACTACTATCGTTATAGGAATTTATTGAATAGAATCGACGCCAACAGAATGACGACGGCACCTACGACGAACAGCTTATACTTGGATGGGTCGTCGAAATAGACCGGCGCATCCGGCTCGATTGCCGCGTCCGCCGCCTCCGCTCGCTCCGCAGGGCGCTCGCCATCTTGCGCCTTTTCCCCATCCTCGATCTTGTCCGCGCGCTCCGGCGTCTCGGCCTGCGCGTGTGTGGAAGCAGGCGCCGTCGACTCTTCGACGACTTCGCTCTTTTCTTCCGCGGCATGCGGATTGGAATCCGCCGTTTTGTTTCGCAAGCCGAGATCGTGGAGCAACTGATTTTCCCTCTGTTCTTCCTTTTTTATAAAATACGCCGCTTCTTCCAAGGCCTTATCGTCGAAATACGGCTCGAGTTCTCGAATGGCCTCCCGATTTCTCAGCGCGTCGCACACTTCCCCCAGCACGGTCTGCCGCTTTTTGGCCTTTTTGTGGTGCATCACTTGGGTGAGGGTGGTGTGGTCGTCGAAGAACTCGGTGACGTATCGGTATTTTTTACTTTTCAGCCGAATTCGATGCACAAAGGGCAGGTCGAATTCCTCCATGCGCCACAGCGCCTCGAGGGTATAGCGATACCAATTGTGCAGCCTTTGGTCCAACAGGAACACGCCGTCGATTTCGTGCCAGTCGGACATACTCAGGCTGTGCATAAATGTATTTAAGCCTTCTTTTAGCTCTTCGCGAATGCGATCGGTCTTTAGGAGCGCGAGTAGCCGTTCCTCTTCTCGCTTCCGCTGTTCCATTAAGGCGTTCTTCAGGTGGACTTGCTCCGGCTCTCTCACCTTGTCCCACTCTTCCATCAACACGTCCAGTTCCCGCAAGAGTTCCGCGTCTCTGCCCTTTTGCCGGAAGATATCTTGAATTTTTGCGTAGGACGAAGGATTCAATATGGGTTTTACCATAGAAATTAACGCCCTAAATCGGCGAATGGAGACCCGGTATTGGTGCACGGATTCGACTTCCCAAGGTTCTCGAATAAAGGTATCGAGGTTTTTGAGAATCTTCTTAAAGCCCTCTTCGATTTTCGGCAAAAGGAGCTTTTGCAGCGAAATGTCCGTTCCCTTACGAAACGGCACCACGATTTCTTCGGGATAGGCAAAAAATATCAGATCCTTTGCCCTATAAATCCACTGCACCGTTTCCCGCCCTGTCGGGTCTTTCTTCGAAAGTACCGCCATGTGATCGTCAAAATCTACCCTTTTTCCGGTTGCGGCATATAAATCCGCCGATAGCCGTTCGGGCACGTCCATGAGAATGCGGCATTCGTCGTCTTCCGAAAAAAACAGCTCGTTTTTCGGTTTCAGCGCGAGCTCTCCAAATACGCCCGCAAAATCTTCCGCCCGCGTTTTGAGACTGCTGTCGTAATACAGCGTCTTTTTACAAGGGGGCAGCCCCAAGGACAGCGCCTTGATCCGATTGATTTTTCTCTTTGTTTTGCCTTCGGCATTTTCTTTCGGTCTATATAATGCAAAAGGATATATTCTTAGTATGAGCATCCTGTATCCCTCCGATTTTGCCACAATTATATACTATAAACTATAAATAGTCATCTATATGGCTGAATCCTCTGTTTTGTTTCGCCTGTGTATAGGCGATATGAGAAATAGAGTACTTTTTTCTTATCAGCCACTTTCTCGTTACACACCGTTATTTTATTGCATAAAAAAAGACCGCTGAAAAAAACGGCCTTTCCGAATAGATCATATATAGAATTGCCCTACATTTTCATAGGGGCTCTTTTATCAAATACTGCAGTCTTTTTGGGTACGCAGGGCATACCACTTATACATCTTACATAAACACCGTCGCGCGTTACTCGTGAGAATACGCAATTCCCAAGGCTCTGAGCATATAGGTCTTTTTGAGCTTGTGGTACTTTTGCTTTTCCAAGATCCGGCGGACCATCTCCACCCCTTGGGGCAGGTATTTGCCCTTATTGAGCATAATGCACTCCGCCGAAGCGCCTTCGGCAACGTCGGTGATTTCCGCTCGCGTGGGGATGCCCCGTTTGATCAGGTTCGCCAAAACTTCAGTGGCCCAAATCACGGGAATATTGGCCGCTTCACAAATCCACATAATCTCCTGTTGCAGCTCCGACAGGCGCACATAGCCGCATTCTACCGCCAAATCCCCCCGGGCGATCATTACACAGAGCGGATTTTTCCCCGCGCCTTGCAAAATGATCGAAGCCAAGTTGTCCACAGCTTGCACCGTCTCTATCTTCGCCAAGATCGGGATTTTTTTGGCCCTTTCTCCGACTTGTCTTTCCATTTCTTCCTGGATCATTCTCATATCCTGGGCATTTTTCATAAAGGAAAACCCAATGATATCGGCATGCTCCAAGGCAAAAGCCAAATGGACCTTGTCTTGTTCCGGCAACACATGCAGGTCGAACCGGGACTTGGGAAAGTTAATGCCCTTTTCCGACTTAATCCGGGTATCGGATCCGTTTACCTTGTGGATATATAGGGTCAGACCCTGCGCATCTTTTTCCACCACCCGGCATTCCACAGTTCCGTCGTCAATAATGACCTCTTCTTCTACTCGGATATCTGCGAGGATTTCCGGTACCGTCATTCCCACCACCAACTTACAGTGCGGGTAATTGCCAATTTTTGTCGTATCCTTATCCAGACGAATCGAATCTCCCGCCGCCACCTTCGGATTCTTTTCGGTGGTATAGACCCACGACGTTCGAATTTTAGGACCGGCCATCTCCATCGAAATCTTTACTTCCCGACCAAATTTTTTCTCTGCTGCCCGTACCCTTTCGATCATTTGGGTCCAAATCTCTTCGTCGTCGTGGGAACAGTTGATTCGGGCGATGTTCATTCCGTTTTCTACCAGCTTGTCGACAAACTTTTGGTCGTCGGCGGCTTCTGTGGGCAGAGTCGCCATAATGCGAGTGTAATTTTTCGACTCGGTAGGACCGAAAATCTCCAAAGTATTTTTTGCCAAAATCTCAGGTCCCTCATAGAAGCGGGCAATTTTCGGATGGAACACGGTTTTTTCCGCACCTGTAATATCCTCGAGGGTAGCTACCAGGGAATCGAGCGTGGCGAGAGTCTTCGCCTCCAACCGCCCCAAAGACGAAAGACCCCAGGGAATTAGGGCCTCCTGCAAATCCCGAAGGTCCCTTCGGCGAACGGCGAGATAGTGAAAGAGGTTTTCCGCCGAGGGTAGAAAATCCTCCCTCTCCAGCTCCTCATCCCAAAGGGCTATATCCCGATCCCTTTCGTCCATCACATCCTGTCGTAACTTTCTGACCCGGACCAACAGTTCCCGCGCCAATTTCATCTCATCCGCACCCTTATCCATGCCGGCCTCCTTTTGCTATGGATTGTATTCCTATTCGTTCTTTACTACATTTATTTATACCTATTTATAATTGTATCATGCTTAAAAATATTTGGAACGCTATAAAGACTTTCGATGCGCCATATGTAGCCGGCGAATCATAACTTTACGTAATTTTAACGGCAGATATGCTTATTTTGATAATTTATTAAATTACTTTGTCTCCGCTGCAAATGCGATTCGTTGCTCTTCGGTATCTTCCACCGCATCGACGCCAAAGGGAATAATGCAACGCGGCGTACTATGCGCTTCATCCGCCGGCTTGCCGAACAATACGCCGCGCACCGCGCCAAATACGCCGGCGTCGCGAAGGGTCTCCGTCATCCTGCGAAACTTCTCGGGCGTTCCTGTTCTTTGCCCTATATACACCTGATCTTCCGCTCACGCAGGCACCCAATGGAATGCACTTGTTTTTTTTACAAAAACCGCCGAACCAATCTGCCGGTCTCGGCTTTCTCCTCTAATTCTTTTCTTCGGTATCTTCTCGTGACGAGCGCAAATCAAGAACCGTCGCCATAAAATCGATGTATCGCTCCCCGTCTTCACCAAAGCAGGCACTCTTCCCGTTCGTTCAAACCCGAACGTTTGAAAGAAAGCCATCGCCCGGCGATTTTCTTCGCTTACCTCGAGCGTGACGATTTCGATTCCGTTTTTCTGTCCGAAGTCGATGCCCCAGCGCAACATCGAACTGCCGATGCCGCGTCCTCACGCGTCCTTCGCCACCGCCATGCCCAGCTCCGCCCGATGCGCCATCCGGCCCGAAGCGCCCGCAAGACTCAATGTTCCCAAAAGGGTCTCCCCATCCCATGCGATAAGAAAAAGACAATTCTTCTCATCGCGCATGCCCTCCAAAAATCGCGCCCCCTCCTTTAAAGAGATGCCGATCCCTTCCGCGCCATACGACAAAAAATCCGTCTCGCCGCCCACTTGCCGCAAAAACGCCAACACCGCCCCTGCGTCGGAGGCCCTTCCTTCGCGAATCGCAACTGCCATCGTAATCTTTCCCTTCGCCGAACTCACACTATGATATATTTTCTTACTTTATTATTGTAATCGATTGCGGTGTAAAAATCGCCGGGTTCTAATACGATTCGAGAAAATTACAAATAAAAACGCCCACAGCGTAAACCGCCGCGGGCATAACTTGAGTTGGCGACATATACCATGTAAGGGCAAAAGTCGGCCTTCCTATCTCCCTCCACTTTTATCGATTCTATATTTACAAAATCTCTTTTTTCTCGCGCAAGGAAACACCACCCGAGGTTTTCCAGCAATCCCATCCATTCCGAGACCCATGTAAAATTAGCGACGCTGAACTGCTCAGCGCACTAAATCCATCGATTTTCGGATTTACTATATGGGATCGTTTAAATACTAATTTTTCACCATCATCATAAATAATCCCATCGTCTATCAAGCTCTGTCTTTCTTCATTAATTTCCGGATAATTATCCGCATTTTTAAACAGAGCGAGCTCCGATCCTTCATAGATTTCGACCGCACCGTTATCTGCATAAAACATTCCCGATGCCGAAACGCCATTGGCGTCGATATAGATCGGTGTCGTCTTAATAATTTTTGAATTGGTTTGGGGATATGAGAATAATTTATTAAACGCTTGAATTAAGAATTCCGTTCTTTCGTGAATCGCATGTATATCCCATTTTTCTTTTTTCAAAATATCTTGATTGATTTTTAAGTGAGATGTGTTCGATAAAATTTCATTTTTATAGGTCCAGACCTTATTTTGCATCCTGCTATTATCGACTTTAGAAGCCAAAGTCAAATTCCCCAACCTGCTCACATTTCTTTGGTATTCTTCCTCATCGACGCCCAATGCTTCATACCATTCCGGCGTGGGCGTTTGCGGCATTAAATGTTCAATATTCAAATCTTCCAAATGGACGGGCGCCGGATTGTCGTGATGTTCGAGTTTATCGAAGAAGATTCGAAGTGGCGTTTTAATCTTATACACATTCGCATGTAGCAAAATATCTCTTAGCTGCTTGTCGTTGGGGACATACATGCCATTGTTACTATTCTTAAAGACTAAATTCTTTTTCAGGACTTCCACTACATTCTTGTAGTCTCCGGCACATTCTTCCTCGATATCCTTTAACAAGGGCGGGAACATTTTTGTAAGATAGCTGGTGTTTAAATCGCATAGAGCCCTCCGTATTAAATAGGAATTAATGATATAAATCATCTCAGAGGTTTGCGCAATGCTTATCTTTCCCTTTTCGTATAAGTCCCATAAACCCATCATCAAAGGCGCAGGCATGTCGGATAGAATTCTTCGATACTCCTTGATCGGCCCTCTTAGCGCTTTCTCTATAGCAGCGAGATCTTTATAGTAAATTTCATAATAATATCTGCTATATTTTATAATATCATCAAAAATAGCTTCTCTTTCTACATCCTGATTCTTCTTATACCAATGTACAAATTCTCTGTACACAGCATTTTTATTTGGCAAGACCTTATTTTTTATGGAAAGATAAAATCGGAAAAAAGATTCTAGTTTCTTGGAGTCACTTCCCAAGTACTTTTCTAGCTCCATCCAATACTTTGTGTAATAGAGATCTTGTAACTCGCTGTTTAAATCCATGAGTAAAAAATTTCGAATTAAATCGGAAGCGGTTAATTTTACGCCGGTAGAATTGATACTTTCAAATATTTTTTGTGCATTATCTTCTTTGGATAGAGGGATACAAACGACGTATAACTTATTTAAAGCCAGTAAAATTTCATTATACGTAAACTTTTCATTGAGTGTCTTTACGTAATTTACTATATACTTAAAATTTTTATACACCAGAGAATCTGTATCCTCTATATCGCCGGCTTTGTCGTTCACGATATATTTATAAACCGAGTCATCCGAAACCAAAGGCTTCAGCTTGTATTTTAACGTTTCATGGGTGGCGAATGGATTGGTCAAAATTTGCCCATCTAAGCTCTGGATTGCGTCCACGGCATTTTCTTGTTTCATGATTTCCCGTATGGCATAGAGGATCAGAAATGTCGTAGTCAATCTCTGTTGCCCGTCGATCACCGAAAATTCTCGGCTCGTAAAATCGATTGGCGTATCTAGATAGATGATGATGCCCAAAAAATGATTGTTATATTCCCCCAACAAAACACTTTTTAAGTCATCGAGATATTGCTTAACTTCTTTACCTGCCGACCAAGTATAATTTCTTTGGTACACGGGTATCACGAATTGGCTACCGCTGCTATTTCTTAGAAAGTCCAACAATCCCGTTCTTAAAGGCGGTTGCGCATTTGCGCTCATACTCCTCACTCCTCCATACGATCTTTGGCATGCGAAACGCTCAAAAGCCCTCTGTTCTATCTACCGTCGAAAAGTTTCTATGCCTTCATTTCTTCCGGTCATCCTTTTAAATAAGCAGCCTCTAGCCTCACGCCATCATTCTTTTATAGCTGCGATCCTATATAAGCACATCTCAAATCGCATTGGCCCTTAAACTTTTGTAAATCTCGGACATAAATAACCCGAGGACTTCTTTTTGCGCATCTCGGTTATCGAGCAAATAAGAGAAAAATCCTTGATTTTGATCTAAGCCCTGGATCAAAGCATCTTCGATATTCGAAAAATAAGAGAATCTAAAATCCTCTTCTGTATTATTTTTAGCGGAAGTTCTAAGTTCTTCTGATTTCAACATCAAATCCCGAATTTGCATGGCTGCTGTGGTGGCCAATTCCACATCGTAATTAGAACCGGTTTTCGCATTAATATCCGCGATAATCTCCGAAAGTCTCTCTTTTTTATCCCCCGATATTTCAATGGGTTCTGCCATGGGAAGATTGACGACAGGCTTTGAGATCATCTTTTCGTCCTTGTGCGTTTCGCCCTCTATTTGCGCAAAGTTGCTTGCTTCTACTTTGCCCTTGAGGTCAAAGCCGTCTCCCCCATCGTCGAGACTGATCATATCCAAGAAATAGCATACGTATATATAGTATTTGTGAACATCCAAATCTTCATAACTGGATACCTGAATGAGATACTCATAGAACCGTTTGAAGTTTTTCATCCTGGCCACAAATACTCTTTGCGGTACTTCTTTCAATTCCTTTAGCCTGCGATTGGAATTCTGTAAAGACAGAAGAAGAGACTTCTGCTCATTTCTTGTTATGGAGCCCTTTCGCTTTTTAAAGATCAATGTATTGACGCGATCTACATCCAGCGGGTCGATAATGTAATATCCTTCCAAACTTGTCAGCATCTCTTTGATCTTACCGGGGGTTAAATCGCTCGCTAAGAGCGTGGTCGTATAATACGGAGCAAACGCGTTTTGCATACTTTCATAGTCATTTACAAAGTCCAGTACAAATACTTTCTTTTCGTAAGGCGGACAGACTCTATTCAATCTCGATAGCGTTTGCACCGCGTTTACGCCCCGGAGTTTTTTCAATACATACATGGCGGATAGCTTCTTCTGATAGAAGCCGGTCTGATATTTATTGGCCACGATCATTACATTATACCGATCACTGTCGAATTCATAGGGAACACTTTCTTCGGCCACATGATTGATGCCGAACTCTGTATATGTCTCGTTGTCGTCTTCTAAATTGACCTTGCCGGAAAAGGCCACGAGGGCGCGGATGTTCTCATAGCCCTTTTCTCGAACATATTTATCCAAATGTAACTTATACTTTACCGCCGCCTGCCTGGAAGCGGTAACGACCATCGACTTCGCCTGGCCGCCCAATTCGCTCACCACATGATTTCTAAAATGCTCGACGATAATCTCGACCCTTTGGCGAATATTGGTATCGTGCAGATCGATAAACCTTGCAATCTGCCGCTTGGCCTTCACGGTTTTCAGCTCTGGATCTTCTTCTATCGCCTTGTTAATTTTATACATCGTTTCGTAGGTCGTGTAGTTTTGCAGCACATCCAATATAAAGCCTTCTTCAATGGCTTGCTTCATCGAGTACAAGTGAATTGCATAATTTGTAAGTGGGTCAAGAATTTCCAACATTTTGGTGATGAAGGGTTGGTACGGTCTAGAAATCAGCGTTCGTACAGTGTAGAATTTAAATTAGAAGCCATTACACGCTACGAAATGAGTGAATGCAGCTATCAAGAACTTGCTCTCTTGCTCGGCCTCACGAATCCCAGCCTCATTGCGAATTGGCGGAGACAATATCGAGAGCAAGGCATCGATGGTCTGCGCCCTAAAAAGCGAGGTAAACCCATGAAAGATAAGAAAAATCCGGATCAACCATCCCCGTCTTCCAAACCGGAAGTAATGGACACAGCTACGCGAGAAGAATTGGAGAATCGGATCCAAGAGCTAGAAGCAGAAAATCGTCGGTTGACCATTCAAAAAATGTTCTGGGAACAGCTAAGGAGTTTGGAGAGGGAAGAAGCAATGCGCAAAAGGCGAGGATCGTCGCCAAACTCCGAGAACAATTCCCGCTAACAGAGATCCTGGCCGCGGTGCGTTTTCCAAAGTCTACGTTTATGTACTGGCAAAAGAAATTGGAAATCATCAGCTACACCCCCTCGGATCGACCAAATGGAGTAAGCATGCTGAGAGGCCTCGAAGAAGCCATTCGGCAATCAGAGAATTGCCCCTATCGGCGGACCTTTCATTCCGATCAAGGTTGGGGGTACCAGATGAAAACCTATCAAGCCATGCTAGAGAAACATCATATATTCCAAAGCATGTCTCGCAAAGGGAACTGCTACGACAATGCGCCCATGGAAAACTTCTTTAGCATTCTGAAACGCGAGATCTATGACGGCTATGTCTATACAAGTCGTAGCGAGTTGGTTCTGGCAATCAAGAATTTCATCGTTTACTACAACGAGAATAGAATCAAGGAAAAGTTAGGGGGGCTAAGTCTGAGACAATATCGAGAAAACAAGAAGCCGGCATCGTAAAATATGTAAAACCAAATCGAGTAAGTAAAATCTACTTACTCGATTTGGTCCAACTTTATGGGGTCACTCTTCACTCTTTCCATCTGCCATACTCTTTTTTATATTCGTTGTTTACTACTTATTCTGTACGGTTTGAAATGATAGGATGAATAAAAAAGATTGTTAGAAAGGAGATGAAAATGAAACCATTTAATCGATATTTAATATGCGCAAAAATTCTACTCATACTCGCTATTATTTTTATTATTGTAGCAATTAATCACCCAGAAATGTCATTTCCATGGAGTAATAAATATACTGGTTTCTTGTACTCTTTCTATTTTATAGTAACAATATTTTTGTTTGTACTCGGAATCCGAAAAAATAGCTAGCGCCTATACAGTGACCCCATAAAGTTGGTTTTCTAGGTTCAACTTTATGGGGTCACTGTAATTTTGATGTCTGTTTTTATTTGTTTTGACATGGCTCACTTTATTTGCTCATTTTATTATCAAGTCCAAAATACAAAAAGCTATTAATTGTAACCTTTAAATCTTTCTATTCCTCGACATCAAGACCAACGTCTCAGCCGTCGAGTTCTAACCAATCGAAACTCCCGCTCGTCGTTTCTCTTGGGAACTCTTGGCATAAGACCAACATCTACTTAGAAGGAGGATAGTAAATTATCTCCTTCTAAGTAGTGTCAGGGCTTCCACATGAAACCAGTGAACATTAAGTATCTCAGGTCATCCTGTTTGTTTGTAATAACATATCTACGAACCCTTTAACAATAGGTAGAAACTATCGTTAAAAGTATCAACCCGACAAACTGAGAATTGCCTCTATTTCTTTTTTGTAGTGTGATACCTTTTTCTACAACCTATAAGGAAAGCATACACCATATTGTCCATAAATACTCTGTTTTTCCTGTTTTATTTGATATGTGTATTGATAATAAAACAACGGCTCCTGAGATTCTAGTTAATACTAATTCCATATTCTTTATTGATTTTCCAACCTGAGAAATTTAAATTTGTACGAATTATACTGTAAAAAAATAAGGTTACAGATTTTACTCCAAAGTCTCAATATTTTTAAAATAAGCTTTTTTAGGAATTGTGAAATTTCCTGCTGATAATATAAAAGTAAACTGGGAAAATTCTATGCCAAAGAAAAGGCTAGAAACTTAATTAAACAAATTATCGGAAATTCTAATTCACTAAGGAAATATTTTAATTTTAAATGTAAAAAACTCTTCATCTTTCAATACTTTATATTCTATGTTGTAATTATTCAGAATATTACTTACAATGTATAAACCTAAGCCATTACTATTTTCCTTATTTAAATCAAATTTAACATCAAATATTTTATCCATATTCGGAATTTTATTGTTACCATATAAATTCTCTATATATAACCAATCATTAACTATCCCAATATTAATTACCCCATTTACATCAGTATATTTTACCGCATTACTAATCAAATTAGATAGAATAATTTTTAAAGCTGGTTTTCCTATATAAATATTCTCATCTAATATATAATTATTGACAGTTATTTTCTTTTGATTTGCTAATATTTCATACTTTTTTAATATGTCTTCTAATGTATCATTTATTTTCAAATATTCTTCATCATTATTCAAATCTTCTATAGAATGAACTGATAATATTTGATGAATATTTTTTGTTAAACTATCAACGATTTCAATGCATTCATTAATATAAATATCTCTTTCTTTATATTTTCCAATATTGTATTTCATGTTTTCCAATATTATTTTAAGACTAGCAAGAGGAGTTTTAAGTTCATGGGATGCACCTTTAAAAAAGTCATATTTTAACTTTTCTAATTTTAAAATTTCTTTATTTTTAAATTTCAAATCGTCAATTGTTCTTAATAAAGTAGAATACAAATCATTAATTTGTTGTTTTAATTCTCCAACTTCATCATTAGAGCTAATTTTTAAACGAGTTTTTTTATCAAGTTTCATCATTTTATCAGTAACAATTTTTATTTCTTGTATATTGTTTTTTATTGATTTTGCATAAATTAAAGAAATAATAGCAGAAAATAAAATTGATATTAATAAAGAATATGGTAAAAATTTAAGGCTTAAATCTTTCGCATCTTTTTGCATATCAGCTGTAGAAACAAATTGTAGATTTGTTTTTTTACCATCATTAAGCTTTATTTCTCTTTCTTCAATTATCAAAGAATTACTATCACTTTCTAAATTAACATTTATATTATCTTTAATTTGTATTTCATTCTTATTATTTTTTTCTTTTATAAATGCTTTTATTTCACTACTCTTAGAATAAAGTTCCAAAGTTTGTTCTATATATTTTATTTCTTTTCCATTCATATTACTAGAAATTTCATTTGCCATATTATGAATCTTTTCTTTTCTCGTCTCCAAATATGTTTTAGGAAAGATAAAAAAAACTAATGAATGAACTAATATAATTATTATTCCAAGAACAGAAAATATTTGTATGAACATTTTTGGAAATATCTTTAATTTTTTCATTTTCTCTCCAATTTATATCCTACATTTCTTATAGTAGTTATACAGTCTAGCTGTAATTTTTTTCTAAGTTCTTTTATATATACATCTATTACTCGATCATAAGGAGTTTCTTCGCTATCTTTCCATACATAATCAATAATTTGCATTCTTGTTAACACTTGTCCATAATTATCCAATAAACATTTTAATACTTCTAGTTCTTTTGCATTTACATCTATTTCTTCACCATTTATTTTAGCTGTATATCTATTAAAATTAACCAATAGATCCTTATATTCAAACTTCTCTAAATGTCCATAATTCTTCTTAATTAAAGAATCTATTCTAGCCTTTAAGACTGGCAATGAAAATGGCTTTTCTACATATCCGTCTACTAAATTAGTGAATGCATCAATTTTATATTCTTCATCACTAAATGCAGTCAAGATTAGAATTGGTAAATTGCTTTTCTTTCTAATTTCTTTCAACACTTCTAAACCATTTATAAAAGGTATCTGAATGTCTAAGATAACCAAATTTATATCACTATTAAATTTTGACAAGGCTTCTCTTCCATCTTTAGCTTGAATAACAGTATATCCAAATTCTGAAAGATATTCACTTATTCCCTCTCTTATCATATTATCATCTTCAACAGTTAATATTTTCATATATACCTCCACTTAAGCCTATACACTTATATTATACAGCATATTATTTGATTTTTTAAATCAAAACTACCAGCTTAGCTGGTAGTTTGCACTGCGCCTATAAACCACGAATACCGGCATGCCCCTATTGGGGATCCGAGTATTCCGTCACATGCACCACTATCCCAACTACTGCTAAAGCAGTTTATTATTTGTTTTTATTTACCGGCTCACCCGTAAACGGGTATTATATTCCTTTATACTTATTTGATCCGAATAATAGTCTTCTCTTAATTGATTCTGTATATATTCTTTGATTTTCTTCTCATTGCGCCAACTGTATCTATACAGTACCATCGACATCAAAAATGTCTATTTCCATACTTGTATTTTAGGTTTGCATGTCTATCTAATATTATTAAGGAACTTTTCCCTTTCAAATATCCCATTATTTCTGATACACTGTATTTGGGCGGTATTTCTAACAACATATGAACATGATCAGGACATAGTTCTGCTTCTATTATATTTATTCCTTTTCGTGTGCGTAACTCTCTTAATATACTTCCTATATCCACCTTAAACTGTCTGTAAATTACTTGCCTTATATTTTGGCGAAAATAAAATATGATATTTACATCGATATTTGGTATGTGATAAACTATTCTTATCCAATGTATCCTCCTTGTTTTAATTGTGCATGTTATTATCACAATTATACATCAAGGAGGTTTTTGGTGCTTGAAGCTAAAGCTTTCGTCCTCCACCTGCATAGCAGGTGGTTTACTGTTTCGCTCACTTTCGTTCACTCAACACACTAAAGTGCACAATCCAAAAAATTTTGGTGCTAAAAAGCACCAAAATTTTAATTATTGTCAGTTAATAATTCTTTTGGATTCCTTCTTAATATATTGAATGAAGAAATAATCAATGATATAAGAAGTACTAAACTCATAAATATAACTACATAAATTATGAATTTAGGTAATACATTTATATCTAAACTTGATAATGTCTTGTTAAATCCTTCGGCTTCTGCCCCACCACCTAATTGGCTAGATGCAGATTGTCTAGCTATTTGTTTAGCTATATCACCAGTAACCTTATTCAATATATTATTCCCAAGCTTATCAGCTGTATATTGAGCTAAGAAATAAGAACCAACGAATGCGGGGATTGATATAAATGCCATCTCAATTAGAAATTGACCAAAAATTTCTAATTTTGATATACCTAATGATAGTAATACTGCTATTTCTTTCTTTCTAGCATTCATCCATAAGAATAATAATAATGAAACTACAACTCCTGCAAATATTAATGAGCCAACAAATAATTTATTTGAAATTGAGTAGATACCTGATATAGATTGTTGTAATGCAGGGTAATTTGATGAACTTTTAATCAAATTATATTCTCTCCAATTTATATCTAATTTCCCAAGATCTTTTATTACACTATCAAGATTCCTATCACCTTTTACAAAGAATGTTGCATCTTGGTATACAGCTGTATCTTCTGTATTACCATAAACTTTAGCAGCTGTATGAACATCAGTGATTAATGTATTTTCGTATAGTTCTTGTGCTGCACTTACGCCACCACTATTGTGTCCATCAAAAAGCCCTTTAATCTCGACTTCTACCGTTTCATCAGCACCTTTTTCATTATCGGCATCAAATAAATTTGATTTTATTTTTATTTTATCTCCAACTTTTAGGTTGTTTTTTTTCGCCAAATCTTTATGCATTAAAATTTTATTTTGGTCTTTATTTTCTAAATGTTTTCCTTCTATTAATTTATATGCTTCGGATACAAACTTTGTTTCCTTTGATGAATCATTAACCCCTGTTAACATAACCGTTCTTTTGAAGTTTTTAGCTCTTTCAGGAGATTGATTTGCTAGTGTTTCTTGAGTTTCAATAATATCATGATCCACTAAATCTGCAACACTATTGATTCTTTTTACATAAGAGTCGATACTATCTGTTTCAGATATCTTTTTTATATCTTCACCTTTTATATTTCCCCCACCTCTAGGTGTTCCTGGATTTACTTGTCTATTTATCTCCATAGAAAAACTATTTGTTATATTAGCAAATGTTTCTTTTGAAGCTCTGTCCGTAGCATCTTTAATAGATAAACTAATGAGACTTAAAGTTGACATAGATAAAATAACTAATATAATAATTAATGATTTTAAGCTTTTTCTAGTTACATAAGCAAATGCATTTTTTATCATTATTCAACCTCCAAATTCATTTTATTTACTTTTTTCAACTTTTTACCACTTAGTTCTAAAATGATATCCGCAGAATCTGCTACTTCCTTACTATGTGTTACAACTATTACACATTTATTTCTATCTTTAGCTAATGTCTTTAATATATTAATTATTTCTCCAGCAGTAACACTGTCTAGATTACCAGTAGGCTCATCAGCTAGTATTATTGGAGCATCTGATACTAATGCTCTAGCAATAGCTACTCTTTGTTGCTGTCCACCAGATAATTTCATAACATTTCTTTTTATTTGTTTATTATCTAAGCCTAATTCAAACAAGATGCTCTCATCTACTGATTTATTTACTAATCTAATATTTTCAATAGGCGATAAATAATCTATCAAATTATAATTTTGAAATACTAAAGATATATTATTTTTTCTATGATTACTATATCCTTTCTTTTGTATATCTTCATTCTTAAACAATATTTTTCCTGTTTGAGGTTTATCAAGTCCTGCAAGTAAGGAAAGAAGTGTAGATTTTCCTGTTCCTGACTTTCCTACTATCGAATAAAACTTTCCAAGTTCAAATTTTTGATTTACTCCTGACAAAACTTTTTCTCTAGAATTTGCATAACTGTAAGTTACATTATTTATTTCTAATATATTCATTATTTTCTCCTAACTTATTTTTGATAATATTTCTTTAGGTTTCTTGATTAATATTAATGAAGAAGCAAATACAACTGATAAAACAATAATACTTATTAATATTAAATAACTTTGTCCAAGTGTTGTTATATTTAGCATAAAAGTGCTTTTATTTATTAAACTTCCACCGAAAATCATTGAGTTATCTGAGTTAATGAATCCTTCTACAATTACTTTTAGTAGTAGATTTCCTAAAAATAAGGAGGATATTATACTTGGTATAGATATGAATATTAACTCAAATATAAACTGCATTATAATTTGTACTTTAGTTATTCCAATAGATAAAAATATACCTATTTCATAAATTCTTTCTCTTAACCATAGAATCAAGATTAACGAAAGAACAACCATACCACCTAACATAATAGAATAAGTCATTATTTTTATTATATGTTTTATTCCACTCACTGACTCCAGAGACTCTTCAAACGCATTATTATCTTTTTCAACGGAATACCTTGATTCATCAATTTTAAGATCTTTAATTTTTTTTAAGGCTAAGTCTGTAGATTCCAAACTACCAGAATACATTAAAATTTTATTTGCAATTTTATTATTTTCTGATTTATTTAATATCTCTTGGCTTGTTGAATAATCTGCAAAGACCATGTTTTCGCTAAAATCAGAAGACAACCCTGTATATGTTTCCTGTTTTTTACCAGAAAAAATTCCTATAATTTTAAATTTATGACTTTTTATTTTTCCATTTTTTTCCATATCTAGTAATTCAAGATCAACTTCATCCCCTAATTTTAGATTGTTTTGTTTAGCAAATTCTTCATGAATAATAATTGAATTTCTATCATTTTCTTCTATATTTTTACCTTCACTTATTATAAATACTCCGCTACTGAATAAAATGTTTCTTTTAGTATTATTAGTAGCTTCGAGTGAAACAACATTCTTAAATTCGTCAGATAAATCTTCTCTATTTATTCTTTGTTCTCCGCTAACTACTTTAGCATCTTTTAGTTTTGCTAATCCATCATATTGAATTATTTTTTCTTCAATTTCTTTTAATTTTTCAATATCTTTAAATTGATTAACATTAAAATATTTACCATCTTTTTTTGTTATTGATATTGAAGAATTAGAACTTTCATATAAAGCCTTTTCTATTTCATTGCTTGATTTCATTATTGTTAAACAAGAATACAAGCAAGAAAGAACTATAGTTAATATGATAAAAATTATTAAAGTTCTATTTCTCTTTCTTGTAATATATGCTATTGCGTTTTTTATCACTTTCCTACTTGGCTCCTCTTATTTTTTTATTCCACAATGAATTGCATCCACTGGACAGGCATTTTTACATCGTCCACATCTAATACACTCAAGGTGATTAGAGTTTTCAACTGGGTCTACATTCATTTGGCAAACTTTTTTACACCTACCACAACTAATGCACTTTTCTTCGTCTAGTTTATACCTGAATACTGAAATCGGATTAAAAACCGAATAAATCGCCCCCAGAGGACAGATATACTTACAGAAAGGTCTATATATTACTATTGAAACTAATAAAGTAAGTATTAAAATTGCTCCCTTCCAATAGTATAAAAAACCTATGGCTCCTCTCATACTTTTATTCAATAATACAAGGGGTAAGCCTCCCTCAAGCATACCAACTGGACAAATAAGCTTACAAAAATATGGAGACCCTTGCCCTAAAATATCCACTAAAAATAGAGGAAGTATTATAACGAAGACAATCAATATTATATATTTCAATTTTCTCAAATGCTTATCAAACTTAAATGTCTCAATTTTTTTTGAAAAGGGAATTTTGTGTAATAAATCTTGAATCAAACCAAATGGACATAGCCAACCACAGACAAATCTACCCATGAGTGCACCTATCAAGAAGATAAAGCCAACTATATAATAACTGAACTTATAGTTCGAATTTCCAATCACTGCCTGTAGGGATCCTATAGGACAAGAACCCTTTGCCCCCGGGCAGGAATAACAATTCATACCCGGAACACAAACTTTCTTCAGGTCCCCACCATAGATTTTACCTGTCTTAAACCCTTCAAAATAAGAATTAGTAACTAAAAACCAAAGGGCTTGAAATAGATGTCTAAAACGATCTCTTATTTTATATTTATCTTTTTTTTTACTACCCTTTATAAATTTTTTAATTCTATCCAATTCCAACACACTCCATACAAATTCTTATCGCCTTTTCCAAGACAACTTTAGCCTCTCCATTCGTATAGCCATAGTAAATCATAGCCATACTAATAAAGACCATTACTACCGAGAAGGCACGGCTTTTTAAAAACTTATTAACCATATCCCATTCACCACTTTACATTTACTTATTATTTATTTTTGCTAATTCTTTTTCAATTACCTGCTTCCATTCCTTTGCACTCTTTGCCCCTGAATAAGTATCACCTACAATGTTTCCATTCTTATCAACAAAGAAAGTCTCTGGCATAGCCTGTATACCATTCAATCTACCATTAAAGTTTGTCTTGTCTGGCATCAAGAAAAGATATGAAGCCTTTGTCTTTTCAAATATTAACTTTGACTTTTCAATAGCTTCCTTGTTTTCACCCTTATCATCAACAGTATCTGTTACAACTCCAACAATATTGACACCCTTGCTTTTCATTTCATTCTGAACCTCAACCAAATCAGGAATTTCCTTTACACAAGCTGTGCACCAAGTGGCAAATACGTTCACCATAGTAAGATCATACTTCTCAAAATCCTTGCTTGAAAAATTCTTGCCATTTATATCCTTTGTTGATAGATTACGCAAGTCTTTAACGGAATCTTTGCTAAATGCTTCTGTATTTTCTAAATCAGTTTTTTCTGAAAGCACAAAACCATTTTCTGGACGTTCTTTTTTATCTATAATTTCACTCTCAGTGTTTTTAAATTCTTCCACAAGACTGCTTTCAGCTTTGCTATTTGTGCTTAGATAGTAATCGTAAGCTCCATCTCTTGAAACTCCTATTTTAGTATGAGTATCACATTTTGTAATTTCAGATATTTTTTCTTCTGACATATTTTTTTCAAACATACCAATAGTCCCAATTCTTTCAAGTCCATTCTTCCATTTTTCATAACCATCGCCCATTTTTTCTATAACTGCATTTTTTTGCTCTTCCGTCATTTTTTCAAATGTCAAAATAGCATACTTTAGTTCTTTATCTATAGGACTTTGATCATCTAACATTCCTATCTTTTTATCTGTCATATACTTTTTAACTTTGTCTGAGAGTTTGAATTTAAGCCCTAAATATTCATAAACATATTCTTCCTTTGCTTCCAATGTGTAATCTGACGGTTTAAAAGTTTCATTTTTGCCATCTGGGTTAATTGACATGCCCGCCTCTTCAGAACTTATAGATTGCCCTTCTTTAATTTTATTGTTTTCATTACTTTTTTGACAGCCAACTGCGCTCAAGCTCAAACATAATGCAAGTAATAGGCATGCTCCTCTTGATACTATTTTTTTCATAAATTATTCCTCCTTTATTTTTTACACAATAGCATTTCATAGCTACTTTCAATAACATTCTACACACCTTTTATGAAACGTTGATGAAATATGTTTTTTATTTCTAAGCTTGGCGCAATCGTGGTTACTCCGTTACGTTTATTTCTTAATTTTTTCTCATTATGCTAAGTGTTTTTTAGAATTCCTTTGTCTTTGTTGCTTCTTCTAGTAGGACTTTTATCTCTCCTTCTGTTAGTTCTACTGCATTTTCTATAAGACTTTTTAAGATTGCTCCTCTTTTTATAAGTCTATGTGTTCTTTGTTTCTTTCTTTTTCTATGTCTTGTATTAATATCTTCTTTTCTCGATTTTTTAGTTGCTTTAATCTTTCCTTCTTAATTCTGGGCGATCGAGTAGGGCATAATTAAATGCCCTCTCACACCACCGTACGTACCGTTCGGTATACGGCGGTTCAATTAAATCTAACATTACGTCTTTCTGTATAATAATCTAAGCAACTGACTAGACCTCGTCTGGTCAGTATTTCTTTTGAGATTGATCTGACTACACAAGTTTTTGTTACTACAAAGTAGTACCTGTTTCCTACATATGAGGTTAGTCTTGTTAGGTCTTTGTTCACACCTAGTTTTTGTACTCCCCATTGTCTTTTTGATGCTACTTTCCACATTTTCCAGATTATCATTCTTAGTCGTGTTCTTAAGTGCTCATCTATTTTTGTTAAGTTTGTTTTCATGTCACCTATAAAGTATTCTAGTAGTTTCACTATGGCCATTTCACAGTTTCTTCTTGGTCTGAACCCATAACTATATTCTGAAAATTTCTGTTCTATGATTGGTGTTAGGACTTGTACTATTGCCTGTTGGATTATTCTATCCATCACAGTTGGTATTCCTAGTTATCTTACTCCACCATTCGGTTTTGGTATTTCTACTCTTAATACTGGTTGTGGTTTGTATTTTCTTGTTTGTAGTTCTTCTTTTATCCTTGGCCAGTTTTCTCTAATGTATCCATCTATTTGGTCTATGGTTATTCCATCGATTCCACTTGTACCTTTATTTGAGTATACTCTTTTTAAGGCTTGATACATATTTTGTCGGTCAAGTATTTTATCTAGTAGTGTTTCCATAATGTGCACTTGCTCCTTTCCGCTTGCTTAGATTCATCTTGTGCTACTGGCCTTGAACTCATTTTACGTTTTCATCTGTGCCTGTCAGATATTCTAAGCTACATACATTTTGCTTTATGCTCTCTAATTGTTCTGTCCTTCGTAAAAAACTTTTACTACTATGACATCTGCTGACTTCTCATAGTTCGTTGTTACTACTGTTTCGTCTATGAGACCTCACGGGTTAAGTCATATATCTTTCCTCGTTTACCTGCAGAATTTACGTTTTAGGATTACGGTTATCTTTTGGACTTTGTTGTCTTCAGCCAACTTATCCACCTAACTCGCCTTGTATTCTGTTCCTGTTCGTCAGGCCACGATTTTTCTATTGCTTCCTCTCTCCCATGCCTCACGGCGTGATACTTGCAAGTTGCTATTGGATTCGTCGATAACTACGCTCCGTTGGACTTCCACCTTAGACATATGACATGCCCGTCAAACTGAAAAAAGACACCAATCTCTGGTGCCTTGTAGTTTATTTATTGAGTTCTAAATATTTATCATTTGCTATAAGTAACTTTTGATAATACTCATCATAGCTCTTGCTAAACTTTCTTATCAGCGGAATAGCTATTTCATAGTATTTATTATCTTCCATATATCTTTGCAGTTTATCTTGAATGTTTTTCATTGGGCTATTTTGATATTCATCACTATTTTTATAATCTTGATATAAAGCTACCATATCCTTATTTTCTTCTAACCATTGTTCAGAATTCTCTATAGCTTCAATTTTTGATGTATTCACTTCTTTTAAAACTTTCATGTTATAAGCAGAGCTAACAACTTCAATATACTCTTGTTCTTCTTTACTAAGTGTAAATGAAGGTAAATTATCTAAATAGGCTACAAAGTCTTCATATGAAGCTTTTCCTTCTACATTCAATGTTTCATTCAAAAATGATTGATAAGAAGAAAATATTAGCTGTCCAAAATAGCCAGGAAAGGCATTTGCTAACTTTTCATAAATGCTCTCCTCTGCTTCGATCAAGGCGATTTTATCATCGATTACAGTTTGACATTCTTTCTTCACCATCAGTTCAATAACTTCTTTTCTTTTTTGTTCAATATCTAACTGATGTTCTTTTTTTCTAAGCATAGAAGAAAGTGAGTTACCATTGGACGATAAACATTCTTCTATCTCAGATATTCTTAGACCCACTTTTCTAAATAATGCGATTTTGTTTAGCGTAACTAAATCTTCATTACGATAATCTCGATAGCCATTTTCTAATTTCAACGGCTGAATCAAACCTTTTTCTTCATAATACTCGATTGCTTTTCTAGTCAAACCTGTTTTCGCTTGAATTTTATTTCTTAGCATGGTTTAACACCTCCTTGATTAAAGGATAGCTCAGTCCCTAGTGGACAGGTCAAGGCTTAAATTTAATTTCTACATCTCTTTTTTTATTTGATATGATAATAGACATTTATTCCTACAACACAAAGATATGAAATCACTACCACAATAATAGTAAATATATCTGAAACAGCTATTGCTAAATAGAGCAATACTGCTCCAAAAATATAAATAAAAGTATCATACGCCTTTGATTTTGCTATATTAGAAATAGTACTGTTTCTCTCATCGTTTTTTCTATTTCTAACTGTTTATATGTTTCTGCGATTTTTTAATGTATTTACTTTTATTATTTCTCCAACACCATGTCCAAATAAACCACATCCTATACCCACCAGAATATATGGTAATGATTTTAAAACACTTTCTGTCTCAGAATAATTTCTTTCCAAATATATTCCGATAATCAATGACAACGCTCCACAAGAAGCTAATATCCAATACTTGTATTTCTTCATTTTATATCTCCTCCTCGTAAATAAATACTTCTTCAATTGATAAATTAAAGAACTTAGCAATTTTAAATGCCAAAATTATAGATGGATTATATCTTCCATTCTCTAAAGAACCAACTGTCTGCCTTTACCTTTTAATGATAGCCTATGAATAAGCCTTTATTTTCAATTCTTTATTTACTTACTGGGTGCAACTCTTGACATCAAAACGACACTCTCGACATGGCTTGAGTGGTCAGTATGGATAATTTTAATATTTTAAGTAAGCGTAGTATGTGAGAATATATCCATAAGTATATTTCTTATGTTTTAAATTATCTCTAAATCTAAATTTACTTATAATATATAATTATCATTTGTATAAATAAATACCATAAATATAGTAGACGAGATTTATCGAAATTTATTTATTATTTTTGGTTTTGCTAATACATAGTCTTTTGAGTATTCTTAAAATATAA